>CANOLA010000063.1 GCA_947566705.1 uncultured Lachnospiraceae bacterium | reverse complement strand
GATGATGATATTGAAAAGAGCGTTATCGGGGAATCGGAAAAAGAAAAAAAGAGAAAAGGAAAAAGGGCGGTGCATGGAAAGCTGTTGTTGCCGTGATTCTGGTACTTGGGGTTGCAGGCAGCACAACGGTATCGGCGTTTAACCTGTTTACCTTAAAAACATACATAAACAAACTGGAAGAGGAAAAAAATCCAGAGACAACCGAGGATTATGTAAAGATTGCAGAAAACTATGAAATTAAGCCGACCACGAAGATCTCTGATGCTTATAAATCCGGGGATAACACGGAGCTGACGGATAAGGAAAAAGAAACGCTTGACATGGCGGAGAAGGCACTGAAAGAGATGAAAATCAAGGACGACATGTCGGAGTATGAAAAGGAAAAAGCGGTTTATGACTGGATGACAAGCTCCCTGCAGCAGGACCGCGGGGCGCTTACTGTTATCCCTGCCACACAGGAAGACTGTGACAGCCCGTACGGGGTACTGAAATACCACAATGCAGTCTGTGTCGGCTACGCAACCACGTTCCGTATGTTTATGCAGATGCTGGGCATGGAATGCAAAGTGGTACATAATAACGAACGTTACCATTCCTGGGATATTGTAAAGCTGGATGGCGACTGGTACATTACCGATATTTTTTCTGACGCGGGGACAGGAAATTATGCACATTTTAATATGACGGATGCGATGTGGGGACAGGAGCAGACATGGGATCATGATTATTTTCCAACAGCGACTTCCCTGAAATACAACATGGCATACCAGAACAAGGTTACGGTTGACAGCGTTTATGATATTCCGAAGGCGCTTCGTAAGGCAATGGATAAAAAGCTTGGAAGCGTTATGATCGCATTTAAGGAAAAGATAGAAGAAGAGGATGCGACAGTGGCATTTGCGGTTACAAGTTTAATTGACGAGCAGCTGATGAATGGAAATTACAAGGATATGCCGTACTGCCTTGGCGGTTATAACTGGGTACAGGATCCGGATGATGAGGCATACCTGTTTAATGTGAATATGGCAGGCTATAATGAAGGTCCTGGAAATACTGGCCTGTCAGAAGAGGAAATGGAGAAGCTCCGCAAAGCTGTGGAAAAAGCGTTTAAGGGTCTGCAGCCGGCGGAAGGACAGTCGGGGCAGCCTGGAATGACAGAAGATGTTGATACCATGACAGAAAGCGAAAATGGAGGAGAGGTTATTCTGAACTGATGCCCGGCGGAGGGGAGGACGATTATGAAGAAAAAGTTACTGGTATTATGCACCATACTGGCATGTTTTCTGTGCGGCTGCCAGGAAAACAAAAAATCCGTCAGTATGTATGACTTGTGCCAGAAAATGGAAGCGGCGGACAGCAGCCTTCCTTCCATGCTGTATGCAAGCAGCGCAGAGGAGGATGCTGAGGATCTGTTTACCAATATTTCGGATCTGGATTATAAAAAGGTTGACAGTTTTTTTGTAAGTTATGCTGAGGAAGGCGGAAAAGCAGATGAGATTGCAGTTATTGCAGTTAAAAATACCGCTGATACGGAGGAAGCCAAGAAAAGTCTTGAGGCACATAAGGAAAACCGCCGTAAGCTTCTGGACCAGTATGAGCCGGAAGAAGTCAGCAGAATTAAAGATGGAGTGATTTTTACCAGCGGACAGTATGCAGTGTTTATTGTCAGTGAAAATTCAGATGCTGTACGTAAAGCATTTGAAGAAGCCATAAAGTAACTGCAGATGAGCAGATGAAAAAGAAAGGATGGTCCAAACCGGATCATCCTTTTTTGTCTTGTGGGAAAGGAAAAGATACCTTATAATAAATGTCATGACAGAATTAGAAGAATATTATAACAAATTTAATGAAGAAAAGCGTCTGGACAGCAGGCACGGGCAGGTGGAATACATTACCAGCATGCATTATATCCATAAGTGTTTAAACCTGCTTGCCGAAACAAAACAGCCGTCAGAAATAAAGATTCTGGATGTCGGGGCAGGAACCGGACGCTATTCCATACCTCTTGCAGAGGAGGGATATGACGTCAGTGCCATAGAACTGGTAAAGCACAATCTTGGCAGGCTGAAACATAAATCCGCT
Source organism: uncultured Lachnospiraceae bacterium (assembly GCA_947566705.1). GTDB lineage: Bacteria > Bacillota > Clostridia > Lachnospirales > Lachnospiraceae > Roseburia. The sequence continues at coordinate 18,859 of CANOLA010000063.1, read as the reverse complement.
CTTGTAAAGGCATGGCAGGGAAATGCCATGAATCTCAGGCGGTTTGAAGACAAAAGCTTTGATGTGACACTTTTGTTTGGTCCGATGTACCATCTGCATGCATGGGAGGACAAGCTGGCCGCACTCCGGGAGGCAAAACGGGTGACGCGCGGATGGATTCTGGTGGCCTATATTATGAATGAATTTTCCGTTATCACCTATGCTTTTAAGGAGCGGCATGTACTGGAAGCCCTCCGGAATGGAATGCTTGATGAAAACTGGCACTGTACCCCGAAGGCAAATCCTTTGTACAGCATGGTGCGTCTGGAAGATACCGAAAAACTGAATGCAGGGGCGGGGCTTGTACGTGAAAGGATTATTGCAGCGGACGGGGCTGCTAATTATATGCGTCCATTCCTGAATGCCCTGACAAAAGAGGAATTTGAAGCGTTTATCCGCTATCATCTGGCGACTTGTGAACGTATGGAACTTATGGGGGCAAGCGGTCATACAGTGGATATTCTGCGTGCGGAATAAAATTACAGAAAATTACAAAAATTTACGAAAAAATATCAAAACAAGTATTGTGATTTTGGTTGGGACATGTTATCATACAGACTATAAATGTAATGTATCCGTAACGGGAAAGGTAGGAAATGTAAATGAAGGATTTAACAAGTGCAGAAACAATCGTTATGAAAACGATCTGGGATGCTGACCATGAGATGTCGTTGTCAGAAATTGTGCGCCGTGCCAACGAAGCTTATGATAAGGACTGGAAGCCGCAGACGGTATCTACGTATCTGACAAAACTTGTACAGAAAGAATTTGTCCGCATGCACAGGGAAGGACGGTTCTTTTTTTATGAGGTACTGGTGCAGGAAGAGGATTACCGGAGTGAGCAGGCAAACAAGTTCATTAAGTTCTGGGACGAGGGTTCTGTAATACATTTCCTTGAATCATATTATAAAGGAAAAACTCTGGCACAGGGGGAAAAGGACGAGCTGAAAAAAGTGATTGACGGACTGGGCTAGTTGCTGGAATCGATATTTTATCGAGAAAACGAAAGCAGTGTGAATGCGGGTGATATTCATACTGCTTTTTTTATGTATAAGGGATTAAAATAGTTTTCATATTTTAAGTAAAAAAATCGATTTATGCTTGGTGTTTGTCGATGTATATGGTAAAATAAAGTTAATATGTCGAAATTCTACATTTTATATACGCAATTGAGAAAAAAACGAAAACAGTTCTGCATGGCTTTTGCATGTACTCTGCTGCTTGCAGGCTGCAGCCTGCCGGAGAAAACGGCGCGCACAGCCGTTCGTTCCACGGAAGCAGGGACTGCTGTGCAGCAGGAATACGAAACGGAAAGCCAGACACAGGAGGCGTCCGAGGTTATCCGGGAGCCAAAGACCGTTACGGTTACGGCGGTGGGGGACTGTACGCTCGGACCAAACCAGAAGCAGGGATATGCGGGCTCTTTTCATGAATATTATGATAAGTATGGAGAAAACTATTTCTTTGACGGGGTCAGGAGTGTTTTTGAGGAAGATGATTTTACACTGGTGAACCTGGAGTGTGTGCTTTCCACATCCAAAGACCGCGTGGAAAAAACCTGGAACATGAAAGGAAAGCCGGAATATGTCGGTATTTTGACAAACAGTTCCGTGGAGGGCTGCAGTCTTGGCAATAACCATACCTTTGATTATGGTCAGACGGGGCTGGATGAAACCAGGCAGGTACTGAATGACGCCGGGCTTATTTTCGGGTTTAATGACCATACCGCAACATATACAACCGATTCCGGTATTGTGATAGGCATTGTGTCCGCAAGCCAGCTGTCAGCGGATGAAACGCATGCAGCATATATCAGGGATGGAATCAGAAAGCTTAAAGATGAGGGGGCAGACCTTGTGATTGCCAGTTGTCACTGGGGGATTGAGGGGGACCATTATCCAAATGATTACCAGAAAAAGCTGGCGCACGAAATCATAGACTGGGGTGCTGATGTTCTGATTGGTTCGCACCCGCATGTACTTCAGGGCATAGAATTATATCAGGGGAAAGTAATCTGCTACAGTCTTGGGAATTTCTGTTTTGGCGGAAATTTAAATCCGGCTGATAAAGATACAGTTATTTACCAGCAGACATTTACGTTCGTGGACGGGATACTGCAAAACGACCTGCAGGCAGGAATTCTGCCCTGCCGGCTCAGTTCGACAGACAGCAGGAACGATTTCAGGCCCGCCATTGCGAAGGGAAAGCAGAAGAAGTCAATCATCAGTGATATGAATACATATTCAGCTTCCTACAGCTGTATAGAGTTTGATGACACTGGCAGACTTGAAATCAGGGAAGAACAGCCCTGAAAGTGGAAAAAGTATAAGGGGATAAGTACATGAATATAAAGTTTGATTACCGTGCTGCGGAACAAAAGCCGATTCCTGTTATGGATGGCTGTGAAAATGTGGGAGAAGGTCTGCAGCCGCTGGACCGAATCGGGGATTTTGATGTGAGACCGGGATTTTTCCGGATGAACGGTTCCCACCAGACGATAGGCGGCGTTAGTTTTACCATCAGCTCCCATGGGGCGACAAGCTGTACACTGCTGTTGTTCCGGCCAAAAGCATCCGAGCCGTATGCAAAAATCCGGATTCCGGAAAGCTACAGAATTGGGGACACCTATTCCATTCTGGTTTTCGGACTTGAAATTGATGAGTTTGAATACGCGTTTCAGTTTGACGGGCCGAATGAGCCGGAAAAAGGAAAACTTTTTAATAAAGACAATGTAATCCTTGACCCCTATGCACAGGCAGTCACCGGACAGCGGAAATGGGGCGAACGTCCGGAAGATGATAAGGGATTTGTATATAAGGCAAGAGTTGTAAAAAGTAATTTTGACTGGGGCAATGTCAAACCGGTGAATCATCCGTTTGAAGACCTTGTGATCTATGAAACCCATGTGCGCGGTTTTACAAAGGATGCATCGTCAGGCGTGGCGGCTGCCGGGACATTTGAAGGACTGAGACAGAAGATTCCATATCTCAAGGACCTGGGTATTAATGCAGTGGAGCTGATGCCGATTTTTGAGTTTGATGAAATGGAAAGTGCGAGGGTTGTGGATGGTGTACAGCTTTATAATTACTGGGGCTATAACACGGTCTGCTTCTTTGCACCAAATACAGGATATGCATATACAAGGGAGCATAACCATGAGGGGGATGAGTTAAAGCATTTAATCCGGGAACTGAAAGAGAATGACATCGAGGTTATTCTTGACGTTGTGTTTAACCATACGGCGGAGGGCAATGAAGAGGGACCGTGTTTCTGTTTTAAGGGAATAGACAACAATATCTACTATATGCTTACGCCGGACGGATTTTATTATAATTTCAGCGGCTGTGGAAATGTGTTAAACTGCAACAATCCGGTGGTCCGCAGCTTTATTCTGGACTGTCTGCGGTACTGGGTGGTGGAATACCGCGTGGATGGATTCCGTTTTGACCTTGCATCCATTCTTGGAAGGGACCAGAACGGGGCTCCCATGGATAATCCGCCGATTCTTGAAGTACTTGCATTTGATTCGATTCTTGGGGACATGAAGCTGATTGCGGAAGCGTGGGACGCAGGCGGCCTGTACCAGGTGGGCAGTTTCCCGTCATGGAACCGCTGGGCTGAATGGAACGGCCGTTACCGTGATGACATGCGGTGTTTCCTGAAAGGGGATTCCGGCTCCGCGGGGCGCGCAATTACCAGAATAACCGGTTCGCCGGATATGTATGACCCGGCAAGCCGAGGGTACAGTGCATCCGTAAATTTCCTGACCTGCCATGACGGTTTTACGATGTACGACCTGTATTCATACAACGAAAAACATAATGAGAAAAACGGCTGGAACAACAATGACGGTGACAATAACGGGCACAGCTGGAACTGCGGGCAGGAGGGGGAGACGGATGACCCGGTGATTGAGGGACTCCGCCGCAGGCTTGTAAAAAATGCGTTTGCAGCGCTTCTGTGCAGCCGCGGTCCTGCGATGTTTCTTGCGGGTGATGAATTCTGCAATACGCAGTTTGGAAATAATAATGCCTACTGTCAGGATAATATTATTTCCTGGCTGGACTGGAACCGGCTGGAAATTTACCGGGAAATTCATGATTTTGTGCGTTTTATGATACATTTCCGGGCGGTACATCCGATTCTGCGGAGAGATACAAAGCCGGCGGAGTGCGGACTTCCGTTTGTCAGTATCCACAATGGAGAACCATACAGGAACCATACGGATTTCAATACACATCTGATCGGAATTATGTATGCAGGAAGAAACCAGGATGATACGGATGACGATATTGTGTTTTATGGAATGAACTCTTACTGGGAGCCGCTTGATATGCGTCTTCCGGAACCCCCGAAGGGGCATCACTGGAAGCTGCTGGTAAATACTTACGCAGAATACAAAGACGGCGCGGATTTTGATGCCGTGACGGAACAGAACGAAAACAGGATTCGTGTCCCGGAACGTTCCACGGTCATTCTGACCGCGGTCAGGGATGAAAAGAAAGAGGCGGTTCTGACGCCTGGTGCTGAAGAACCACAGGAAAAAGAATTGTAAAAATGAGTAACAAAAAAAGCCCGGTTTGTATGTGCAGACCGGGCTTTTTTTGCATTATTTTTCCCGTATGATAATTTTCCGGTATTATGTTTGCAGGCATTGGCTGTCAGGGCTGGTCTTTTACTCCAATCAGATAATCGGATGATACACCAAGAATTTTTGTCAGGGAAGCGAGATCTTTGACAGAGGGGGAACGCCGTCCGGTCCGGTATCCGCTAATCGTAGAGGTTGCCAGAAACATTTTCCGGGCCAGTTCCTGGTTTGAAATATTCTGGCGGAACATGACAGTATCCAGACGGTTACCAAACTCTTCGAACTTGTGGGATTCCTTACAATTTTTGTCTGTATGTACTTTCATAGGGTGATTGTAAAATACATCACCTTCAAATAAATGGAAAAACGCGATTCGCGTTTTGATTCTTGAAAAATAAGAAAAACATAAAATAAACAGAAAAACATTCTGTAATAATAAGAAAAACACCGGATGGAATAAAAATACAGGGGTATTTCCCGGATTAAATCCATCCGCCGTCAAGAGTAATCACCTGTCCGTTTAAATAAGCAGGACCTGTGGCAAGGGAAAGTGCCAGCTGCGCAACCTCTTCAGGCGTACCCATTCGTCCTGCAGGAATTTCATCCATCAGTGCGGCATGTTCCGCCTCTGTAAAACATCGGTTCATGTCCGTGTCAATCATACCGCAGGCAATGGCATTGACACAGATTCCGCTTGGGGCCAGTTCCTTGCCGAGTGCTTTGGTAAATGCATTGATGCCGCCTTTGCAGGCGGAGTATGCCACCTCGCAGGAGGCACCGGCATTTCCCCAGACAGAGGAAATATTTATGATCCTTCCGGATTTTGCCGAAACCATGGAAGGAACGACAAGACGGCAGGTGGAAAATACAGAAGTCAGGTTGACAGAAACAATCCGGTTCCAGTCGGCGATATCCATATCTGTCAGCAGACCGATGTAGGAGATTCCGGCATTGTTGACAAGAACATCAAGCTGTCCGAACGCTTCCAGCGTTTTGGATACCATTTCCTGTACAAATAAAAAATCCCCCACATCCCCGGTAAATGTGAGAACCTGTATACCATATTCCTGCTGCAGCTGTCCGGCAAGTGCGGTTAACTGCTCCTCTGAATTTTTACAGCACAGGGAGAGCTTGTATCCGGCCCTGGCAAATGTGATGGCGGCAGCCCTCCCGATTCCGCGGGAGGCCCCGGTGATAAGTGCGGTTTTTTTCATATTTCTCTGTTCCTTTTAATTTTCTTATTCGTATCTTTTTTAATATATCATGCATTTTTTATTTCAGCAAGAGAGAATATTATTGCGCCATTTTCTTTAATTATCCGGGAAAATATCCAAATTTTTACAGTATAAAGAAAAAAATGCTGGACAAAGGGGGCTGGATATGATAGGATAATAGAGCAGTTGTGATTTGCTTTGTAAAAGGAGCAAATCGCATTTGAAGTTCCGCTTCGCGGAAGCGATTTGCGTAGGTAATGTTTTTTGCTTCGCAGGAAGGAGCAAATCGCGTTTGAAGTTCTGCTTCGCAGAAGCGATTTGCGTAGGCAATTTTTTGCAGGGCAAAAAATTACAGGCGGCGCGTGGCTCAGTTTGGTAGAGTGCTGCGTTCGGGACGCAGAGGTCGCAGGTTCAAATCCTGTCGCGCCGATTCCTTGGCAGGGGCACCCCAATTCTTGAAATAAGGGTTGGGGGCTTTTTTATTTCTCATGAATCCGGAGCTTTTTTGAATTTTATATTGTTTTTAATCCAATTTTAATCAAACCCGCATTTTCATTTAATTTTGCTCCGGTATGATAGCAATATCAGCAGGAGGAACATCACATGTGGAGCAGAGTACATGAAAGCTTGTTTCTCAAAGTGCTTTTGCGAAATCATATTCTTGAAGAATACCACAACAGACAGTCTTCCTGCGGAAAATCACATGAGAAAGAAGGAATGAAATATGGAACAGTTTGAAAAAGTTGAAAAGTTAAGGGAACGGGCAAATGTCAGTTATGAGGAAGCAAAGCAGGCGCTTCTTGCCTGCGACGGAGATATCCTTGAGGCGATGATTTATCTGGAAAAGCTGGGAAAAACCAGCGGGATGGCACGCACCGGATTTGCAGACAAAGAGCAGGAAGCCGGACAGGAACAGAAACAGGAAGAAGGCGATAAATCTTTCGGTGAAGTGATGAAGCGGTTTGGAAGATTCTGCGTCCGCTGGATTGAAAAAGGCAACCGTAACAGTTTCTGCATGGAACGCGGCGGAAAAGAAATTTTAAGAGTGCCGGTTACACTGCTGGTTGTGCTGATGCTGTTTGCCTTCTGGGTAGTGGTGCCGCTTATGATTATCGGTCTGTTCTTTGACATGCGTTATCATTTCAGGGGACCGGATATCCGGACCGTGGATATTAACCAGGCGATGGACCATGCGGCAGATGCTGCTGAAAGCTTAAAAAGCGACATTGTGGACAAGGCGTCTGATGAAAAATAGGAGTTTTTCATGGAAACAACGATACTGATTGTGGAAGATGAGGAAAAAATTGCACGGTTTCTGGAACTGGAGCTTAAGCATGAGGGTTATCAGGTCGTGAAAGCCGTAAGCGGCAGGGAAGGTCTTTCCATTGCAGAGAGCGGGCAGGCGGACCTTGTTGTGCTGGATGTGATGCTTCCGGAGCTGAACGGTTTTGAGGTCCTGCGCCGTCTGCGAAAGACAAGCGATGTTCCCGTAATCATGCTGACTGCAAGGGATGAGGTCATGGACAAGGTGGCAGGTCTGGACGGTGGGGCAGACGATTATATGACAAAACCGTTTGCCATTGAGGAGCTTCTGGCAAGAATACGGCTGATCTTTAAGAAACGTGCCGGAACTGTCAGTAAAGAAGAAAATATATTTACTTTTGGCGCGCTGGAGATGAATCTGGCGCGCCATGAGGTGCGTTACGGAAGTGACGTTGTGGAGCTGACACCGCGGGAATTTGACCTGCTTAAGGTACTGCTGGAAAATAAAAATATTGTAGTGTCAAGGGATACCCTTACGGAAAAAGTATGCGGTTATGATTACCTGGGAGAAACAAATGTAATTGATGTGTATGTGCGTTATCTCCGCAGCAAACTGGATGATGTGTACAATGTAAAAATAATCCAGACAGTGCGCGGCGTTGGATACTGTATCAGGGAATAGCGGTATGGGAGATGTAAAAAAGAAAGAGAATAAAAAGGTAACCTCCATTGCGTGGAGAATCAATCTGGTACGGGTCTGGCAGATGTGTGGAAATTATTTAGCCATGGATGTTATGGTGTGCCTGCTGCTTTTTGCCGTGTTTGTTTACGGGACGGATATGCAGCAGCTTGGGAATTTTTCGGTGGACTATTCCAGAAAGCTGGTGTCCGGCAGGACGCTTAAGGAGCTGGTGTATTATGTATATGCATCAGACAATAAGCTTTTATACCAGGTTCCGGTAGGAATATGGCTGTATTATCTCAGGATAGCAGGCATAATCGTTCTTCTGGTGCAGCTTGCTGATATTTTTTCCATGCTGCGCACCGGAACAAAACGGGTGCGGAAAGAGTTAAAACCGCTGGATGAAATCGCGGATAAAGCGCGTGAATTAAAAAATCTGGTTTCGGATGAAAATAAATACCGTAATCTTGAGGATGCCATTGCAAATCTCCAGGTGGAAACCATGGAATCCGGTGTGCACACCAATGACAAGGAACTGCAGGGAATTGAGAACGCTCTGAATGATCTGCTTGAGCGAATCAGGGCATCCTACAGGCAGCAGACGCAGTTTGTTTCGGATGCGTCCCATGAGCTGCGCACACCGATTGCGGTCATCCAGGGGTATGTTAATATGCTGGACAGATGGGGCAAGGAGGATGAAAGTGTTCTTTCGGAGGGGATTACGGCGATTCAGAATGAGTCTGCCCATATGCAGAAGCTTGTGGAACAGCTTTTGTTTCTGGCAAGAAGTGATTCCGACAGACAGAACCTGGATATGAAAAAGCTGGACCTTGGGGATATTCTGGAGGAAATCTATGAGGAATCCCGTATGATTGATGAAACGCATGTTTATACCCTGCAGAAACGGGGAACGGCACCGGTTACCGGCGATTTTGACATGCTCAAGCAGTCAGTACGGATACTGGTGGATAATGCCGCAAAATATACCACAGAAGGGGAAGAAATAATTCTGAGAGTCGGAATGACCAGAGAAGGTGTTTCGTATTACGAAATTCAGGATAATGGAATCGGAATGTCCCAGCAGGACCTGGAGAGGGCATTTGACCGCTTTTACCGGGCGGATGCCGTACGAAGCGGCAGTACTGGCGGTACCGGGCTTGGTCTGGCAATTGCCAGGTGGATTACCGGAAAGCATGGGGGCAGATACGAAATTATCAGTATGGAAGGGCTTGGAAGCCGGTTTCATGTGGAATTTCCGGGGACAGCAGGCAGTGCTTCCGGCGGAGCATGGCAGAGGGAGCAGAGAACAACCGAAAGCACATAAAAATTAAGTATGGAATACAGGGAAAGAAACGGGAACGAAAAATGGAAAATATGAATCAGCTGGACAGAATGAAAACAACAGAAAATACAGAAAACACGGTAAATACAGAAAACACAGGCGGTATGGAACCGGAAGAAAAAACAAAAAAGGATAAAAAACCAAAAAAGGCGGAACGGAAAAAAGCAGTAATTGAATGGGGAATATATATTGCTGTTCTGGCAGCGCTGTTTGTTGTGTTTCACTTTTTTATCATGCTGGGGCGGATTCCGTCGGAAAGTATGGAGCCGACTTTGATGGTGCACGACTGGACCGTGGGGGACCGCAATGCATTCCGTAAGGAGGTGCCGCAGCGGGGGGATATGGTTATTTTTTACTCGGATGAGGACGGGGAACCTTCCTCGCTGGTAAAGCGTGTGATTGGACTGCCGGGGGAAACGGTATCGTTTGTGGGAAACAAAGTGTATATTGACGGGGAGCCGCTGGATGAGTCGGCGTATCTGGATGATTCTGTGGAAACGGAGTGCGAGGAAACCTTTACCGTACCGGAAGATTCGTATTTTATGCTGGGGGACAACCGGGAGATTTCATTTGATTCGCGGTACTGGGAGGATCCGTATATTACGGTGGATGATATTCAGTCCAAAGTGCTGTTTGTAATACCGTTTCATAAACTGCCGTGGTTTTAAGGTGATTAATGTCAATTACTGCACGGCATACTTGCTTTCAAAAGAAAGGTGGAATATAATAAAAACAAGAGATAAACCCAGTGAAAGGATTTCATGATGCATATTCAGATACAGTGTTGCGGAATTGTTTTAATGTTGGTACTTTTTTATTTTTACATGCGCCAGAAAAGGGTTTCCCTGGATACCCAGCGGGCATTTCTTGTTGTCTTTTTTGCGACTTTCATCTGTATTACGTTTGACATACTTTCAATTGGTGCTATTGAATACCGGCATGTGCTGTCAGAGCCGTTTGCAAAATTCATGGCCAAGAGTTATCTGGTGACACTGCTTGGTGTGGCAGTCAGCGCGTTATCCTATATGTGCGTGGATATTTATGCAAAGCAGGAAGTCTACCGGAAGAAGATGTCCGCATTCTGGATACTGGGAGCTGCCGGAGCGCTTGCAACTTATGCTGCGCCGCTGCATTATCGGTATGCAGAGGATAAGGAAAAAGTGCTGTATACCTATGGACCTGGTGTGCTCGTTACTTATGGCACAGCGCTGGTCTTTTTCATTACAATATTTTATCTCATCAGAAAAGAAAAGGCAAAAATAAATCCAAGACGGCGGGAAGCGGTGTGCATCTGGCTGTTTATCTGGATTATTGCCTCGCAGATTCAGTATATGTATACGGATGTACTGATTGTAGGGTACGCCGGTTCCATAGGAATTATGGTGCTTTATTTAAAACTCGAAAATCCGGAGACAAACCTTGACAGAAGTACTGGACTGTTTAACAGCGGTGCCCTTTACCAGTTTATAAAACAGTCTTTTGCGAGGGAAGAGGAATTTGCAGCGCTTGTTATCATTTTTGAAAATCATGCTTTTCAGAATGTGCAGATGGAAAAGCAGGAAATGATTAAGATGGAAATTGTGGAGTATCTTCTGAAGCTGCCGGATGCACTTTCCTTTAAAAATGCAGAAGATGAATTTGTTGTGCTGTTTACGGATTCTGCAGCGTCAGAAAAAAGAGCCGGGGAAATCCGGCAGAGATTCCAGACAGGCTGGGGAGAGGACCATGCAAGTGTGGTTCGTCCGTTCTGGCTGTATCTGCCGCATTCCAGTGTGGCGGGCAAAGCAGAGAGTTTTTTGTACCTCATCCGCTATGCCAGACAGAATGCTGCAGAGCTTTCGGAACACGATTTTTTCACCATAGAAAAAGACAGTGTGGATAAAATGTACCGGGAGAAGGAAACAGAGCAGATGATTCTGGAAGCGATGGAAGAGGACCGTGTGGAGGTCTTTTACCAGCCGATTTTTTCGACAGCAAAACAGCGTATTACATCTGCAGAGGCGCTGGTGCGTATCCGGGATAAGGAAGGAAAAGTAGTGCCTCCAGGGGTGTTTATTGATATTGCCGAAGAAAACGGAATGATTTTACGGCTTGGCGGGATTGTATTTGAGAAGGTCTGCAGTTTTATCAGGGAACATCCGCTGGAACAGTACGGGCTGGACTACATAGAGGTAAATCTTTCGGTTGTACAGTGCGGTTATGAGTGTCTGGCAGAAGAGTATATCCGTATCATGGAAAAATACGAAACGGATCCGCGGTACATTAATCTTGAAATCACGGAATCGGCTTCCACAAGCGCCAAAAAGACGCTGCTTGGAAACATGGAGAAGCTGATAAAGTACGGGATTAAGTTTTCACTTGATGATTTTGGAACCGGACAGTCAAACCTGAATTATATTGTTGAAATGCCGGTTGATATCGTAAAATTTGACAGGAGCATGACAAATGCTTATTTTGAAAACGGAAAAGCCAGATATGTGATGGATGCGGCAATTCAGATGATTCAGGGGATGAATCTGGAAATCGTTTCGGAGGGAATCGAAACAAAGGAACAGTACCAGACAATGGAAGAACTGGGAATCAGCCATATCCAGGGGTATTATTTTTCAAAGCCGCTGCCTGAAAAAGAATTTATTCAGTTTCTTGAAAAGAGGATGGACGGGCAGGAAGTACAGTAACACATGTAATAAAAGATTCTGTAAACCAGAATGAAGAAAGAAAACAGGAGCAGACATATGTATTCAACAAGAGAACTTCAGGATGAAATTATTCGGTTAAAAAAGGAAAAAGATATCTGTATTCTTGCCCATGCCTACCAGAGTCATGATATCTGGGAGGTGGCGGATTATGTGGGGGATTCTTACGGATTAAGCCAGCAGGCGGCCGGTGCGTCCCAGAAAACGGTACTGATGTGCGGCGTGCGATTTATGGCAGAGACAGTTAAGATTCTGTCCCCGGAAAAAAAGGTTATTTTATCCAATGCTGATGCAGGCTGTCCAATGGCGGAACAGATGGATGTGGAACTGATTTCCGGTGTAAAGGAAAAGTACCCGGATTACACAGTGGTGGCTTATATCAATACGACTTCTGAATTAAAGACCGTATGTGATGTATGTGTGACATCGTCCTCCGCAGTGCAGATTGTAAAAAATATTGAAAATACCAATATCCTTTTTATTCCGGACTGCAATCTGGGAAGATGGGTGGCGGACCAGGTGCCGGAAAAAAATATAAAGCTGCTGCAGGGTGGATGCCCGACACATGTACGGATGTCCGTGCGTGACGTGGAAGTGGCAAAAAAGGCGCATCCTGACGCACTGCTTTTAGTTCATCCGGAGTGCCTTCCGGAGGTTACTGCCCTTGCGGACTACCAGGGAAGTACTACGGGTATTATGGATTATGCAAAGAAAAGTGATGCAAAGTCTTTTATTATCGGCACGGAAAACAGCATTGTACAGCATCTGCAGTTTGAATGTCCTGAAAAAAGTTTTTATCCTCTTTCAAAGGACTGCGTATGCCATAACATGAAGCTGACCACACTGGGGGATGTGTACCGCTGTGTTCTTGAAACCGGTGGGGAAGAGATTGTGCTGGATGAGGAAGTGCTAAAGAAGGCAAAACGCTGCATTAATACCATGCTGACGCTTGGGGGATGAGGATTGCTGTAAGCCCTGACTTTATTTTCGTATCAATGTAATATTTTTAATAAAGTTGATTTTATTTCTTAAACGAATTTTAATTGACTGGGCCGCATAAAATCTGTAAAATAGATATTGTTTTGAACGATTGGTGGAATATGTTTATCATATACCCGTTACAGAAAAAGGAGGAAAAAAGCATGATTTGTCCAAAATGCGGAAGTGAGATGAATGATGGAAGCACGTTCTGTACAAAGTGCGGAGCGGCTTTGGGAGAAAATGTACCAAACCAGAACAGTAATGCGCAGCAGGCAGCGCCGGAAGGAAACGGGATGCCGCAGGGAAACCCACAGATGGGAAACCCGCAGGGGAATCCTCAGATGGGGAGCCAGCAGGCAGGAACGCAGGGAGCATATAATAATTCCCGGATGTACAATAACGGAATGCCTTACGGCATGCCGCAGCAGCCATATGTAGATCCGAAGGATCATACTGCAGAATTTGACCCGAAGGATATATCAGAAAACAAGGTGATGGCGCTTACCGCGTATTTACTGGGAACCATTGGAATTATTATAGCGCTGCTCGCAGCAAAGGAATCTCCATACGCAGGATTTCATGTGCGTCAGGCACTAAAACTTACCATTGTAAATATGCTGCTGGCAATTATATCGCTGGTGCTCTGCTGGACACTTATTGTTCCGGTTGCAGGTACAGTATGTGCAGTCATAATTTTTGTTGTGCGGATTATCTGTTTCTTCCAGGTCTGCTCTGGAAAGGCAAAAGAAGCAGCGATTGTCAGCAGTTTTGGGTTTTTAAATTAGTTTCAGTGAAAAAGGACACAGGGGTTGTGTCCTTTTTGCGTTTTACAGTTGACATTGCAGAATAAAAGCGTTATTTTTTGATTATCAGAGTAATATTTTTTATGAACATAATATATAGGGAGGTGCTGGTATGCAGGCGCAGGTGAAAATGTGGGGAAACAGCCGGGGGATAGAGCTTTCAAAAGATATTCTCCGAAAAGCAAATATAGCAGACGATGAATTACTGGATGTCCAGGTATCAAATGGTGTCATTATGTTGGTAAAGGCTTTTAAGCATAAGACACTTGAGGAACGGGCTGCTGAATTTGGCGGTAAATTAAATGTGGATGGGGAATATGACTGGGGAGAACCGGCGGGCAGAGAGGTATGGGAGTGAGGGAAGAAATTCATCAGGGTGATATTCTAAAAATTGAAAGGATTAAAAACCCGGTACTTGTCACAAGCAGGAATTATTTTAATCAGACTGGGGAGATTGTTGGCTGTCCGATTTTTACACAAAGTTCTGAGAGCCCGCTCCATATTTATATAAGAACAGATGATACGAAAGGTTATGTTCAGTGTGAAAAACTGGCATTACTGGATTTAAATGTGCGAGGATATAAAAAACTTGACAGAATTCCAATAGCAGAAGTAATGAATATTACGGATGCTATTCAGGGGATTTTTGACTATATATAAATCTATTATTCCGACAGCTTTTATAATACCCGGAATTATCACGGAATTGTGATTAAGATTCCCAGTAAGGTGTGTTACAATAAATGATAAATTAACCATAAAATCCGCAGAAAGGATGAAACACAAATGGACAAAATTCTTATTGTGGAAGATGACTGGGACTTAAACCATGGAATTGCACAACGGCTGTTAAAGGAAGGATATATGACATTTGGCGCATATTCCATTTCAGAGGCAAGGCAGAATCTGTTACAGAAAACAGAACAGGAAACCGGGGACTTTTCACTGGTTCTTTTGGATGTAAACCTGCCGGACGGGGAAGGGTTTTCACTTCTGCCGTGGATGAAAAAATATAAAAAAGACAGCATTCCGGTGATTTTTCTGACAGCAAGGGATCTGGAAGAGGACGCGCTTACAGGATATGAGCTTGGGGCGGTGGATTACGTTACAAAACCGTTTTCCGTTAATGTTCTGATTAAAAAAATCGGAGTTATTTTAAACAGGACAAAGGAGGAAACATCCACTGACTTTGATGACGGTTATCTGACTGTCTGTTTAAAACAGGGAAAGGTCTGCGTACAGGGAGAGTTGTGTGCAGTTACCCCAACAGAATTCCGGATACTGTCCGCTTTTCTTTCTGCGAAAAACCAGCTTTTGACCTATGAAATGCTGCTGGAGAAGATGTGGGACGGCGGAAACCAGTTTGTGGACAAACATGCCCTTGCCGTGAATATCGGACGGCTTCGCGGAAAGATAGAAAACGATACACATAAATATATTGCAAATGTTTACGGGATGGGATACCAATGGACGGCTGGCTGATAACTGCGGCAGTGCTTTCGCTGGCAGCCGCAGTTTTTTGCGGATACCGGTATATAAAATTAAAAAAAGAAGTTATAGAATTTTCCGAAAAACTGGAGGAAAGCCTTGATTTTATCATTGCAGGAAAACAGCCGCAGGAAGGGAAACAGACAGATACACTGTTTGCAAAATTAAACGAAAAACTCACCCGGATCTGGCATATTTTTGAGTTAAAAGGACAGGCAAATCTTGCAGAAAAAATGCAGCTTCAGGAGCTGGTTTCTGATATTTCACACCAGTGCAGAATTCCGCTTTCCAACCAGAATATTTATCTGGATATTTTAAAGGGAGAGGTGAGTCAGGGGGAAAAAGATGATGCAGTAAAAAGTCTGGAAAACCAGACCATAAGACTGCAGTTTCTGATGGAAAGCATGATAAAGCTTTCCCGTCTGGAAACCGGAATCATTCAGATAAAGAAAGAAGAAAAAGACCTGACAGATACCATCCGCAGGGCGGTTTCCGGGGTTGTTCCGTTTGCAGAAAAAAAGAATATTGCCCTTTCCATGACAAGGAATTCTTCCGTTTGTATCAGGCATGATGTGAAATGGACCATGGAGGCGGTTATGAATTTGCTTGATAACGCAGTGAAATATACAAGCAAAAACGGAAGGGTAGAAATCAGTATTCAAGTCAGGGAAATCTTTGCGGAAATCTGTGTTTCAGATAATGGAAAAGGGATTATGCAGGAGCGGCAGGCACAGATTTTTAAACGTTTTTACCGTGAGCCGGAGGTTCATGCCCAGGAAGGAATTGGCGTCGGGCTTTATCTGACTAGAAAAATTATAGAGATGCAGGACGGCTATATAGAGGTGGCATCACGTCCGGGTGAAGGTGCGGCATTTCATATTTATCTCCCCAGGCAGTAGTGATAAAAAAGAAAGGTGTGAAAAGAGGGAACGTTGTTTTGCCGGATATAAGAAAATTTACGATGACATTGATACGCAGGATAGAGGAAGATTAGCTATGGCTGAAGGGAAAGATTTATTACAGGTTTTGTGGAGCGGTGCAGATGTACTTAGAGGAAAAATGGACGCAAACGAGTACAAAACGTATCTATTAGGCTTGGTTTTCTATAAATATTTATCGGATTCGTATTTGGCGAAGGTGTATGATCTCATCAGGGACGAAAGCCCGGATAGCCTTGAAGAAGCCCAGTGTGTGTATGAAGATGCAATGGAATCAGATGATGCGGAAGAATTGCTGAGTGAGATAAAGAAATCAAAGCATTATACGCTTGATCCCGACATGACGTATGTAAGCATATTAAATGCCGCCAAAAATAATTCGTTTAACAGAGAGAAATTATAGGCGGCTTTTAATCGTATAGAGGAGTCCGATGAACTGTTTAACGGTTTATTTGCGGATGTGGATTTATATTCAAACCGGCTTGGTACTGGCGACCAGAAGCAGAGCACCACAATTGCGGAAGTTATCAAGGTGCTGGATGGTGTGGATATTATTCATACAAAAGGAGATGTCCTTGGTAACGCATATGAGTATCTGATTGGCCAGTTTGCATCTGAAACCGGTAAAAAGGCCGGAGAATTTTATACACCGCATGGTCCCGCGCAGATTCTTTGCAGGATTGCCATTTCAGGTCAGGAAGAAAAAAAAGGATTACAGGTATATGATCCGTGTATGGGGTCTGGTTCATTGATGCTTAGCTGCAGGAATTACTCAAAAGAACCCGACTACATTAAATACTACGGTCAGGAGCTTATGCCGTCAACCTATAATCTGGCGCGTATGAATATGTTTTTACATGGGGTACTGCCTGAAAACCAGCATCTGCGTAATGGAGATACCCTTGATGCTGACTGGCCTACAGATGAAGATACAGAGTTTGATGTTGTAACGATGAATCCGCCGTATTCGGCAAAATGGTCTGCCGCAGAGGGATTCAAACAGGATGAGCGGTTTATGGATTATGGGGGTAAGCTTGCCCCTAAGTCAAAAGCGGACTATGCATTTTTATTACATGGATTTTATCATTTAAAGCAGACAGGTACGATGGCGATTGTTCTTCCTCATGGGGTGTTGTTCAGGGGGGCCGCAGAGGGAACTATCAGGGAGATATTACTCAAAAATGGATCAATCTATGCAGTTATTGGGCTTCCGTCCAATATGTTTTATAATACTTCCATTCCAACCTGCATTGTGGTGTTGAAAAAGCACAGGGACGGACGTGACGTATTGTTTATTGACGCGTCCAAGCTGTATGAAAAGGAAAAGAAGCAGAATGTCATGCGCGAGGAGCATATTGACAGAGTGCTGGAATTGTTTACTGCCAGAAAACCAGTTGATAAGATGGCTTATCTTGCATCTTTCGAGGATATCAAGGCGAACGACTATAATCTGAATATTCCCAGATATGTGGATACCAGTGAGGAAGAACCGGAAGTGGATCTCAGGCAGCTTTCTGGTTCTATAAGGGAGACAAGTAGGGCCATCAAAGCCGGAAATGAAGCATTACTTGAAATGCTTGGGGAATTAACCTTTGTGGATTCTGAAACGAAAGATGCTGTTGAGGAATTTATTAATGTTCTCAGGGAGGTGTGATCGTGGGAGATACACCGAAGATAAGATTTAAGAATTTTGCTGATGATTGGGAACAGCGTAAGCTGGGGGAAATATACAGCTCTATAGGAAATGCATTTGTTGGAACAGCAACACCATACTATGTCGAGCAAGGTCATTTTTATTTGGAATCAAACAATATTAAAGATGGACAGATAAATCGTAACACGGAGATTTTTATAAATGATGAGTTTTTTGAAAAACAAAAAGATAAGTGGCTACATACCGGAGATATGGTTATGGTTCAATCAGGTCATGTAGGTCACGCAGCCGTAATACCAGAAGAATTGGATAATTCGGCCGCTCATGCTCTTATCATGTTTAGAAATCCTAAGATAGAAATCGAACCTTATTTTTTGAATTATTACTATCAGATTTCCAAGTTCAAAAAGAAGATTGAGGAGATAACAACAGGCAATACAATAAAGCATATTCTTGCATCTGATATGCAAGAGTTTGTTGTTGATTATGCAGATTATGAAGAACAAAAGCAAATAGGGGAATATTTTAGAACTCTCGACCACCTCATCACCCTTCACCAGCGTAAGTGTGAGGAGACAAAAGAATTGAAAAAATATATGTTGCAAAAAATGTTCCCTCAAAATGGAGAGAAAATTCCGAAGATTCGATTTTCAGGATTTACTGACGATTGGGAACAGCGTAAGTTGGGGGAAGTTGCTGAGTTTAATCCCAAATCAGATATCCCAGAGATATTTGAATATGTGGACTTGGAATCTGTAGTAGGAACAGAAATGATATCCCATCGAGTAGAAAATAGAGTAACAGCTCCGTCAAGAGCACAAAGATTAGCCCGCACAGGAGACTTGTTTTATCAAACAGTTCGTCCATACCAAAAAAATAATTATTTGTTTGAAAAGCCTGATAATAACTATGTTTTTTCAACAGGATATGCTCAGATGCGTCCTAATATTGATGGGTATTTACTTCTTGCAATAGTGCAAACGGATGATTTTGTAAATACTGTTTTGGAAAGGTGTACTGGTACAAGTTATCCGGCAATTAATGCAAGTGATTTAGCAGAAATGAAGGTAAGCGTACCTGCTGAAATAAGCGAGCAACAAAAAATCGGAGATTACTTTAGTGTCTGCTGATTAGGTCTAAAACCCTTAATTTTACTGACTTTTATCCCGAT
>CANOLA010000062.1 GCA_947566705.1 uncultured Lachnospiraceae bacterium | reverse complement strand
TCCAGCTCACTTATCATATGGTTTATCTGTTTTTTATATCGCCACAAACGGGCGGACATTATGCCCGCCCCCGTGACTGCAACTGTTAATACTGTTAAAAATACTTCAGAAAATATCTGCATTATTTTCCTCCGGTTTATTTTATATCTGCTTTTTTAAAATGCCATATGCCTCCTGCAAGGGACAGGGCAATCCAGACAATTGTCATAATGACTGCACGGAGTAAAAAACCGCTTTCAATATCCTTAATCGGACAGTTGGATATCAGGTCAACAATCCAGTAATCAGAAAACCGGAAGCCTGCATCCGGAAGAAGATAACGGGCACCCAGGTCAAGCAGTCCCGTCAGTGCTGAAGAAAACAGCAGAATTCCAATTCCAATGGATATTGCCGCACTTAAATTTCTGCAAAGTTCACTGACAAAAACAATAATTCCCGCAAGTGCCAGCCCGAGCATAATCTGTACACCTGCATACGCTGCAATTTCCCTGAAAAACTGTGCGCCTATGATTCCCGTTCCCTTAAAGATGATTCCGGCCAGTACCGTCAGCACTGTCATGATAAGTAGTAAAACAGCTGCGGCAAATACGGTAAAGCTGTATTTTACCACGAAAATTTTCCATCGGTCCATGCCCTTTCCGACAATGTTTTTGACTGCACCGGTTCCATAGTCTCCTACCACAAATATCGCAATAAAAATGGATGTAGT
Source organism: uncultured Lachnospiraceae bacterium (assembly GCA_947566705.1). Lineage (GTDB taxonomy): Bacteria > Bacillota > Clostridia > Lachnospirales > Lachnospiraceae > Roseburia. The sequence continues at coordinate 20,326 of CANOLA010000062.1, read as the reverse complement.
AAAAATTCCAAAACTTGCCATCATCTGTCCCAGAACTTCCAGAACTGATACTTCCGCTGCCAGCGGCTCCTGCCCTTCTTCCGCCATGCTCTCTTCGGTTACTGTAACTCCGTATGAGCCGTTTTGCATTTCGCCCTTCTGGATTTTTTCAGCCATTATGATCATTCCGTATACCATGACGATAAACACGGCGAACACCATACAGCAGATATAAAAACTCTTTGCTTTTCTTAATTTATATAATTCTCCCTTGAGCAAATTAACCATTGATTTCTTTCCTTTCTTCGTTCCATATTTTTCACTGTACATCTCCAAGCAGTTCCATGAAATAGCCTTCCAGGTCTTGTCCGGCAAAATAGCTTTCCTTGATATTTACGCCTCCCAGAATAAGGGCGCGGTTTGTTTCCGCCGCTTTTTCCAGGTCTTCAAATATACGGATGGTATTCTGTGCCGGAACATCATAGCCCTTGATATGAAGCTTCTCCTCCAGAATTCCTGCTGCAAGCTCTGTCTGGTCCACTATGATTTTCTGGCATCTTCTGCAACGGTTGTCCAGTTCCTTTGCTTCAAATTCATCCACCAGAACACCATCCCTGATGATACCGTAATCGCTGGCTATCTTGGATAGCTCCCCTAAAATATGGCTGGAAATAAGTATGGAAATTTTCTTTTCTTTATTCAGTTTTAACAGCAGTTCCCGAATCTCTATAATCCCTTCCGGGTCCAGTCCGTTTATCGGCTCATCAAGAATCAGAAAATCCGGATTCCTTAGCAGGGCAACCGCGATTCCCAGACGCTGTTTCATTCCCATGGAAAAATTTTTCACTTTTTTCTTTCCGGCTTCCAAAAGTCCCACAAATTCCAGCATGCTGTCAACCGCCGGTTCTGCAATCCCAAACTGTCTTCTGATTACCTCAAGATTTTCTTTTGCTGTCATATTTGCAAATGCGCCGGGATTTTCTATCAGGCATCCCACCCGCATCCGCTCGCGTTCCAGATCCCTTGAGCCGAACAGCTCTATTTCTCCTTCCGTCGGTGCAGCAAGTCCCGCTACCATTCTCATGAACGTGGTTTTGCCCGCTCCGTTTTTTCCGATAAAACCGTAAATGGAGCCCTTTTTCATGTGCATGTTTACACGGTTTACGACTTTGTTTTTTCCGTATACTTTTGTGACATTTTCTGTCGTCAGAACATATTCCATTTCTTCTTTTCCTTTCCTTGAACATCAGCCCTCTCATGACTTGTTTTTATCTTATCAGCCGGTTTTTTAGAAACTTTAGGAAAAGTATAAAGAAATCTTAAAGTTTTATTTCTGACTCATTTTAAATCCGATTCCCCAGACGGTTTCGATGTAATTTTCCTCTTTGTTTATTTTTGCAATTTTCTGCCTGATATTACTGATATGGACATTGACCGCATTATCCTCTCCCAGAAATTCCTCATTCCACACAGATTCGTAGATATTACTTTTTGTAAATACCTTTCCCGGATTTTCCATCATCAGCTCCAGTATCAGAAATTCCCGGCGAGTCAGTCTGATTTCTGTCCCCGCCACGGTTACTTTAAAATCCTCCGGCTCCATAATCAGGTCTTTGAACTGAAGCTTTTTCTTTACCTTTCTGCCGTCCGCACTGCTGCGGCGCAGTACGGCTTCCAGCCGTGCCAGCAGTTCCTCCGTGTCAAACGGTTTTGTAATATAATCGTCTGCTCCGGCGCGAAGCATGGATATTCTTGTTTTTGCCGTATCTTTTGCAGAGGAAATAATAATGGAAATATCCGGATATTCTGCCTTTACTTTTGCAAGCAGGTCCTCCCCTCTCATCCCCGGCAGCATTAAATCCAGTATCATCGCCTGGGGAGGAGCTTTTTCAATATAAAATAACGCTTCTGTCCCGGAAAACGCCTGGGCTGTTTTATATCCGTTCTGCCCAAGCAGGTCTTTTAACATATGGCTGATGTCGTTATCATCCTCTACAATTAAAATATAGTCTTCCAAGTTTATCTTCTCCTTCAGGCTGAAACACTGCGCTTTTTATATTCCTGCTTTTTTTCGTACATCATCTCATCTGCCCGTTTCATTGTTTCAGACAGACCGGTATCCCTGTCTTTTGTATAAACGGCATAACCTGCTGCAATGCTGACCGGGACAACAAATTTCCTGCGGTCCAGCTCTCTGATATACCTCTCAAGCATAAACAGTTTTTCATTGATTTCTTTCTGTGAGACATAAGGTATCAGGGCACAGAATTCATCTCCTCCGATACGGTAGCATTTCCCGTCCAGTGCAAACAGCTTCTGCAGAATTTCTGCTGCCATTATAATATACTGGTCGCCATAATCATGTCCATAAGTATCATTGCATTTCTTAAGGTCATTCAGGTCAAACATATAAATAACTGTCGGCTGTATTTTATTTTCCCCGGCTGATTTATCCGGCTCTGTACGGTTTTCCAGATCCTGGCTGAAAGCAGTGCGGTTGTAAAGCCCTGTCAGTTCATCCGTAAAAGCAAGCTTACGGTATATCTCGCTTTCTCTTGCGCGTTCCATCAGTTTTCGGGATTTGCGTACATTTTCAATTCCCATTACAACTATATAAAACAGAAAGCCCACGCTGCCCAGCGGGGTGCTCCGGTTACTGAAACGGTAAATTCCCAGTTCCAGCACTGTGCTTGCCAGAATAACCATCATGCAGATACTGTTGATTTTTACCTGTCTGGTAAGTTTGTTTACCACAATTTCATGGATACTCATTCCCACTATAATCAGCGCTGAAAGCAGAATGCTGATATGCGTCAGCCACAGTGTCTCCCGCAGGTCATATGCTCCCACAATCTGCAGAAGTACCCGCACAGCGGTTACTGCACAGTTAAAATAACAGCAGATGCTCCACATGCGGCTTTCCCCATTGTGATACATATGACGCAAAAACAGAACAAACGGAACCGGCATGATCATCAGCATCATATGGGACAAAAATACAATAAAAATATTAGACGGGAAATATAAATCCAGAATCTGCGTCTCCAGAACGGACCATGTGCCAAGCATAAGGGCAAAAATGGAAAACTGGATGATTTTTTCGGTATCATGTCCTTTTTTTACAATAAGAAGCCCGTAAGCAAGCATGACAATCCCCGCCAGTCCAATCATCCCGGCAATAATAAACCGGAAAATCCGCTCCCCGAGTATTTTATGTTCTATTTCACGGTAGGTACCATATAAAAAGCTGCCTTTGGGTTTGCTGTCACTGTATGCCGGGGTTACCTGGAATACGATTTCTTTACCTGCATCCTCTTTTGTCAGTGATATGATATTCCAGCAGAAGCCCGTGGTTTTCACACTTTTTCCGCCGCCGGATTTTAGTTCATATACTTTATCCCCGTCAATCTGCACCGAAAGTTCCATGTGCACGGTATTGTAAACGATTACTTTTTCATCTGTATTATCAGGCAGACGTGTGCTGTAGAAATATGTATTCCCCTCTTTAAACAGCTCCATCCGGTCATCCCATATACTGACCTCTTTACCGTCTGACCTGGTATAGATCTTATTCTGGTATGAAACTGCTGTAAAAACTGCAAACAGGATTCCTGCCGCCAGTACTGCGAAATAAATTTTTGAAATGCGTTTTTCCAATCTTATCACTCCCTGCCGTAATTTTTCATTCATGAAAATCCAATGCTAGTTTAGTCTGGTATCATTATAACATTTTTTATCCGGGTGTACAATTTTTCCTTTTATTGTTTGGTTTCATCTTTATCAGCTATTTTTAAACTGGCACCCTCTCCCTGACTATGGTAAACTAATAAAAGCACCAAAAATAAAGGAGGGAAAATCCCATGGTAAAACATGTAATTTTATGGCAGTTAAAGGATGAACTGACAGATTCAGAAAAGGAAACAATAAAACGGGAAATTAAAAAAGGACTGGAAGGACTCGCCGGAAAAATTCCAGGGCTCACAGACATCCGCGTTTATACGGAAGGCCTGGCCAGTTCCAATGCAGACCTGATGCTGGATTCCACATTCACAGATGAAGAAGCTTTAAAAGGATATGCAGTGCACCCGGAGCATGTGGCAGTTGCCGACGGAAAGGTACGTCCGTATACTGCCACAAGAACATGCATGGACTATATCATATAATACCTGATATACAGAAAAGGGAAAAGCCAGCCTGCAGCTGTCCTTTCCCTTTCTTATTACCTGTAACTATTTTAAATCCTCTGCTGTACAGCCCTCTTTGCTGTACCGCGCTTTTTCATATAACTCATGGAGTGCCTGTACCGAAGGGTCTCCTTCCAGTCCTGCATTCTTTTCCAGTTCAGCAGGCGTGGCTGTCCGGCTGGGTGTTTCTTTACTCGCTTTTTTGATGGTCTTTTTGTATCGTTTTCTTATCTGCTGGTTTGCGGAAAGAAAAGAATCACGGCCTCTTTTCCGGAAAATTCCGGTGACTGAATCTGTTTTGTCAGGCTCAAGAAAAACGACCTCGTCTTCCTCTTCCACGGAAAAATCCTTTCCCAGGTTTTTAATTCTGCGAATAACCCCGACGGTAAACGCAAAGATCAGCACTGCCATACCAAGATACCCAAGAATTTTAGTCAGATACAGCAGCCATTCCGGGGTTTCCGTTTTCTCGATATCCATCGCTTCAATCAGCTGGGTGTCGGTAATCTCCGGTTCATAATCCATCTGTGTCTCATGCATGACGTCCTCAAATTTCAGCAGCGGTTCGTCCGTTGTTAAATCCGGCTCAAATTCCCTTCCGTACAAAACAGCAGGAAGCAGAAACAGCACCAGCAGCAGACAGCCGATGATTCCTGTCATACGGTGTATCTTTTTCATTGTGCTTAACGGAAAGTTTGCCACACTCTGGTTTGCCCTTGCGAATTCATACAGTGAACTGATGTAATGGAATCCCAGACACAGAAAAATATCCACAAAAAGTATCGCAAACATGATATATAAATATTTCGTAAAATGAAGCAGCATTCCTGGAAGATATAAAATTGTAAACCAGACCCAGTGGTATGCCTGCGGACAGTTTAACAGCCCCGGCATTTCCCGTTCCTGGCGGTCAAATTGCTGGTTTTCATGTACATCGAGAAATTCCCGTTTCATGTTTCCATAGACAATCCTGGATTTTATGCGAAGAGCGAAAATGAACACCGAAAACAGTCCGGTGCAGACCGCACAGAGCAGTCCCGGTTTCTGCATTCCCCCGGAAACATATGACAGGGCGGTTATCAGAACCGCAACAGGAATGGCTGCAAGTATGTACTGCAGCATATATTTCAGCTTATCCGTCAGATACCATCCTGCCACAATCGGAATGAACAGTAAAAGTCCTGAAAGAGTCATCTTCCAGAATACTGCTCCTTTTAAAGAAACCAGGCTTGCCAGAAACGGATAAACGCATGCAAACAGAAACAGTGAATGAAACCATGTGATGATGTCCAGTACCAGCGGCCGTTTGTAATTCACAGCTTTACCTCCCATAAAAACGTGCGCACATTTGGAATTGAAACGGTAGATTCCGCATCAGCTGACAATACCGGAATAATCCAGAATACCGGCGTCTGTACTGTGGCAAGCGCAGAAACTGCCTCAATAATTTCCGCATCCATGTTTTTTGAAACAAACACCTGCAGCCGTTCACTGTTTTTCGGCAGCTCCATCCCTGCAAGCAGCTTTGCGCAGGACATGGTGCATCCGTTAATACATGCAAGCTGCTGGTTTAGTTTTGCCATATGGCTTGCATTCGCAGGAAGCTTCATGCAAAGCCCCCTGTCTTTCTCCGGCTTTTCCCCGCCAGTGACCGCTGCATTACTGAACACCTCCACCGGCATACGGGCTTTCACCAGGCGGGCGGCAAGGGATGACACAATGCGGATTGTTTCCTCCACCAGCGTATCCGCTTTCCAGATATGGGAATCCTCCACATCAAAAATCAGCGTCAGGTCAAGATTCGTTGTGGAATCAAACTGGTTTACCATATATGTCCCCATACGCATGGAAGCTTTCCAGTTCATCCGGTTCAGCGGGTCTGTCGGCTGGTATTCCCGGATTCCTGCAAATTCAAACGGATCCGGAAACAGCTGGTTCTGCACCAGTACACTGCCGGAAATCGCGGTACAGACAATATCCAGCCGTCTGGCGTCCACCTGCGCCGGATAGACATAAAGCACGGTATGTACCGGAAACTCTGCATACCCCAGATGATTATAGAAAAAATCATATGACTTAATGTCAGCCTGCCTGATTTCATAATACCCCCTCTTTTTTCCGACGAATGTCAGCGAACGGGTAATCTTCTGGTGAAACAGAAAGGAAAAAACATCCCTTTTATAAGTCTGGTCAGATACTCCGCTGTTTTCCGCAGCCGCTCCCGTAAACCCAAGGCTGGAACTCATGGCAATCCGCACTTCAAGCGCAGGAAGCGGAAGCCATTTGTCATTCACAACAATTTCACGGAGTACCGAAGTATCCCCTTCATAAATATAACGGTCCCTGAAACTTAACTCCACCTCCAGCCCGTTCCTCCACAGCTGGTGAATCAGAAAAGACTGCAGTCCCCAGGCAAGAGCCAGCCCCAGTAACAAAATCCAGTACATTACTTACTCCAGTCCTCAGTCGGAACGGGCGTGCCGGCAAGAATATCCTCTACCGCCTGTTTTGCCGCTGACGCCGCATCAAAGGACACATTCATCGACAGACGGTGTGCAAGTACCGGAACTGCCACACGTTTGATATCCTCCGGCGTTACAAACTTCCGGTCATTTACCATGGCACAGCCCTGTGCGGCGCGCACGAATGCAAGCGTTCCGCGGGGACTGACTCTGCCTGCAGTTTTAGGGTGTTTACGGGTTTCATGGACAATGCTTACCATATAATCCAGCAGTTCACGGTGTATGTATATTTCCCGGCACTGCTGCTGCAGGGAAACAATATCCGCACGCGTGCAGACCGGAAGTATTTTCTGCAGCGGTTCATCATTCATAAAACGGTCAATCAGTTCAAGCTCCTTCGCATGGCTTAAGGATTCCATGGAAAGCTGCATCAGGAAACGGTCCATCTGCGCCTCCGGCAGCGGAAATGTCCCAAGGCTTTCCAGGGAATTCTGTGTTGCAATTACAAAAAACGGCTCCTGAAGCGGATAAGTAACCGCATCCACGGTTATCTGCCGCTCAGCCATGCATTCCAGAAGACTGCTCTGTGTTTTAGGTGTGGCACGGTTAATTTCATCTGCAAGCAGAATATTACAAAAAGCCGGACCTTTACTGAATACAAACTCATTGGTTTTTGGATCCAGACGGCTTAAACCGACCACATCCGACGGAAGCAGATCCGGTGTAAACTGGATTCGTCCAAAATCTGAATTTGTGGAACGTGCCATGGACTTTGCAAGCACTGTTTTTCCGGTTCCCGGCACATCCTCCAGAAGAACATGTCCGCCGGCAAGCAGGGAAGCAAGCAGCAGCTCTATGGTGTCATCATTTCCAATCATGACCTGCTGGATATTGTATTTAATTGTCTGTATTAACGAAATTTCCATAACAACCTCCTGTATGAATTTCCAAAAGCAAAAATAAGGAACCAAAGTTCCTTATTTTAAAGACTGTTTTAATTATCCTCGTCAAAAATCCAGAGAGTACTCTCAGCCTCTTCCTGCGTCTTTTCCACCGGATAAATACGAAGCCGGATGGTATACCCGTCCATCTGGTCATAAGTCAGCTTCACTACCTTGTCTTTTTCCAGCTTCTCCCTTAGTTCATCATAATTACACAGCGTCTGTATCCGCGGAAAATATGCCTTACGAATCATCCGCTTGGAAAATTCCTGCAGGGCAATACTGAATTTGTTATCCGATTTTTCCAGAAATCCCCGAAACTCATCCGGCATAAAGACATCCCTTACAGTATCTGTATCAAGATCCACGAAATACACACCCTTGTAAATCGGTTCAATGACAGTAAGAAAACGGTCCGTATCCTTCTTTTTGGTGAGAACCTTTTCCAGGGCGTCATTTAACACGCGCTTCTGGCGCTCTGCCCCCGGACCCGCATAAAATGCAAGCTTATCCTCACGCATACGGTTTTCCGCTGTCTGGATAACTTTTTCTGTTTCTGTCGCATAATTACTGTAGTCAAGTCCTGCGGAGACACTGTAGTTAAATTCTTCCACATCTTTTTTAATTGCACTGATGCGCTCCTGTAAAAACATTTCATCCGAACTCTGGCAGAGAACCACGAACTCATCCCCTCCGATTCGGAACGATTCTTCGAGTGTAAAATACTGTAATATCACTTTTCCAATGGTACGCAGCATTTCATCTCCTGCATCGTGTCCCAGATGATTATTTAATTCATGCAGACCATTGGCATCTATGTATATACAGGCAACCGGACCATTGGCATTTAACATCAGTTCCCCAATGACGTGTTCATACTCAAAACGGTTTCCCAGTCCTGTCAGAATATCCAGATGTGCCTGTACGTTCAGCGTATCGTTTTTCTTTTCTATCTCTGCATAATGACCTGCAACTGTAAGTTCCGCAAGCTTGCCGTCTATCCGTGTATGCCAGATACCGACGGTAAGCGATGATGCGATAACAACTGCTGCCAGACCATATATTACATTATTTGATGTATTCCCCGGAAGTATCATATTCAGCACCAGAAAACCTGCGGTAAAAACAACCATGGTCATCCAGGGTTTCATCATGGATATCCATGCTGCAATAAACAGCACAAAATAAAAAATCGCCATTCCGGTACCGCGCATCTGGTCAAATACAGTAACAGCGCCGCCCCATACCAGAAAAATCACAAGAAAACACGCTTCCAGCTGGTAATAGGATTCAATATCCTCTTCCACCTGCCCGGTAAGATGACGCTCCAGCAGAAACACCCCGATAGTCAGTGCCATCATCACCACATATAAAATAGCACTTATTAATTTGTAAGAATCTGTCCCGGATACCAGCAGACCTGCAAGCAGCAGAACCTCCACTGCAATAATCATGAAATGAAAAATATCATTCCTTTTGCGGACGGAATCGTACAGCCCGGACATAATCTCGTCATAACGGGCAATTGGTTCCCCAAAACCCACTAACTGTTTTATCTTTTCTACCATATTTCGACTTCCCCATTGTAAAACATCCCCCGATATATGGTACTATTATACCAGAAGGCGGGCATAATTACAATGCCCGCCTTAAAAAATATACAAAATATTAATTTAATTTCTGGTTTATAACTGGATAAAGTTTACAGAACAGGCGGGTACTGTTACCTTTCCGTCTGTGCACACTGCTTCTTTCCCCAGCTTGTAAATTATATCTTTCATTTGCAGACTGCTGGAAAATTCAGCATCTTTCTCTGACGGATTCACGACAACCAGTATTTTTTCCGCTCCGTCTGACCTCACATAAGCCAGTGGATAAGCCCCTTCTTCCGCAAAAACAAATTCTATCTCTCCGTTGCTCTGCAGCGCACTGTGTGCCTGGCGGATTTCAATCAGCTTCTTTATCTCGTGGTACAGGGAATCCGCATCTGCCATCTGCGCTTTTACCGTCGGACGGTCAGTGCTTTCATCCTGGCGCATATACAGTCTGTCCCTCGGTGCGGCACTGAATCCGGCATTTACACTGTCATCCCACTGCATCGGACTGCGGGAACCGGTTCTCTCATATCCCCCCTCAACAGACACAAGATTTTCCAGATAGCGCATGCCGATTTCATCCCCGTAATAAATAAACGGTGCTCCCGGCATGGACAGAATAAACGCAAACGCAAGCTTCATTTCTTCCGGAGTCAGAAAATGTGCAAGCCTTAGCATGTCATGGTTTCCGGACGGAATGCACATCAGGCCCTTTTTCTCGGACTTCTCATAGCTGTCCAGATATTTCTGCACAAACCGGGACGCATCTCCTTTTCCCTCTTTTGCAAAAAACGGATGCTCACAGCGGAACAGGTCGTTGTAATGGGACGGACCAAAATGCAGGAGAAAATCCATATGGAACCCTCCCTGCAGCGATTTGTCCGGTTCTCCCCATTCAGAAACCATGGCTGCATCCGGAAATTCCTCATCCAGAAAACTGCGTACTTTTCTCCAGAGGGCAATCGTCCCTTTGCCATCCTCATCATTCTTTACCAGGGAATGCGCCATATCCACGCGGAAGCCGTCACACCCCATGGACAGCCAGAAACGCATGATATCCTTAAGCGCCTCAAGGGTTGCCACCGGTCCCGGTGCATCCATGGACTGCTGCCACGGCTTTGTAACCTTGTAGTACCCGTAATTCAGCGCCGGCTGGTTGGAATAAAAATTCACTGCCACCGCTCCGTCACGCTGCGATGTTCCTCTCAGAAATGCCATATCATCCGGTGCTTCCCAGGCATTATTTGTCCAGACATAACGGTCTGTGTATTCATTCTTTTCCGGTTTTGCAGACTCTTTAAACCACTTGTGCTCAACGGAAGTATGTCCCGGAACAAGGTCCAGAAGAATATGCATTCCACGCTTATGCACTTCTGCAAAAAGCTGCCTGGCATCTTCATTTGTCCCATAACGCGGTGCAATCATGTAATAATCCGCCACGTCATATCCAGCATCCCCGAACGGGGAAAGAAAACACGGATTAATCCAGAGCGCGTTGCAGCCCAGCCCCCTGATGTAATCCAGCTTCTCAATAATTCCCTGCAAATCCCCGATTCCATCCGCATTTGTATCATTAAATGACTGCGGGTAAATTTCATAAAAAATTGCATTATCCAACCATTTTGACATTGTCTTCTTCTCCTTCTTTCTGTTCTGTGTTATGATAATATAATAAAACGATTTTTTTTCAAAAACTTGCACTATTATGTGATAAAATAACACGATTCTTAGTTTTTACAGGAGGAACTATGCCAGCAGATTCATTACATGAAAACAGGCTGCACGGCAGCCTGACCTTCCCCTTCCAGCACTATACCATGGCAACTGCACCGGACCGTATATTCGTCCCCTGCCACTGGCATGATGAAACAGAAATTGTTCTTATGAAGCAGGGGCAGGTGGAGCTTCTTCTGGACGGAAACAGACATATCCTTTCTGCGGGGGATATTGCCTTTATAAATTCACAACAGCTGCACCAGTATTCCAGTATTTCCAGTGCAGTCCTTTATTATGCCTATGTGTTTTCCCTGGATGCGCTCCGTTTTCAGAATGATGATGTAACGATGTCATCCCTGATCGCCCCCCTGTGTTCGCACGAACTTGGCTTTCCTGCCATTCTGCCCCCGGAGTGTTCCTGCTTCCATGAGGTTTATTCACTTATCGGGAAAATTATTTTTTCGAGCGAAAAAAAGGAGGAGTACTACCAGCTTTCCGCCAAAGCGTACCTGTATGAAATCATCTGCCAGCTCGCCAGAAACGGTCTGCTCCGGCAGCAATCCACCACATACAAACAGTCGGATCTGTGCCGCCGGGTTTTACTTTATATTCAGGAACACTATAATGAACGGATTACAATTGCTGAAATTTCCAGAAACCTCTGTATGTCACCAAACTATTTCAGTGCCTGGTTCAGCCAGAATTTCAAGAAAACATTTACTGATTTTCTGGTTCACTACCGCATTGAAAAAGCAGGCACACTGCTTACCTCCAGCGATATTTCCGTGACACAGGCAGCACTGCAGACCGGATTTGAAAATATCAGTTACTTTATCAAAAAATTCAAGGAGATTACGGGCAGCACGCCTGCACAGTTCCGGAAAAATCATACCAGCTCAATCTGATATTTTTCCAGCCAGTGGTTTACCTGCAGCATATAAGCCAGAAGCTGCGGTCCTGCCATTAACTGTCCGTAAAACGGTCTGCCGTAATCCACCGGACTTTCCATAAAATCTGCCACTTTCTTTTTGTCAAGCAGCGTACAGACTGGTGCGCTGCCATCATGGAGAAGTTCTGTCATGTGCTCCCTGAGCAGATTTTCATATGCCGGGTCGTAAGTCTTTGGATACGGGCTTTTTTTCCGGTAAAGCACTTCATACGGCAAAAGATTTTCACTTGCTTTTCTAAGCAGCCCTTTCACAATGCCGTCATGGCATTTCATCTCCCACGGCACATTCCACACGTACTCCACGATCCGGTGGTCGGCAAACGGCACCCGCGCTTCCAGTCCGGAGCGCATACTGGTCCGGTCCATTCGGTCCAAAAGCGTCTGCATAAACCACTTAAGATTCAGCCATGAAATTTCCCGCCTGCGTTTCTCTTTCGGGTTCTCTCCTTCCAGTACAGGCGTTTCGGCAATGGTTTTTTCGTATGCCGCCCTTGCATATTCTTCCAGCGGAAGCTCTGCCGCTACTTCGTCCTTTAACAGCATGCTGCGCATGGACATATCCATGGACCACGGAAAAATATCAGCTTCAAAACATTCTTTTTTATGGAACCACGGATAACCGCCAAAGATTTCATCTGCGCATTCCCCTGTCAGGGTTACTTTATTATGTGCCGCAACCTTCCGGCAGAAATACAGCATGGAGGATTCCACATCCGCCATGCAAGGCAGATCCCTCGCTTCCACAGCTTCAAACAGATAATCATACAGACTGGCATAGCTGCACTCTAAAAAATGATGGTTTGTACCGGCAAATTCCACCATCTGCTCCACATACGGACGGTCCTGTGTCGGCTGGAATGCATTTGCCTTAAAGTTTACATCATTATCCGTAAAATCAAAGGAATAGGTGTCAAGCTGTTTTCCCTGCTCCTTCAGTTTTCTGCTGCATACTGCCGTCACAAGGCTGGAATCAACGCCGCCGGATAAAAATGTACAAATCGGCACGTCGGAAAGCATCTGTAATTCGATGGCATCCTCTAACAGCCATGCAGTATGATGGACGGTTTCTTCAAAATCCTCTGTATGCTGTCCGCTTTCCAGCTTCCAGTAGCAGTTATCTTTGATACCGTCTTTTCCAAACTCCATAAAGTGTCCGGGAAGAACTTCATGCACATTTTTAAAGACACCCTTTCCATAGGTCTTTGCCGGTCCCAGACCGAAAATCTCACACAGTCCCTCCCTGTCCGCCTGTGCTTTCATTCCAGGATAAACAAGCAGTCCCTTAATTTCTGAAGAAAAAACAATTCCTCCATCCCTTATGGTATAAAACAACGGCTTGACTCCCAGGCGGTCACGGAACAGAAACAGCTTCTGGATTCTTTCATCCCAGACGGCAAATGAAAAGATTCCATTTAAGTGTGTGGCAATATCCACACCGTACAGCTGGTATCCTGCAAGGATTACTTCTGTATCGCTGTCCGTTTCAAAACGCACGCCCTGCTCCCAGAGTTCCTCTTTTAATTCCTTCATGTTATAGATTTCGCCATTATAGACAATCGTGCAGGCATTGCCCTCTTTCCTTCGCGTCATGGGCTGCTGCCCGGACTTTAAATCTATAATGGAAAGCCTCACATGCCCCAGACCGCAGTGGGAGGCAAGAAATGTTCCGTCTTCATCCGGTCCGCGGTATTTCTGCACCCTGTTCATATCTTCCAGTATCTTCTTCCATTTAATAAAATCCGGCAGATACTCCAGCGTAAAATTCGCAAATCCTGCAATACCACACATAATGCTGCCACCTTTCCAAATATATTTGCCTGGTAAATATGATATGCAGTTTCTGCCTTTCCTGTGCATGTTTTTTGTATTTTATACTACGGAAATGCCGGCGTTGGTAAATGCCTCCATCAGTTCCTCGTCACACATGGAGATATAATCAACTTTTTCCAGGTTCGGAAGCTGTTCAAATCCCTTTACACTTTTTACATCAAGCTCGTCAGACTCCCCGTCCCAGTACGGCATAAGCAGAAGATAAATTTCTTCCCCTCCGTCAAATGCCAGATCTGTCACAAGCGCCAGATCCTCTTTTGTCAGTGTCAGGTTCTCAAAAAACTGCACCATTTCCGGAATATATTCATAACCGTCATCATCTGTTTCATCAAAGCCATCCACATATTTTTCTTTCATTTCCGCAAGTTCTTCCGAAAAACTGGTTTCCTCCTCCAGAAGGCTGTTGATTACCACCAGCTTAAATCCAAAATCATCAAATAATCCGCTTTTGTCCTGAAACATTTTCATTTCCTCCTTTAATCGTTTGATTTGTAATATAACATGCAGTGGCAGTAGCCTTCAAAGTTTTCATCCTCAATCTGTTCCCTGAATTCCTTGCACATACATTTGTTTTCTTCGGTTTTTTCCATCCGGCACGGACAGTAACCGCCGGTTTTTTCCAGACCTGCCTTGACGGTCTGGACGAGTTCCTCGTTAGGGTTTAGTGTGATTTTCACTATTATTCCTCCTGACTTTCTGATTTTTTTTCACATAGTTTCTCTTCCGGCATCCAGCGCTGCAGCACCCGTGAAATCTCGCTCATAACAATCGGCTTTGATACAAAATCATTCATTCCCGCTGCAAAAAATTCCTCCCTGACGCCTTTTACTGCATCCGCCGACAATGCAATAATGGGAACATTTTTATAATATTCATCCGGGAGCGCCCGGATTTTTCCTGCTGCCTCCACGCCGTCCATAACGGGCATAAAATGATCCATAAATATAAGGTCGTACTGGTTTTTCTGTACCATTTCCAGTGCTTCCCTTCCGTTTCCTGCAATATCAATCTGCATCATAAAAGGTTCAAAAAGCGCCTGCGCCACGCTCTGGTTAATTTCATCATCCTCAACCAGCAGGATTTTTGCATCAGGCAGGGTAAATGTAAAGATATCCTCTTCATTTTCCGGAAGTTCCTTTATCTCCGAAAAATCGCCTGTCAGTTCCTCGCTTTCAATGCCTTCCCACAGACTGAAATAAAATTCGCTTCCCTTTCCGTATTCACTCGCCACGGAAAGCTCCCCGCCCATCAGTTCCACAAGCTGGCGGGATATGGCAAGCCCCAGTCCAGTGCCCTCCTTGCCCTTGTTCTTCTTAAGGTCCACCTGGGTAAATGCGTCAAACAGTGTAGCAAGATCCTGTTTTTTGATTCCCTGCCCGGTATCCTTGACCGAGATAAAAAGCTGTACCCTGTCTTCCCTTCGTTTCTGCTGTTTAATTTTTACGGTAACATACCCCTTGTCTGTATACTTTATGGCATTATTCATGATATTGATGATGACCTGGCGGACACGCAGTTCATCCCCGTACAAAAGACGCGGAATATTTTCGTCTATGTCCATAATCAGTCTGACATCCTTTTCACCGATTCTGGTATTTCCGATTACCTGAATATCCCGGAGCATTTGTGGAAAATCATATGTATCGTTTGTTATTTCAAATTTGCCTGCTTCTATTTTGGAAAAATCAAGCAGATCATTTACCAGATCCAGCAGGGCTTTTCCAGAACTTTTAATATTCAAAAGATATCCTCTTTCTTCTGCCGGCCAGTCCTTCCTCAGAAGTACTTCCGTCAGTCCTATGACTGCATTCATTGGCGTGCGGATTTCATGGGACATATTTGACACAAAGGCTGACTTTGCCTGATTTGCCGACTCCGCCCGCTCCTTTAATTCCTTCATGATTTCCGCCTGTTCTCTTACAGTCTGGGTATAATGGTAACTATTCGTAGCGTCCGTTAATACATACATTTTACCGTAATAGTCGTTTTCATACTCAATCAGGCGGCTGGATGCCGTATAGATTCTTCTGTCCCTTACAATGTCCTTATTTTCCAGTATGCATTCATCCAAATCTTCCAGTACTGCTTCCGCACGCCCCAGGGAAATCCCCTCATAAATCTGTTCCGCTTTCTGGTTAAAATAAATAATTTCCTCCTCATTATCCACAACCACCAGTCCCTCAGCCAGGGAATCAATGGCAAGGTCTTTGGCAAGCGTCAGGGTACGGAAAATCTTTTCCCTGAAAATCAGAATGGCAAGCAGTACCGAGTCAATCAGATAGGAAAGCAGTGTAATATCATACCCTCTGGTAATGCCGCTTAAATAAATAATAAATCCAACCGCTGTTACCACATTTATCATAATCAGATACGCAAACTTGCTTCTCTCTTCCGGCTTCTGGGTCCTTTTGTAACGTGACACGCATACTGCGGTCAGAAATACCAGATAAATCCCCAGCACCATACTGTACAGATTATAGATCAGGCTGTGCCCCAGTACCAGGTGCGGGAAAGCCCCGCTGTCCGTAAACTCAATACTGCTGTAAAACAACGTATGGTATTGACTGGTAAGCACCAAAACTACAACAGCCGTATGCATAAGACTAAGTGCACTGATGACTTTGGATGACAGTTTCACTTTGCATACTCTCAGCACGAATAAAAAATGAAAAAGCGCGATGTACGGCTTTCCAAGGTACAAAAAACGGACCGCCATCAGTGCCTCTTTCTTTGTCGTTGCCTGCAGTTCCATCAGATACCCTACAAAATTAAGAAACAATGCAAGTATAAGGAACAGCATATACTGCTGGTGTCTGGAAGGTTTGCGCCTGACAACATAAAAAAATTCCACCATTAAAATTATAATACCGATATGCTGTATGACAACGAAAAATGTATGCATAATTCTCTCCTCAGACAATATGACTATCCGTCCCGTTCCATCCGTTCATCAAATTCCGGAAGCGGCATCGGTTTCGCAAAATAAAATCCCTGTATCATGTCGCACCCAAGTCCTGCAAGGAATTCCACCTGTTCCTTCCGCTCAATTCCCTCTGCCACCGTCTCCATATCCAGGTTCTTTGCCAGGCGGATTGCTTCTGTCACTACAATTTCACCACGTTTTTCCTTATCCTCTCCACGGAAAAATTCCATATCCAGTTTCAGCACATCAATCGGCAGATCCTTCAGTGAATTCAGAGAAGAATATCCAGCCCCGAAATCATCCATGGATACACGGAAACCAAAGCCTTTCAACTGATTTAATATTCTCTGCAGAACTGTCTTATCATCAAAAAAAGCGCTTTCTGTCAGTTCCAGTTCAATACAGGAATGGTCTGCGCCGTATCCGTCTACCAGCTGGCAGACATGCTGTGCAAGGTTCTCTCTTGTAAAATTTGCCCTGGAAACATTTACAGAAACCGGAATGAGTTTCTTACCATGTATTTTCCGTTCTGACTGCAGTTTGGCAACAGCGGATATCATATAATCGTCCAGCCGGGTAATAAACCCGTTTTCTTCAAAAATCGGAATAAAACGCCCCGGACTGATAATTCCTTCTGTCGGGGATATCCACCGCACCAGTGCCTCCGCTCCCACAATTTTTTGTGAAACCGGATTATACTTCGGCTGCAGGTACATTTCAAACTCCCTGTTAAACAGGGCATCTTCCATCATATCCTCTACTTTGCGCTTCCAAAGCTGCTCCTGCAGAATCTGTTCGTCAAATATTTTAATGTACTGGTCGTTTTTTCTTGAAATGGATTCCCTTGCTGCATTTGCATAATGATAAATCCGGGCAACATCAAGTTTTTTTCTTGCCTGTCTTCCAGTTTCATTAATCATATACACGCCCGCCTGGTAAGAGAGTCCCCTGTCTTTCTGAATGCCAGTTAACTCCGCCATAAGCTTCTTTAACCGTTTTTCACACTGTTTCACGGAATCGCACCGCAGCAGCAGACCAAAATCTGCTGAGGCAAAACGGGCAAATGTTTCTTTTCTTCCAATATTTACCTGCAGAAATGCATTCAGCCGCTGTAAAAGTTCCGCCCCGGCCCTGCTTCCATAGCAGGCGCAGTAGTCCTGGTATTCATTTAAATGCAGATTAATCATTGCATATGTAGTACTGATGTTTTGAATCCGGCACAGTTTTTTTCTGCTCTTCTGAATAAAATACTGCCAGTTTTTTCCGCCGGTAACGGGATCCTGATAATACAGGTTTACCATGCGTCTCTGTGCCGCAACTGCCGATAATGCACACACAAACATCAGGAGCATCAGAACCATAATGAAAAACATACCAGCTGCTGCCACCCCTGTGACAAAACCGGCATGTTCTGTTTCTACAAGTGATGTAATTATCTTACCCAGATTCTCTGCCTCACCATATAAAATCCCCATCTGAAAATCCGCCATACTGTCCGCGGAAATCACCACAAACAGGCAGGCTGCACAAACAGCCATACATAATAGAAACAGCAGAATGAATGGCAGGATATTTTTTTTACGGACTTTTTTTATTTCGTTTTTTTCATGCCTGCGCATTGTCCTTCTCTCCTCCGGTGATTTGCTTCATTATAGCATGGTTTGGGGATGGAAACAATCTTTTTATCAGGAAATCCGTGTCCATTAGTCAGTGTCCTTCTATATTGTTTTCAAATGGAGCTGGTACATTAAGATAAAACAAATAGTTTCCGCCATCCGTTTTATCTATATAACAGCTCCACTCGTCAAATTCATAGTATTCTGACATACTGTTTTTTATTTCAGATTCCTGCATTTTGGTTGAAAATGTTACAGCTGACAAACAGTCCACATGATTTCCAGTCCCTGATGTATTTCCAGTTTCAGAATACACATCCACAATCGTAATGTCCGGAATTTCATTTTCCATGTTTGTCCGCAGTTTCATGGTCTGCTGTCTGGTGGCACTGTGGTTCACGCACATGCCAATGAATTCATAAAGAATAAAAATCAGTATTAAGATAACTGGTAAGAACAGAAGCACCAGTCCGGTTCTTTTTATTAACTTCATAATTTATCTCCGTTAATTTCATTGCTCTTTTTCGCATCCATAAAACAGTCAGGACATATTCCCTTTTCGGTATAATCTATGGCAATACCCAATGCAGTCCATTTTTCCATTCCTTTGTTTTGTCTGCAAACTTTTCTGTGTTTTTCATCCCTATTATTATATACACAAAAACTGGAATAATCAACGAGATTCCAGTATTTTGGACGCGGGAGACTGATTTGGTTTTACAATAAATTCCCACTGTATACCAGGAAATATCGGAGCGAAAAAATATCAGGAGAAAGCCCCCCGGCCGGGAATCTTCCTCCTGAATGATTTTATTCATCTTTTAACTTTTCGTTTTCTTCCCTGACAAACGGCTGTCACTGCCAGAACCGCAACTGCTGCCACCGGTAATCCAATGAACAGAAAATCAAATCCGCCGCCATCGCTTTTTGCAGCACCGCCAACTATTAAATCAGCAGACCTATTGCAGTATGGTTCTGCATAAGCAGCCAGTTCCTTAAAATCATATACTCCATTACTGTCTGTCCTTTTTGCTTTTCTTGACTGCACCTCTTCTTCGTAATCCGATATTGCTGAATATCCATATCCGATATCTGCAATCGATACTGCTTTCCGGTCCTTAAATCCAAACAGAACCGGATACTGGAACCCCGGAAGGTTATTTACCAGTATCACTCTGTCACAGTCTTTCAGATTTTCCAGCTGTGTCTTTGTCCTGTCCCAGACACTCTGGTATCCTTCCAGAGCTTTACCACTTTCCGTAATCGTCCATTTCCCTTCCTGGTCAAGAATTTCCTGCTGCTCCGTTTCTGTCAGATATTTTTTTCCACTCTCAGACAGCGGAAGTCCCTTTGCAATCGTCAGTTCATAAAATTCTCCGTTTATCTCTGCAGGAACAAGCCAGATATGTCCGTTTTGTTCCATCATATCCAGAATCGCACCGGCATCATCTGTTTTCATTTGCAGAACACCCGCTCCATCATAAATTTTCAGGGCCTGATTATAACAGACGGCTGACTCCTGCGCAGATTCATTCTCTGACCCTTCCATCCATAATACCATTTCATCCTGCAAAGCAGAAATTTCTTCAAATTCACTGCTGCCAGTAAGTATATCCTCCGAAACCAGATTACTGCTTTGTGCATACAGATTATTCTGCCCGGATAAAACGGAAACTGCCGCCAGTAAAAAGCATACTATTTTCTTCATTCCCATCCCTCCTTGCCTGTATATTTTATTTGTCCCGGCTAAATCTGATTGGTAATACCAATTTTATCCCTGAGTTCCTACTGTTCAAAATCAAAATCCATCAGTGCCTTATCCAGAACCAAATCAAGTCTGGTGTCTATATCTTTTTTCTGCAAAAATGCATATACATACTTTCCAAAAGCCTCCATTATCATTTCACTGTGTTTTGTTACAAAAATAAGTCTAATATCCCTTCTCAGGAAAGATACATAATTTTTTACCCATATACCACTGTTCTTTTCTTCCACTTCTATATCCAGAAGTACAAGATTCATCTCCGTAATACATTTCAGCAAATCCCTGCTATTTGTAAACTTTCTTATCTCAAAATCAGAATGACCTTTCTTTTCCATGTAATCCCTGATTTTACTGTCCAACAGCTCC
>CANOLA010000061.1 GCA_947566705.1 uncultured Lachnospiraceae bacterium | reverse complement strand
TGCTTCTGTCTGGGTGGTAATTGCGATGGCAGTTGCCCTGATGATTGGTATTGTGGGGCGCGGTATGAGTGCGGCAGGAAAGATTGATGCACTTACAGGTTCAGATACGGAGACCGTCATTGTAAAAGTGGCGCATCTTCTTTCGACCTATGGAGTGCTTCCGGCGCTGATGGCAGGACTGGTGCTTGCGGGAATTCTGGCGAGCACGATGTCCACTGCAGACTCCCAGCTTCTGGCAGCGTCTTCAAGTGCTTCGCAGAACATTTTACAGGAGGCGCTGGGATTAAAGCTTTCCAAGCGTGCCGGTATGATTGCTGCAAGAGCTACGGTAATTGTGATTGCCATTTTAGGAATCATCATTGCAAGGGATCCGAACAGTTCGGTATTTGGAATTGTTTCCTTTGCATGGGCAGGGTTTGGCGCAGGCTTTGGTCCGGTAATTATCTGCGCGCTGTTCTGGAAGCGTGCCACATGGCAGGGGGCGCTTGCAGGAATGGCTGCGGGAGGTGCGTCTGTGTTTATCTGGAAATACGTTGTTGCGCCGCTCGGCGGTGTGTTTGCCATTTATGAGCTGCTTCCGGCCTTTATTATCGGGCTGGTGTTTATCGTGGTTGTCAGTCTGGTTACCAAAGAACCGGATGGGGAAATACTGGAAGAGTTTGAGAAGGCAAGGGAAAAGAGTGTTGCCTGACAGGGAAAAATGTGATATATTGTCAAAATGGGAAATCAGAAAGCCAAAGGCGGCTGCCCTCCATAACTGGAGGGACAAAAACCCTCCGGACGAAAGAAAGGAGGGTGATAGCAATGATTACATATCAGGATTTCTTTTTGTTCTGTACGTTCGTTGTTGCCCTTATTAGTCTGATTTATCAGATATTAAGGGATAAAAGAAAATAGCCGCCGCTATTCACAGTAACGACGGCTTGCCGCTGTTAGCGGTTTAAGCAGTATCTATTGAGGGTAGACCGCTTCTCTGGTTTCCCTTTTATGTATTATACCATACTACCAAAAAAAATCAAGGATATTTCCCGATGGAAAAATGATATTACAGGCAGAAAAAACTGTGCCGGGGATATGAAGGTATAACACATCACATCTGATGCCTGACAACCGCATACTCATCCCCGTTCCGGTAATACGGACATTCCCTGCGTCCGCTTAGTATAAACTTTGCCATGTCATCCTCATCCATATTGACAGAGCAGTAAAAGGTTTCGTCATCTTCATCATATTCATTATAAGCACAGAAATCACAGCTTGCTGTCATGTATTTCCCCTCCATAAATGCGATACAAGTGAATAATTATATTATGATTATATAAACTGGTTCTGCTTTCTGTCATACTTGTAGTTAATGGAAGCCAGCTTCTTTTCCAGTGTATCTGCATCTGTCATATATGCACCGGCAAGCTCCGCGAGGTCTGTGTAGTTGTCGCGGAGCTGGGTGTTTACAAAGCTTAACAGCATAACCGGGTCATTTGGTAAATTCATGGGTACTCCTTCCGGAAATTAAATCTAACGTTTACATTTTGTGGCGGCTTCCACAAATCCGCGGAAAAGCGGATGTGGGCGGTTTGGCCGGGATTTTAGCTCCGGGTGTGCCTGCGTGGCAATGAACCATGGATGATCTTTAATCTCGATCATTTCAATAATCCTTCCGTCAGGCGAAGTTCCACAGAGTGACATGCCGTGCTCGTTTAATGTGGTGCGGTAGTCGTTGTTCACTTCGTAACGGTGGCGGTGGCGTTCGGAAATTTCCTCCGCTTTGTATACCGCATAGGCATGGCTTGTCTTATCCAGAATACAAGGATATGCTCCCAGTCTTAATGTTCCGCCGATATCCTCCACGCCGTTCTGGTCAGGCATCAGGGCAATGACCGGATGGGTGGTGTTCGGGTCCAACTCGATGCTGTGTGCGTCATTGAAGCCGCAGACATGTCTTGCAAACTCAATGATGGCAACCTGCATGCCGAGACAGAGACCTAAGTACGGGATATTATTTTCACGCGCGTATTTTGCAGCAAGGATTTTTCCCTCAACACCGCGGATGCCAAATCCGCCAGGGACTAAAATTCCGTTTACATCACCCAGAAGCTCATTTGTATTATCTACATTTAACATTTCGGAATCCACCCATTTAATATCTATTGTGGTGTGCAGTGGAATCCCCCCATGCTTTAATGCCTCAACAACAGATATGTAGGCATCATGTAGTGCGGTATATTTTCCTACCAGTGCAATGCGGACTTCCTTATTTGGATTGCGCAGGTCGTGAACCATTTCCTTCCAGTCGGTAAGGTCCGGTTCCGGGCAGTCCAGATGCAGGCATTCACATGCCACCTTTGCAAGATTCTCTTTTTCCATTGCAAGCGGGGCCTCATAAAGGTATTCCACGTCCAGGTTCTGCAGGATATGTGTGTTCGGAACGTTGCAGAAAAGGGCGATTTTATCTTTTAATCCCTGGTCCAGCGGTTTTTCGGAGCGGCAGACAATGATATCCGGCTGGATTCCCATTCCCTGCAGTTCCTTAACGCTTGCCTGGGTAGGCTTTGTCTTAAGTTCATCAGATGCCTTAAGATACGGGATGAGTGTAACATGGCATAAAATTGCATTATCATGTCCCACCTCATGCTGGAACTGGCGGATTGCTTCAAGGAACGGCTGGCTTTCGATATCACCGACGGTTCCCCCGACTTCGATAATTGCAATATGCATATGGTCCGACGTAAAGTTGCGGTAAAAGCGGCTCTTTATTTCATTTGTAATATGCGGAATGACCTGTACGGTCCCCCCGCCATAATCACCGCGGCGTTCCTTCTGCAGGACAGACCAGTAGACCTTTCCCGTTGTTACATTGGAATTCTTTGTCAGGCTTTCATCAATAAAACGCTCATAGTGTCCGAGGTCAAGATCCGTTTCGGCACCGTCATCGGTAACGAAGACCTCACCGTGCTGGATCGGGTTCATGGTTCCCGGATCAATGTTGATGTATGGATCAAATTTCTGCATTGTGACTTTATAGCCCCGTGCCTTAAGCAGACGTCCAAGAGATGCGGCAGTGATGCCTTTTCCGAGACCGGATACCACACCGCCAGTGACAAAGACATATTTAACAGGCATAATTTTCCTCCTCAAAATGTGATAGGCTTATTTTTGATAATAACTTTAATATTATACCGCCTGAAAGAAAAATATTCCACACTTTTTTAGAAAAACTTTAGAATAAAAAGCAAAACTTCATGAACTAATTGTTGATTTTAGAGGTTTATTTACATATAATAAAAGATATTGATTACTAGAGAACTGTGCTCAGATTTTTTCTGTGCATATTTGGAGGGCATATGGACAATCAGACTGGCAATAATCCGGGCGGCGGAAGTTTTAACGGAAATGAATATAATGGAAATAATTATAACAATGGCGGCGGAAACCCGAACAACGGCGGAAACAGTGGAAACGGCGGCAATAACGGGGGCAGAAAGAACAACCATAACGGACAGGTAATCTTAAGCTTTATTATGGTTACGCTTGTGGCACTGTTTGTGGTGTCATTACTTGTAAGCAGGTTTACACAGATGAGTTCCAGGGAGACTACATACTCCGAATTTCTGGAGCAGCTTGACAAGAAGAATATTAAGTCGGTCAAGTTCAGCAACTATGAAATGGATTATACGCTTGTTAAGGATAAGCAGTCTTATGAAGTGATGTATTATACCGGTATCATTAATGATCCGGAGTTAATTAAGACGTTAAAAACAGCGAAGACTTCCGAGGGCAAAAATATTGAGCTTTCGGCGGCTGTTCCGGATAATACTTCCACATGGCTGGTAAATATTTTAAGCTTTGTGATTCCGCTGGTATTAATCTGGATTCTTTTCGGAATGTTGATTAAGCGTATGGGCAACGGTACGATGGGTGTCGGAAAGACCACGGCAAAGGTATATGTGGAGAAATCGACCGGAGTTACCTTTAAGGATGTTGCCGGACAGAATGAAGCAAAGGAATCCCTGCAGGAGGTTGTGGATTTTCTTCACAATCCAAAAAAATACCGGGATATCGGGGCAAAGCTTCCTAAGGGTGCACTGCTTGTGGGACCTCCTGGTACTGGTAAGACACTCCTTGCAAAGGCGGTTGCAGGGGAAGCGAACGTTCCGTTTTTCTCACTTGCCGGTTCCGACTTTGTGGAAATGTTTGTCGGCGTGGGTGCGTCCCGTGTGAGGGACTTATTTAAAGAAGCCCAGAAGATGGCGCCGTGTATTATTTTTATCGATGAGATTGACGCAATCGGAAAGAGCCGCGACAGCAGATACGGGGGCGGCAATGACGAACGTGAGCAGACATTAAACCAGCTGCTTGCGGAAATGGACGGATTTGACCCTTCTAAGGGAATTCTGATTCTTGCAGCGACCAACCGTCCGGAGGTGCTGGATAAGGCGCTGCTGCGTCCGGGACGGTTTGACCGCAGGATTATTGTGGATAAGCCGGATCTCAAAGGCCGTCTGGAAACACTTAAGGTTCATTCCAAGGACGTGCATATGGATGAGAGCGTGGATCTGGATGCGCTTGCGCTTGCGACCGCAGGACTTGTCGGTTCCGACCTTGCCAATATGATTAACGAAGCTGCCATCAATGCAGTTAAGAATAACAGACAGTTTGTCAACCAGGCGGATTTATTTGAAGCGTTTGAGCTTGTGGCTGTTGGCGGCAAGGAAAAGAAAGACCGTGTAATGGGTGAAAGGGAGCGCAGAATCGTTTCCTACCATGAAGTGGGCCATGCACTGGTATCCGCGCTGCAGAAAAATACAGAGCCGGTACAAAAGATTACCATTGTTCCGCGTACCATGGGAGCGCTCGGATATACCCTGCAGACGCCGGAGGAAGAAAAATACCTGGAAACCAAGGATGAGCTTCTTGCCAAAATCAACACCTATATGGCAGGACGTGCGGCAGAGGTACTGGTGTTTGAATCAGCAACCAGCGGCGCGGCAAATGATATTGAGCAGGCAACCAAGATTGCAAGGGCAATGGTTACCATGTACGGAATGTCCGACAAGTTCGGCATGATGTGTCTTGCCACAGTGGAAAACCAGTATCTGGACGGACGTGCAGGCTTAATCTGCGGGGAGGATACGGCAGGTATGATTGATAAGGAAGTACTGGATATTATTAACCATGCCTATGAAACAGCCATGCAGCTTCTCGTGGAAAACCGTGAAATCTTAAACCATATCAGTGACTATCTGTATGAGAAAGAGACCATTACCGGTAAAGAATTTATGAGTATTTACCGTGAAATGAAAGGACTCCCGCAGGAAGAAGAGACAGATTCAGAGAACAGCGGGTCTGAAAAGCCAGAGGAAACAGCCAATGTTTGATTTTGAAGAAGAACTTCGTAAACTCCCGGATGCGCCGGGAGTTTATATTATGCATGACGAAACGGATGCGATTATTTATATAGGAAAGGCGTTAAGCCTGCGGAAACGTGTGCGGCAGTATTTTCAGCCAAGCCATGATGAGGGAATCAAAAAAAGGCAGATGGTGGAGCATATTGCGGCGTTTGAGTATATTGTTACGGATTCCGAGCTGGAGGCGCTTGTTCTGGAATGCAACCTGATTAAGGAGCATACCCCGAAATATAATACCATGCTGCGTGACGACAAGACATATCCGTATATCCGGGTGACGACCGCAGAGGATTTTCCGCGGGTACAGTTTGCCAGACAGTTAAAAAAGGATAAATCGCGGTATTTTGGTCCCTATACAAGCGCAGGGGCGGTAAAGGATACCATCGAGCTGATTAATAAAATTTACAGGCTCCGTACCTGCAGCAGAAAGCTTCCAAAGGACATTGGAAAGGAACGTGCCTGCTTAAATTACCATATCCACCAGTGTGCGGCACCCTGCCAGGGAAATATCAGCAGCAAGGAATATAACCAGCAGGTGCAGAAAGCTCTGGAATTCTTAAATGGAAATTATACTTCTGTCACAAAAGAGCTTGAAGAGCGGATGCAGCAGGCGTCTGAGAAGATGGAGTTTGAAAAGGCAATCGAGTACCGGGAGCTTTTAAACAGCGTAAACCAGATTGCGCAGAAGCAGAAAATCACCAGTACGGACCAGGAGGACAAGGATATCATTGCACTTGCAAGTGATGATACGGACGCTGTGGTACAGGTATTTTTTATCCGGGGCGGCAAACTGATTGGCAGGGACCATTTTCATGTAAGGGTCGGGACAGAGGAAAATACCAGCGACATCCTTGTCAATTTCGTCAAGCAGTTCTATTCCGGGACACCGTTTATTCCGCGTGAAATTATGCTGCAGGAATCCATTGAGGATATTCCGGTCCTTGAGGAATGGCTCACGAAAAAGCGCGGCAGAAAGGTTACCATCCGGATTCCGCAGAAGGGACTCAAAGAAAAGCTCGTGGAGCTGGCGGCAAAAAATGCAGACCTTGTGTTAAGCCAGGACAAGGAAAAAATTAAGCGTGAGGAAGGCAGGACCATAGGAGCTGTCCGGGAGCTGGAGCAGCTTCTTGGCATGAAGGGGTTAAACCGGATGGAGGCGTACGATATTTCCAATATCAACGGGTTTGAAACGGTTGGTTCCATGGTTGTTTATGAAAAAGGAAAGCCGAAGCGCAGCGATTACCGCAAATTCAGGCTGAAAACAGTAACCGGACCGGACGATTATGCATCCATGCATGAAGTACTGACAAGACGTTTTCTACACGGAATGAAAGAGCAGGAGGAGCTTGCGGATAAAGAACTGCCGCAGGAAGTCGGAAGTTTTACAAGGTTTCCGGATATCATACTGATGGACGGCGGCAGAGGCCAGGTAAATATCTGTTTACAGGTACTGGAGGAGCTGGGGCTTTCGATTCCTGTCTGCGGCATGGTAAAGGACGACAGTCACCGCACAAGAGGACTTTACTACAATAATGTGGAAATACCCATAGACCGTCACGGGGAAGGCTTTAAGCTGATTACCCGTATCCAGGATGAGGCGCACCGGTTTGCAATCGAGTATCACCGTTCGCTCCGGTCAAAGTCGCAGGTGCATTCCGTGCTTGACGATATTGAGGGAGTGGGGCCGGCAAGGCGCAAAGCATTAATGCGCCGCTTCCAGTCGCTTGAAAACATAAAAAACGCGACAGTCGAAGAACTTGCACAGACTGAAAACATGAACGCTGCAGTCGCGCAGAACGTATATGATTTTCTGCGCAGGCCGCGCCAGTGAAAATAAATGTGCCAGTACACCGGGAAGTCTTGTTATAACGGTATATCAGTGGTACAATCGGATATATATAAAATAAGGAGAAAGAGAAGAATATGCGGAATAACTACAGTGTCAGCGTTGCAAAAATTGCAGAAATGCTGGACTTAAAAAACTTTACCAGAGAAATAGACCTTAAAAAACGTAAGATCATATCCTGCGATGTCAACCGTCCTGCACTTCAGCTTACAGGCTATTTTGAGCACTTTGAAGAATCCCGGGTTGAGATTATCGGAAACGTGGAATATACTTACATACAGCATATGAGCGATGAGGAAAAAAGACTCCGTTACAGTTCCTTTATGGCATTTGAGATTCCCTGCATTATTTTCTGCCGGGATTTAATGCCCGGGGAAAGTTTTCTGGAGGTAGCCGCGGCACACGGCATACCGGTGCTTGGAACCGGCAGGCCGACATCGGAATTTATGGCAGAGCTGATCCATACGCTCGGGGAGCAGCTTGCCCCGTGCATTACGATACACGGCGTACTGGTGGATGTCTACGGTGAGGGACTGATGATAACCGGGGACAGCGGAATCGGAAAAAGTGAGGCGGCGCTGGAGCTGATTCGCCGCGGGCACCGTCTGGTTACGGATGATGTGGTGGAAATCCGCAAGATTAACGAGCATACCCTGATGGGAACCTCGCCGGAGGTGACGAGGCATTTTATTGAGCTGCGGGGTATAGGAATCATAGATGTGAAGACACTATATGGTGTTGAATGTGTGAAGGAAAAACAGCAGATTGATTTAGTCATCAAACTGGAGGACTGGAAAAAAGATGCGGATTATGACCGTCTGGGTCTGGAGGAGGAATACATTGAGTATCTGGGCAACAAGGTCGTCTGCCATTCCCTTCCGATTCGTCCGGGGCGGAACCTTGCGGTCATCTGTGAAACGGCAGCAGTCAACCACAGACAAAAGAAGATGGGATACAATGCGGCGCAGGAGCTGTACCGCAGGGTACAGAAAAATATGACCAGAAGCAGCGAGGAAGAATAACTGCCTGCAGGCATACAATATTTCAGGAAATGAGGATCAGTATGGAAAAGAAAGATGCGTGGAAGAAATATTCACAGAAAAAAGAGCGTGAAAAAGTAATGCAGTTTGCGGAGGATTACCGTAATTTTATTTCCGAAAATAAAACGGAACGGGAATGCGCACAGGCATTTTACCAGGAAGCAAAGCGGATGGGCTTTCTGGATCTGGATGAATTAATCGAAAAGAAGCAGACGCCTGCGGCAGGCGATAAAATCATTGCAAATAACATGGGAAAAGGCATTGCCATGTTTATTATGGGGAAAAAACCGCTGGAAGCCGGCATGAATATTCTCGGTGCGCACATTGATTCCCCAAGGCTGGATTTAAAGCAGGTTCCGTTATATGAGGATAACGGAATGGCGATGTTTGACACCCATTATTACGGCGGTGTGAAAAAATACCAGTGGGTGACGCTTCCGCTTGCACTGCACGGCGTAATCTGTAAAAAAGACGGTACAACGGTTCCTGTCAGTGTAGGGGACCAGCCGCAGGATCCGGTGTTTGGAGTGAGCGATCTTTTGATTCACCTTGCCGGTGAGCAGATGGAGAAAAAGGCGGCAAAAGTCATAGAGGGTGAAAACCTGGATCTGTTAATCGGCAGTATTCCGGCTGAGGAAGACGGGGATGATGAAAAAAAGAAAAAAGACCGCGTAAAGGCAAATATCCTGGATATTCTTGCGGAACAGTATGGAATAGAGGAAGAGGATTTTCTTTCTGCAGAAATTGAAGTGGTTCCGGCAGGAGATGCACGGGATTACGGTTTTGACCGCAGTATGCTTATGGGATACGGGCATGATGACAGAGTATGTGCCTACCCGTCCTTTGAGGCAATGCGTCAGATTAAGGAGCCGGAATATACCAGCGTATGCCTTCTGGTTGATAAAGAAGAAATCGGAAGCGTCGGCGCTTCCGGAATGCAGTCCCGTTTTTTTGAAAACTGTGTGGCAGAGGTATTAAACCTTACCGGGGAATACAGTGAACTTGCTGTCCGCCGCGCCATGAAAAATTCCAGAGTGCTTTCTTCTGACGTGTCAGCGGCATTTGATCCGAATTATCCTTCAGTAATGGATAAAAACAACTGCGCCTTTTTTGGAAAGGGACTGGTAGTAAACAAATACACCGGGGCAAGGGGAAAGTCCGGCTCCAATGACGCCAATGCAGAGTATATGGCAAAGCTGCGCAGAATATTTGATGACAATGACGTATCGTTCCAGACGGCTGAGCTTGGAAAAGTGGACCAGGGAGGCGGCGGCACGATTGCCTATATTCTTGCAAATTATGATATGAATGTGATAGACAGCGGCGTTGCTGTTTTAAATATGCATGCACCATGGGAGATTATCAGTAAAGTGGATTTGTATGAGGCACTGCGGGGGTATGTTGCATTTTTAAAGGAGGCGTAATGGCAGATTTTAAAGAACGGCTTCTGGAGAGACTTCCAGGGCTTGACATCCGGCAGGAAGAGCCAATGAAAAATCATACGACTTTCAGAATCGGCGGACCGGCAGAATACTATATCTGTCCCCGGAAAGATGAGACAGCAGTGATACTTTCCGTGGCAGGAGAATGTAAAATTCCTGTTACCATTATCGGCAACGGCAGCAACCTGCTGGTAGCCGACAGCGGCATCCGCGGTCTTGTGCTTGAAATCGGAAGCGGCATGGGTGAAGTTTTCACAGAAGGCAGCACCGTAAGGGCACAGGCAGGTGCGCTTTTGTCAAAAGTGGCACAGACAGCAGCAAATGCAGGGCTGTCAGGGCTGGAGTTTGCCTCCGGGATTCCGGGCAGTGTCGGCGGTGCCGTTACGATGAATGCCGGGGCGTACGACGGGGAAATGAAAAATGTTGTAAGCCTTGTGACAGTTCTTACACCGGAGGGAAAGGAGCTTGTTCTTTCCCCGGAAGAACTGGAGTTTTCCTATCGTCACAGCTGTATTCCCCATAATGGATATCTGGTACTGGAGGCACAGTTTCTGCTTACGCCAGGGGATAAAGAAGAAATTTTAGGAAAAATGGCAGGATTCCGCGACCGCCGGATTCAGAAACAGCCGCTGGAGTATCCAAGTGCGGGAAGTACCTTTAAGCGTCCACAGGGATATTTTGCCGGGAAACTGATTATGGATGCGGGGCTGCGCGGCTATATGGTCGGCGGCGCACAGGTTTCAGAGAAGCACTGCGGGTTTGTAATCAATAAAAACAATGCCACTGCAGCGGATGTGCGGCAGCTGATGACGGACGTACAGAATAAGATCAGGGAACAGTTCGGAGTCTGTCTGGAACCGGAAGTAAAGATGATTGGGGATTTTTAAGGAGTATTACATATGCGTTTTGTCATTGTGACGGGTATGTCAGGAGCGGGCAAGAGTACAGCGATGAAGATGATGGAGGATATGGGATTCTTCTGTATCGACAATCTTCCCATCCCGCTTCTGGATAAGCTGGTTGATTTTACAACAAATTTTGATACACAGATGAAAAATATTGCAATCGGAATTGATGCAAGAAGCGGCGAACGTCTGGATACCGTGGAAGGGATGCTGGAAATCTTAAAGCAGAAGGATGTCAGGTATGAAGTATTGTTTCTGGATGCTGAGGATAATGTGCTTGTCAAGCGTTACAAGGAAACACGGCGTAACCATCCGCTGGCTCCGGGAGAACGCGTGAACAAGGGAATCGGGCTGGAGCGGAAAAAACTGGAGTTCCTGAAAAAAGAAGCGGATTTTATTATAGATACCAGCCGTCTTTTAACAAGGGAATTAAAGGTGGAGCTTGAGAAAATCTTTGTGCAGGATGAGCAGTTTAA
The DNA here is from genome assembly GCA_947566705.1 of uncultured Lachnospiraceae bacterium. GTDB lineage: Bacteria > Bacillota > Clostridia > Lachnospirales > Lachnospiraceae > Roseburia. Next base: position 10,485 of record CANOLA010000061.1, on the reverse strand, counting down.
AAGTCTCTTCGTTACCATCCTTTCCTTTGGGTTTAAATACGGGATTCCGGCTGATTCGGACCTGGTAATGGACGTCCGGTTCCTGCCAAATCCCTACTATGTTGAAGGGCTGCGCGCCAAAACCGGAAATGATGTGGAAATCCAGCAGTATGTGATGCAGTTTGATGAGGCGGGAATCTTCCTGGATAAACTGGAGGATCTTGTGAAATTTCTGATTCCGCATTATATTTCAGAAGGAAAAAACCAGCTTGTTTTATCCATCGGATGTACCGGGGGGAAGCACAGGTCAGTGACGCTTGCGAACGAAATATATAAGCGGCTCAATGCACAGGAGGAAAGGGAATACGGCCTGAAAATTGAGCACCGCGACATAGATAAGGATGCCATAAGGGGAAAATAAATGTCATTTTCGAGCGAGGTCAGGGAGGAACTGAACAGACAGTATGGAAAAAGCAGGCACTGCCAGATTGCAGAAATGGCGGGAATGCTTGAAATGGAAGGAAAGATAAATCCCGTTTCCCGTGAAATTACGTTTATGGCTGGAAATGAAATTATAAAAGAAAAATATTTAAGATTACGGGAAAGGGCGTTTGGTAAGGATGCGCCTGATTCAAAGATTTTAGAAGCGCTCCGCTGGGATGGGAAGCAGACGCTGATTCTTCGGACAGACGGTCTTTTATTACAGAGAACATGCTGTAAACGGGCGTTTATCCGCGGTGCTTTTATGGCGGCGGGTTCCATCAGCAATCCAAACAAGGCTTACCATTTTGAAATTGTGTGCAGGCGGATGGAGCAGGCGCTGCAGCTGCAGGAAATCATGGGATATTTTGACATGGAAGCAAAAATTGTGGAGAGAAAGGAACGTTTTGTCCTTTACCTGAAAGAAGGAGCACAGATTGTGGATATGTTAAACGTGATGGAAGCAAGCGTGTCCCTGATGAATCTGGAAAATGTACGGATTTTAAAGGAAATGCGCAATTCTGTCAACCGCAGGGTAAACTGTGAGACGGCAAATATCAACAAAACCGTCAGTGCAGCAGTCCGGCAGATAGAAGATATCCGTAAAATCAGAGATACCGTCGGGTTTGGAAGCCTGCCGTACCAGCTTGCGGAAATTGCACAGGCCAGGCTGGATCATCCTGATGCCACATTAAAAGAGCTTGGTGCAGGACTTCATCCGCCTGTCGGAAAATCCGGCGTCAACCACCGGCTGCGGAAACTGGCGGAAATCGCGGCAGAAATTCCGTAACGCATATAGAATAATTATAGAAAAAACAGGAGATTACATACATATGGTTCAAAAGCTTTTATTTATAGTGAATCCACATTCCGGCAAGGGACAGATTAAGAACCATCTGCTGCAGATTGTAGACATCATGGTAAAGGCAGGTTTTGAGGTGACAGTATATACGACACAGGAACCTGCGGATGCCGCCAGAAAGGTAACAGAGGACGGGGCGGCGTATGACAGGATTGTCTGCAGCGGCGGCGACGGCACGCTTGATGAGGTGATGACCGGACTGATGCAGAGCGGCATGAGGATACCAATCGGATATATTCCTGCAGGAAGCACCAATGATTTTGCGAACTCACTTAAAATCCCCAAAGGCATGATAAAGGCAGCGGAACGGGCAGTCGCTGACAAACCGTTTTCCTGTGATATCGGGGCTTTTAATGAAGATACGTTTGTTTATGTGGCGGCATTCGGACTGTTTACCGAGGTATCCTACAAAACTTCGCAGCAGCTTAAAAACATTTTCGGACATGTTGCCTATCTGATGGAAGGTGTGAAGCAGCTTCATGACATTCCTTCCTACCATCTGCAGGTGGAGTATGACGGGAAGGTATTCCAGGATGAGTTTATTTACGGAATGATTACCAACTCTGTCTCTGTCGGTGGCTTTAAGGGGATGACGGGAAAAGACGTTAAACTGGATGACGGTGTGTTTGAAGTGACATTAATTAAAATGCCGCACAATCCGATTGAGTTAAACCAGATTCTGGTGAGCCTGACAAACCGTGTGAATGACTCCACTATGATTTACTCCTTTAAGACGGAGGAGGTGCGCGTTATTTCCAGTGAAAAGGTGGCATGGACCTTAGACGGTGAGTTTGGCGGGGAACATGGGGAAGTTATCATACGCAATCTGAAACAGCGGGTGGATATTTTCTGCTGAAATGGACGATAAGTGCTTTATTTTTGGATAAAAATGTAATATAATAAAACCAGTTTATGATTAGGAGGAAAAAGAAATGTTAGTATCTGCAACAGAAATGCTCAAAAAAGCAAAGGCAGGCCATTATGCAGTAGGCCAGTTCAATATCAATAACTTAGAGTGGACAAAGTCAGTCCTTCTGACTGCACAGGAGTTAAACTCCCCGGTAATCCTTGGAGTATCCGAAGGTGCAGGCAAGTATATGACAGGATTTAAAACAGTTGCAGCAATGGTTAAGGCAATGGACGAGGAGCTTAACATCACGGTTCCGGTAGCGCTTCACCTTGACCACGGTACCTATGAAGGATGCTATAAGTGCATTAAGGCAGGCTTTACATCCATCATGTTTGACGGTTCCCACTATCCAATCGAGGAGAATGTGGAAAAAACAAAGGAACTGGTAAATGTTGCACATGCAATGGGAATGTCTATCGAGGCAGAGGTCGGTTCCATCGGCGGAGAGGAAGACGGCGTTGTAGGAATGGGCGAGTGTGCTGATCCGGATGAGTGCAAGGCTGTTGCAGACCTTGGTGTGGACATGCTCGCAGCAGGAATCGGCAATATCCATGGAAAATACCCGGACAACTGGGCGGGCTTAAGCTTTGAGACACTGGACAAGATTCAGCAGAAGACCGGAATTATGCCGTTAGTACTTCACGGAGGTACAGGAATCCCGGCTGATATGATTAAAAAGGCAATTGACCTTGGTGTATCCAAGATTAACGTAAACACAGAGTGCCAGTTATCCTTTGCAGATGCCACACGCAAGTATATAGAAGCCGGCAAGGACCTCGAAGGCAAGGGATTTGACCCGCGTAAGCTGCTTGCTCCGGGTGCAGATGCAATTAAGGCTACTGTTAAAGAAAAGATGGAATTATTCGGTTCTGTAGGAAAGGCATAAATAGAACTGGAAATTTCGACAAAATTTTTCTCTTATTTTAAATTTTTTGAACATTTTTCATAAAAGTTCATAGAATGGAAAAAAAGGCTTGCAATTTAACCTGAAAAGAGTTATCGTAATTTCAGAAATAATAAGAGACATGAACGAGGGCGTTCCAAGTTGGCTTGGAATGCCCTTTTTTAATAAATACCATGTCTCTTACATAAATAAGGCTGCAATCAAGGGGATTTGATTGTTACGAAAAGAAAGGATGTTGTGGAAATGAGTGAATATTTTAACGTAGTGGACATCTTTGGGGAGAACGTATTTAACGATTCTGTTATGCAGGAACGTCTTCCGAAAAAGGTTTACAAAAGGCTTCATGAAGTGATTGATGAAGGTAAGGAACTGGATCTTGAAACTGCTGATGTGGTTGCACATGAGATGAAAGAGTGGGCGATTGAAAAGGGTGCCACCCATTATACCCACTGGTTCCAGCCGCTGACCGGCGTTACCGCTGAAAAGCATGATTCTTTTATTACAGCGCCAATGAAGAACGGCAAGGTACTGATGAGTTTTTCCGGTAAGGAGCTGATTAAGGGCGAGCCGGATGCTTCTTCATTCCCGTCAGGCGGACTCCGCGCCACATTTGAGGCAAGAGGCTATACCGCATGGGACTGTACCTCACCAGCATTTGTCCGTCAGGATGCAGCAGGAGCAACGCTGTGTATTCCGACAGCATTCTGTTCCTACACAGGTGAATCGCTTGACCAGAAAACACCGCTTCTGCGTTCCATGGAAGCAATCGACAAGCAGTCGCTGCGGTTACTCCGTCTGTTTGGAAACACGACTTCAACAAAGGTTATGCCGTCCGTCGGACCGGAGCAGGAGTACTTTATTGTGGACCGCGAGAAATACTTAAAGCGCAAGGACCTGATTTTTACCGGACGCACTTTATTCGGTGCAATGCCTCCAAAGGGGCAGGAAATGGATGACCATTATTTCGGTGCCATCCGTGAGCGTATTGCCGCATATATGAGGGATGTGAACAAGGAACTCTGGAAGCTTGGCGTTGCGGCAAAGACACAGCATAACGAGGTTGCCCCGGCACAGCATGAAATGGCTCCGATTTACGCCGAGTGTAATGTGGCGGTTGACCACAACCAGCTGACAATGGAAACCTTAAGAAAGGTGGCTGGACGCCACGGTCTGCAGTGCCTGCTTCATGAGAAGCCGTTTGCAGGAGTGAATGGTTCCGGCAAGCATAACAACTGGTCTCTTACGACTGATGACGGAATTAATCTTCTGGATCCGGGTGAGACGCCACATGAAAATGTCCAGTTCTTACTGGTGCTGACCTGTATCTTAAAGGCGATTGATGAACATGCATTACTGCTGCGTGCATCTGCAGCAGACGTGGGAAATGACCACAGACTTGGAGCAAACGAGGCGCCGCCTGCTATTCTTTCCGTATATCTGGGCGACCAGCTCGGGGACGTAATGAATCAGCTGATCAGTACCGGTATTGCCACACACAGTATCGAGGGTGAGCGTCTGGAGACCGGTGTTAAGACAATTCCGGATTTCATGAAGGATGCGACAGACAGAAACCGTACTTCACCGTTTGCGTTTACCGGAAATAAATTTGAGTTCCGTATGCTTGGTTCACAGGATTCCGTGGCACAGCCGAATATCGTATTAAATACCATCGTTGCAGAAGCTTTTGCAGAAGCATGTGACGAACTGGAAAAGGCAGATGATTTTGAGCTTGCCGTACATGACCTGATTAAGAAATATGCTGTAGACCACCAGAGAGTTGTATTTAATGGTGACGGATATTCTGATGAGTGGGTTGAGGAAGCCGAGAAGAGAGGACTTCCGAACGTAAAATCCATGGTGGATGCGATTCCTGCATATACTGCACCGGAATCTGTGGCGGCTTTTGAGAAGTTTGGAGTATTTACCAAACCGGAGCTGGAGTCGCGTGTGGAGATTGAATATGAAACCTATGCCAAGACCATTAATATCGAAGCGAGGGCAATGATTGACATTGCAGGAAAGCAGATTATCCCGGCAGTTATTGGTTACACAACTGCACTTGGCAATTCCATCGGTTCTGTAAAAAATGCGTGTGCAGAAGCAGACACAAGCGCACAGGCAGACATCTTAAAGGAAACCTCTTCTCTTCTGGCTGAAACGAAGAATGCATTAAAGAAGCTGATTGAAGTGACCGACAAGGGCAGTGAACTGGAAGAAGGCAGAGAACAGGCCGTTTATTATAAGGATGAAGTAAAATCCGCAATGGATGCATTACGTGCACCGGTTGACAAACTCGAAATGATTGTTGACAAGGAAATATGGCCAATGCCGTCTTACGGTGATCTGATTTTTGAGGTATAGCAAGTATTTTATATAGTAAAATTAAAGACACTTTCTTAATGAACCACGATGCTGTGGAAAATTGGGGAAGTGTCTTTTTTAATTTAAATTTACGGATGCCCCAGGGTATCCCGGAAAATGGAGGAAAAAGTTATGAGTCAGGAAATTACACAGTATATTACAGACAACATATTCGGTGTCTGGTTTTTAATCGGAGCTGCACTGGTATTCTGGATGCAGGCAGGATTTGCAATGGTGGAAACCGGTTTTACGAGGGCAAAAAATGCCGGAAACATCATTATGAAGAACCTGATGGATTTTTGTATTGGTACCGTAGTATTTATACTGATTGGTTTTTCACTGTTATTTGGTGAGGATTTGTTTGGCTTTATTGGCAGACCGGGATTTGATTTGTTTACCAGTTACGCTGACTTTGACTGGTCAGGGTTTGTATTTAACTTAGTGTTCTGTGCAACGACCGCGACAATCGTATCCGGTGCAATGGCAGAACGTACAAAATTTTTATCCTACTGCATTTATTCCGCAGTAATATCTGCCCTGATTTACCCGGTTGAGGCACACTGGATCTGGGGAAGCGGCTGGCTTTCACAGATGGGATTCCATGATTTTGCCGGTTCATGTGCAATTCATATGGTCGGCGGTATTTCCGCACTGATTGGTGCAAAGATATTAGGACCGCGTATTGGAAAGTTTACAAAAGACAAGAGCGGAAAAGTTGTAAAGGTAAACGCTTTTCCAGGACACAGCCTTCCGCTTGGCGCACTTGGAGTATTTATCCTCTGGCTGGGCTGGTACGGATTTAACGGTGCGGCAGCAACCTCTGTGGAGCAGTTAGGTTCTATCTTTGTTACCACAACAATTGCTCCGGCAATTGCAACCGTTGTATGTATGGTATTTACATGGGTGAAATTTGGAAAGCCGGATGTTTCCATGTGTTTAAATGCATCCCTTGCAGGTCTGGTGGCAATTACTGCAGGCTGTGATGTAACAGATGCGCTTGGCGCGATTATTATCGGTGCAGTTGCAGGACTGCTGGTTGTTTTCGGTGTCTGGTTCCTGGATGAAAAGCTCAGGATTGACGACCCGGTCGGTGCGGTTGCAGTACATATGATGAACGGCCTCTGGGGTACATTTGCAGTTGGACTGTTTGCAACAACCCAAGCACCGGAAAACAGTGACTTTACAGGACTGTTTTACGGCGGCGGATTTAAGCTTTTAGGGTTACAGTGCGTGGGTATTCTTTCCGTGGGAGCATGGACTGCGGTAACTATTACGCTTACTTATCTGGCAATCCGGGCGGCAGTTGGCCTTCGTGTATCCGAGGAGGAGGAAATCCAGGGTCTGGATTCCATGGAGCATGGTCTTCCGTCTGCATATGCAGGATTCTCCATTATGGATATTTCAAACACGATGACGATGGATATCAACGAAAACTCCGTCATTGGAGAGCCGGAATACGAGGATGCCTCCGAGGCACAGAGGAATGCAGCAGTCAAGGTGGTTACGATGCCGCATGACAGCACCGGCATGTATAAAGTGGTTATTGTTGCAAAGCTTTCCCGCTACGACAAGTTAAAGAAAGCAATGAACGAAATCGGTGTGACAGGAATGACCTGTACACAGGTAATGGGCTGCGGCGTCCAGAAAGGTTCCGGCGAGCGTTACCGTGGGGCGGAGCTGGATTCAACGCTGCTGCCTAAGATGAAGGTGGAAGTCATTGTCGGAAACATTCCGGTTGAAAAAGTAATTGAGGCTGCAAAGAAAACGCTTTATACCGGACATATCGGCGACGGTAAGATTTTCGTATACGATGTCGCAAAAGTTGTCAAGGTCCGTACCGGCGAGGAAGATCTTGCAGCGCTGGCGGATGTGGAATAAATTTACCACTAATCTAATGGCAAATTAGTGAATCTAATCCCCTTAGTTTAGATACATCAACAGCAAAATCCCTGGTGGAAACCAGGGATTTTGCTGTGTGAAAATATAAATATATTTATAATGGATATTGACAATAATGTAAAATAATTGTAATATATATTTATAACATATCATGATGTGAATTATAAGCAGATGATGGAACAACTTTGCAAAAGAAGTTGAAACAAGGATACGTGAAGGAGGATAAAAATATGGCAAAATGGGATATCGTAATTGGGAATGTTCCAACAGTTGAACATTGCAGTAATTTCTCAAGTATTGCAGGCAATAAGGGGAATAGTGAATTATGGGCAGTGAAAGTAAACGGTACTAATGATAAGGCTGTGTTGTATTACTTTAAAAATCTTGCAAGTGGAAGTTATACACAGTGTATGGTCGATAACGTATTTGGTCATGCAGGCGGTATATCCTGCAGTTCCTCATATTTGTTTATTGGATGCAGGATTCCGGGGATTACAAATAAGAATAAGTATGTTGCACGGATAAAGTTAGATACAGCTCGAAAACTTCCGAAAACAGTAGATAAATCCTATTTTACTTCAAAAGGATATCTGGTGGATTCATCTAATATGGTAGGGACGCTTTCATATTATGAGCCAAATAAACTTTTGGTTAGGGATTTAGCTTATGTAACGAATGGTAAGCTGAATTCCGATGGTTATGATAAATTTTATGTGATGGATTATACAGGCGGCAGTAGTCCTGAGTATACGCCTGCGTCAAATAGTGCATTCTATACCTATATTCCAAGTAATTACCGTGACAAGATAGAGCATAACCAGGGTTTCTTTTATGACAAATCAGCAGGATATCTGTATACAATCTATAATTTGAAAAATGGTGGGAATGAACCGGTAGATAATAGAATTTTTGTGTATTCTCTTGAGGAAAAATCAGGAACGAAGGATGGACTGCCATATTATAAAAAGATGCATACCATAACCATAAATCCGGAAGGAAAGCCGGATAACGTGGATTATACAAAGCTGGAAATTGAGTCTGCCTGCCTTGATAAAGACGGCAGGCTGCTTTTAGGCGGGAATTTCGGAAGGGCGAATGGGAATTATGATGATATGATTATCAGGGTGAAGGGTTTTGATCCTGCGAATCCGACACCAAATTAGCAGGTGGTCAGGAGGCAGTCATAAGGAGGAGCATAACATGATAAAAAAATTTCTGGCAGCAGTTTTTACCATCTGTGCAGTACTGGGATTCACATGCTTTCATGTGGAAGCCGCACAGCAGGGGGACTGGAAATACAAAACATTACCGGATGGTACTGTGGAAATTGTGAAATACTCCGGCAGGGAGTCAGAGGTCACCGTGCCGGATAGGCTGGGAGGGAAAAAGGTAACGAGGCTGGGTGATTACTGTTTTTTTCAGAATAAAAATCTGGTCAGGGTTACACTGACTGAAGGCATCAGCAGTATCGGCGGCTACTGCTTTGCCGAAAATACAAATCTTGCAAGGATAAATATTCCGGGAGGAGTCAGCAGTATCGAAGACTACTGCTTTCAAAATGATGAAAATTTGCTGGAAATTTTTCTTCCCGAAAGCCTTGTGGGTATTGGGCAAGGTGCATTCGGTGATTGTATAGGATTGTCGGAAATTTCCATACCGGAAAACGTGACAAAAATCGGAGAACGAGTTTTCAGCGGATGCCCCCGTCTTAAAAATATTTATGTATCAGGGAATAACCGTTATTTCTCATCAAAGGACGGGGTTTTAATGGACAAAAAACAGACCGCTGTTTTAAACTGGCCGGAGGGAAAGGCTGGTATTGGGGAACATTTTTTTGACGGAGTGGCAAAAATCAATGACTATGCATTTTACCGTTGCGAAAATATTTCAAAGGCAGATATCCCCAGGGGGGTAAAAGAAATTGGACGGTATGCTTTCTGCGAGTGTACCAATCTGACCGAAGTTTCCATTCCGGATGGCGTTACAGTTATCCAGGATGATTTATTTGCCGGCTGTGAAAATCTGGAAAGAGTACAGCTTCCGGAGGAAATTAGCTCCATCGGAGACAGTGCTTTTTTGCAATGCAGGAAACTGGAGAGCATTCACATTCCCGGTACGGTAAAGAATATCTGGGATTATGCATTTGCAGGGAGCGGACTGGTCAGCATTGAAATGCCTGACAGTGTTACGCTGTTGAGGGATTTAGCGTTTGCCGGCTGCAAAAATCTGGAAAGTGTGAGACTGTCCAAAAACCTTGTTTCGATTGGAGCCGGGGGCTTTGATAATTGTTCAAACCTGAAAAATATAGAAATACCCGACGGTGTCCGGGTGATTTGCACGGACGCATTTGCCGGCTGCAGCAGCCTGGAAAAATTTGACATCCCGAAGAGCGTAAAGGCAATCAGGACCGATTCATCAGAACGGGAGTTTGAAGAATATTTCAGTGGGTGTAAAAGTCTGAAAGCCATAAACGTGCATAAGGACAATAAGGCATATTCCTCCGTGGACGGGGTTCTGATGGACAAAAAGAAGACGGAGATTATCGCCTGTCCGCCGGGAAAATCCTCTTACTATAAGGTTCCCAAAAGCGTAAAAACGATAGGTTACAGAGCGTTCCGGGACTGCGTAAAACTGCAGGGGCTGGAAATCCGTAAAAATGTCACAGAGATTGAGGGAAGGGATGCATTCCGTTACGAAACAGATGACAAAGGGCACTATAGTTACGGATACCTTTCATCCCTTGTCCTTGGAAAGGGCAGCTATGCAGAATCCTTTGCAAAAAAGAACGGGTTAAAATACAAAACCGCCGTATATGTCAAATCCTTAAAGACAGAGAAAAAATCCGTTACGGTGACATGGAACAAATTTAAGAAAGCCAGCGGATACCAGATCCGTTATTCGTTTAATTCAGATATGTCTGATTACAAAACAGTAAATGTGCCGGCGGAAAAGACAAAAAAGATACTAAAAAACCTGAAGGCAGGAAAGAAATATTATATCCAGATCAGGGCAGTTCTTAAGGATTCCGGAACCGGAAAGGATATTTATACGTCATGGAGCAGAAAAAAAAGCATAAAGACCCGGTAGTGT
>CANOLA010000060.1 GCA_947566705.1 uncultured Lachnospiraceae bacterium | reverse complement strand
CCATCCTGCGCATCAGAAACGCTGCCATCTTCGTGCTTGACACTTTTGCCTGGATTTCCTCATCTGTATGCCTTTCAAAAAACAGACGGGAAGCCTCTGAAAGGGTAATCTCCCCTCCTCCCGGACCGGGAACAATTCCGTTAAATTCCACATAAACCAGTTCTGATAAAATCAGATTATCCACTTCGTTAAATTCTGACTGTCCAAATCCCAGATCCCCCCGCCAGAGAAGATAGTCCATAATATCCGCCATATAGTTCTCCTGCATAAATAATGTCTGCCATCTTTTTTATATATTTTACCAGAAAGCAGGCGGATATGCAAACTGCTGCCGCTACCTTATTGTATCACTGTTATTCAGCACAAGGGTACTGTATAAAAATAATACGTCACTGTCGCCAAAATCTATAAACTTCTCCAGAAAATCAGGGTGAATATAACGGATATCCACCAGGGTAATCTGTGAATACCCGCTGATTAACAGGGGCGCAATACTTGACCCGAACGAATCCCGGAATATAACCAGCTTTTTGCCCGCTGCCGCGGGATTGTTTATTGTAATAAGGGACAGCGAACCTGAAAGAAACATTTCATATGGGTCACGCCCCGCTGCTTTTTCCAGGTCATATACCGGAATCTCTTTCTGGTTCTGCCCGTCATACACTGTACAGCTGTCAGTCGCCTCTGTCGTCATGTACTGAATCGAATCCGGCGCAAGCGGCAACGCTGCCTGTCCGTAATATGCGCCGTAAAAATCCGGCTTTAACGTATAACTTTTATAGTCCTGCGAAAGTTCTGTTCCCATTGCCTGTGCCAGTCTTTTTGCCACATCCATAATTTTTTCCTGCCGCCAGTGAGGGTCTGTTTTATAATAATCGTCCAGTTCCAGCAGGTCTGATACCGGAATATATTCGGCAAAATCCAGTTTCGCTGCCATCTGCTGTTCAAACTCTGCATAATCCATGGAAAGATGTCCGCTCTCTTCCGCCAGAAAACAGTTTTTATCCGGAATTACAGAAAGGTAAACTTTATTTTTATCTGTCAGGTATTTTTCGCATACATAACGGAACCGGTCTGCTGCATGCTCCAGTGAATCCTCATTCATGGGATATTCCATGGCAGAAATATAACCGTCTGCAGCATAAATTCCATTATTATCCCGCCGTCCAAAAATCTTTCCGGCAGTATATGATTTTATTTTGCGGAAGTTTTCCCGGAAGGGAAAAGCATCCACGGCAAAATCATCAAAATCTTCCATAAAACGGCCGCTCTTTACCGCATCTGCCGACAGCTCCGGTGCAGGAGCGGGCATGCGCCGCTCGCTGTACAGATATTCCGCTTTCGGCATAAAAAGACACAGCAGAAATCCCCCGCCAAACAGCAGCAGAAAGGTAATACAGAATACGCGTCCACTCTTTTTGGTATTCACTGGCTTCCTCCTTTAAAACCGGAAATACAAAAACGGCTGAAAAGATCCGTCCACAAGATAAGCTGTTATGACAATCACCAGCGCTGCAAAAACAAAAGGCTCAAAGCCCCTTATGATTCTGCCGCCTGCCGGTCTTTCTGACAGTTTTTCTGCAAGAATGCGCACTGTGGGCGTAGCTCCGGTTATTCCCGCCAGAAGAACAATCCCGAAACTTTGCAGGCTGTATACCGCTTCATCTGAAACAAACGGAATTCCCCCGGCGCCAAAAAGACCTCCCAGATTGTATAATGCCTGTCCGGCATTTTCCGCACTGAAAATCACAAAACTCAACAGCACAAAAAACAGGGTATAAACACGGGACAGTACCCGGCTTTTTTCCAGCTTATTAAGAAGCCAGAATTTTTCAGCAGCCAGAAGTATGGCAAAAAGCAGTCCCCACAGAATAAAATTCCATGCCGCCCCATGCCAGAAGCCGGTAAGTACCCAGACCACCAGTATATTTAACATCTGCCTTCCCCGTCCTTTGCGGTTTCCCCCAAGCGGAATGTATACATAATCGCGAAACCACCTGCCCAGCGATATATGCCAGCGGCGCCAGAATTCTGTTATGCTTGCGGAGATAAGAGGATAATGAAAGTTTTCCGGTAAATGAAAGCCAAACACCCGGCAGAGCCCGACTGCCATATCGCTGTAGCCGGAAAAATCAAAATAAATCTGCAGGGCAAATGCAAGCGCATACAGCCAGCAGAACAGCACAGACTTTTCAGCAGATACCGTATAGGCGCTGCACAGTTCCCCCAGCTGGTCTGCAAGCAGGACTTTTTTCGCCAGCCCGGTTACAAAACGGCGGATTCCCTCCGCCGCCCCGTGCCAGGAATGTTCCCTGTCCTTAAGCTGCCCCTCTATATCATGGTACCGTACAATCGGTCCCGCCACAAGCTGCGGGAACAGCGAAATATAAACGGCCAGACGGACCATATTTCTCTGTGCCCCTGCTCCTCTGTAAACATCCACTGTATAGCTGATCAGCTGAAATGTATAAAAGCTGATGCCGACAGGCAGGGCGGGGCGCAAAAGAGAAAGCTTCATCCCGGTTACTGCACTGAAATTTGCCAGGAAAAAGTCCACGTACTTAAAATACAGCAAAAAAGAAAGGCTCACGGCAATGGAAATGCTGCAGAATATTTTTCCCGCCCTTTTTTCCCTGTATTTTTCCACCAGCAGCCCTGACACATATCCGGACACAATGGAACATGCCAGCAGCCAGATGTACTTTGGTTCCCCCCATCCATAAAATACCATGCCTGCAAAAAGCAGGACAGAGTTTTTTAACCGCCGGGGCGCAATGAAATACAGAAAAACCGTCAGCGGCAGAAAATAATATAAAAAAGTAATACTCGAAAACAGCATTATGCGACTGGCGCTTCCGTAACTACCTGCGCGCCGCTTAAGGCAGTTAAAGCATTATTTTTGAATGTTTCCATAATTCCCTTCTCACCGTATGCGGTTATGACATAGCCGCCGTCCACCTGGATAATGATTAATGTATCAGGCTGCCCGCATACCCACTGTTTTGCCAGAATACAGGACTTAACTGCATCCGCAAATATATTTACATCCGTACTGTCTTTCAGATGGTAAGCCGCTCCGGTAAATGTGTTTCCATTCATCATATGCACAACGGAGGCAGCATCGTCAATACCCGAAACCTGCTCCCCCGGAAGCCCCAGTACGTTTTCCAGCTCCTCGGTTTTACTGATATCGAATTTGCCCGGTGCATCCTCTACTGCATTTTCCTGGTTGCCCCCGTAAATGGCAAACCGTTCGTCCTCTTTATAGGATTTAAATACTTCATTAAGCACGTCAAGGGACTGCGTATACGCTGACTCCCGGCTTTCTGTTTCGGTTCCGGATACATCCGGTTTACTGCCACATGCAGACAGTGTAAAAATCATGACTGCCATTAACAATAATGCCGTTGTTTTTTTCATTCTTTTATCCTCCTTTGCAACAAAAGCGCCTGTTCTTATATGGGTTATTATACTCTAAAATACAGTATTTATCAATTTTTATAAAAGCTGTCAAAAAATGTGTCACAGCATCTGAAACGCACCAAACGCGTCCAGTTTTCCATATCCCCACTCTGTATTCGGATATATTCTGTCACTGTCCCTTTTACACCCCCTGATCAATATATTCCCGATGTCAACAGAATTTAACGGGTCCGCATTTTTCCGGACAACGCCCCATTCCATCAGCTGCACGCAGGCTCCTGTGGCAATTGCGGCGGCAACGCTCGTTCCGGAACCGGTCGTGTAATTCCCCCTCGTATCCACTCCCTGCACCCGGACTGCGGGTGCGTTAAAATCCGGTTTTACCACATTTGCAGTCGTAAATCCCCTTCCTGAATCCTGGTAAAGCGCGCCGTTTGAAGAATTATAGCCCCCCACCGTAACTGGAACGGAAGCTGTTGACGGAATCGTCAGTGTCACATCCGGATTGGATTTCAGGAAAAACACATCATTTGGCAGCATTCCTGTCATCGGCAGCCACGCATGAAAGCTTCCAGGAAGACCGGAGGCCGGAAACACATTAACGGTCCAGATTCCCCTGCTTGCACCGGAAAAACGTATAAACACCAGCTGGTTGCGCCTGATTCTCCCGACGGAACGGTAATCTATTTCCACCCTGGTATTTTCAAAAACAAAGAGATATTCCTGGTGTGAACCGGCACGTGTTGCCGCCTGCGGCAGCAGAACGCCTCCCGGAGAACGCACGGACACCGCAAAAAGCTCCGGTGCCGTACCCCACAGCTCCAGGTAAAATCCCTGCATACTTTCCTCAACATTTATTTCTATGGCGTCTGCCTGCCCGCCAATGCCTCCGTTGTTCCACCTGGCGTTACTGGTACCAAAAAAATGGTGTCTTGCATTTGCCTCGTTACCTGTTGCAATCACAATACACCTGTACCATAACGCACCGATTTCATCCAGATATTCCGAAAGAACACTGCCTCCGGAATGGCTCCCGTTATTTGTTCCAAGCGCCAGACAGATTACCAGCGGCCGTCCCATTTCCCTTGCCTTTTTATCCAGATAGGCAATTGCCGCCATAATATCATTTTCCTGGTAAACAACTGCGCTCTGGGGAATATAAAAAAAATCCTTCAGATACTGTTTTGCCGGCTTCAGTTTCACTACAAGCAGTTCGGAATACGGCACAGCCCCCACAAAACCGCCTGATTCATCCTCACTCCCGCAGGCAATGCTTGAAAGAAGTGTGCCATGTCCATCGGTATCCTGCTGCGGAACAATTTCCCGCGGATTTTCAGAGCGCAGCGCACGGTTAATATCCTCCCTTGTGTATTCTGTCCCGTATTCAAACCCCTCCGGCGCATGAAAAACACTGCCGGCTTCTGGCTCTTCCAGAATATCCTCCCCGGCAGGCGCTGCCGTCTGGTCCCAGATGGCGGCAATTCTTGTACTGCCGTCCGCGCTGCGGAAGCATTTATTTTCATACGCAATTCCTGTATCCACAAACCCGACAAGAACCCCCTGCCCGTACAGTGCAAGGGCAGGATTCTGCTGTAACTGCAGAATACCGCTTTCCTCCAGCGCTGAAGTATCAAGAAGTCCGAAGCATTTGGGGATGGAGGAATATGTGTAATCTTCAAAGCCAAGCGGCGGTACGGTATCCCTCCCGAAATAATAAATATCGTAAGAACGGTTAATGTGCTGGATACAGGCTGGCTTCTGCAGCACACGCTCCAGAGCGTCCAGCGGTATAATGACGTCATAAGTATTATTGGACTGGATAATTTCATTGCAGGGCATAAAATATCTCCGGCTGCATTTTATATATACTACGAAACGGACATGACTCATGTTCTGCCGATTAACAGGAATATAAAAATGGCGGGAATTTCTTCCCGCCTGTAATTTATAGTATTACGGAAACACCGTACGGCTCCAGTTCCAGTTTACTGCTGATTTTCTCACCGGTCAGAAGCTGTGTTCCTGTTACCTGCTCCACGCACTGTTTTTCTGCGGTGCAGTTTAGATAGAACACATACTCTGTCCCCTCTGCCATCCTGGTGTGCCGTTCCACCCCCTCCGGCAGCGGGAAGACCTGCACACCGGCACTGGCAAGCATGTCTTTAAACAGATGCTGCATGGCTGCATCCTCCAGCCTTGCCGCCACGTAATACGCCTTTCCCTTTCCGTATGTGTTTTCTGTCACGGCAGGCGTACCGCCGTAATAATCACTGCGGTAGGTTCCGCAGGTTTTTGCAGTGGACACACGTAAAAACTCTGCATAGTCGCTGACATGTCCGCTCCATCCTTCCCCGAAATCCACATAATTACTGTCCGAAGGATAAAGACTGTCTATTTCCTCACTGATAACACCGAATACTTCATTTAACCCGTCACCTGGAAAACCGCCGAGAAAATTGAGCTGGTTTTCATCCACATATCCGGTCAGATAGGTGGCAAGCAGATGCCCGCCATTTTCCACAAACTTTTTCAGCTTATCCGCCACACCGGATTTTAACATATACAGCATCGGTGCAACAATTACTTTATATCCTTCAAAAGAATCCTCACTGGCAATGACATCAACATCCACACCCAGACGCATCAGATTTTTAAAGGTATCCACACATGTCTTCGGATACTCTTTGGTTTCCTGCGACAGTCCGCGCATATCATCAACCGCCCACATCGTATCCCAGTCAAATATCATGGCAGTTTCTGCTTTTACAAGGGTTCCGGAAATACCGGAGAGCTTCTTTAAGTCTGCGCCTACTCCTGCAACTTCCCGGAAAATACGGGTATCATCCATTCCCAGATGGTCTATTACCGCCCCGTGGTACTGTTCATAGGAACCACGGCCCTTGCGCCACTGGAAATACTGCACACTGTCTGACCCAAGCGCCACAGCCTGTATCGCTGCAAGTCTGTGAACCCCCGGCCTTTGCATTTTATTGCAGGAATGCCAGTTCACCAGCCCCGGCGCGCTTTCCATCATCATAAACGGACGGTCTTTTTTCATGCACCGCATCAGCGCATGGTTAAACGCCGTATTTGCCATGGTATCTGCAAACGTCTCCCAGTCATTGTGAAACTGCGGATAGGAATCCCAGGAAATCACATCCAGTTCTTTGCTCATGATACGGTAATCCAGTCCCGGAAACAGCTCCATGTAATTTGTTGTAACAGGAATCTCCGGTGTACGCTCACGCAGAATGGCAATTTCTGATTTCATGTAATCCGTCATGTTCCATGTGGTAAAGCGTTTCCACTCCAGATTAAGTCCCATGCTGCTATACTCCCCGTTTCTGTACGGAGGTTCAATCTGGGAAAAATCGTTATAGTCATGACTCCAGAATGTATTCCACCACGCCTTGTTCAGTTTTTCAATGTCATGGTCAAATTTCTCCTCCAGATAGTTCTGGAAACATTTTACACAGTGACTGCAGTAGCATTCCCCGCCAAACTCATTGGATATATGCCACATCAGAAGTCCCGGATGGTTTCCCACTTCATCAATCAGCTTATTGATGATGATGGAAACCTTTTCACGGTAAACAGGCGCACTCATACAGTGATTATGCCGGACACCGTGATGAGCACGGACACCGTAGGAATCCACCCGCATTGCCTCCGGATATTTCTCGTCCAGCCATGCCGGACGCGCACCGGACGGTGTGGCAAGTATTGTATGGATTCCGTTTTCATAAAGCGTGTCCATGGTTTTTTTCAGCCACTCAAAATGAAACTCGCCCTCTTTTCGCTCATAGGTTGTCCATGAAAAGACCCCAAGCGTCATTTCCGTCATTCCTGCTTTTTTCATCAGGCGAATATCCTCTTCCAGTATATCCGGTCTGTCCAGCCACTGCTCCGGATTGTAATCCGTGCCATGTATAATCCCGTTTATCTTTG
Source organism: uncultured Lachnospiraceae bacterium (assembly GCA_947566705.1). Classification (GTDB taxonomy): domain Bacteria; phylum Bacillota; class Clostridia; order Lachnospirales; family Lachnospiraceae; genus Roseburia. Next base: position 14,434 of record CANOLA010000060.1, on the reverse strand, counting down.
GAAATAAGACTCTTCTTTTCATAATTATTCACTCATGACTTTCCTATATTTCTGCTGGCATTGCAGGTAAAATACAGTACCTGGTACTCGTTTGCAATCTGCTTTAACAGCTCCTGCCCATGTCCGAATTTTTCCTCATCCTGGTTGACAAACGGATCATCCAGCACTAAAAACGGTTTTTCTTCCGGATACATCGCATCCACAAGCGCCAGACGCATACATACGCCAAGCAAATCCTGGTATCCTGCAGAAAACCATTTTGTTTCCCTGAGCTCTCCAAGCTCCTTAACCTGCACGTCAATATTGGCATCAACCATCCAGGTTCCTTTTCCGGAGCCGGTAAGAAGCTCATAATACTTTCCGAAACCGCCTTCAATCGGACCTAAGTACCGTGCTGAAAACTGCTCCTTGGCACTCTGGAGCAGACTCTGTGTCAGATCGTATACTTCATAGAGATGCTCCTCTTTTTCCTGCTCTTCTTTGCAGGCGGTCAGCTGCTGTTCTTTTTCATCCCGCATGTCAAGCTGCTCCTGCAGGTCGTCCATCTGGCGGTTATACTGTTCAATCGCTTCCCTGACATCCTCAAGACGTTCATCCACGTCCTGAATCATGGAATTTAACTCATCCAGGGAATACGGACACACTTCCTTCTGCTCCAGCTCTTTCACATCATATTCTTCCTCAAAAAGCTCTTTTTTCTTCCGGCTTTCCTCATATGCTTTTACAGCAATCCGGTATTTTGTTGCCTTTGTCTGCAGAAGGCTGATTCCGGTTCCCAGATCCTCGCCAAAATCCACCCCTGTTTCTTCCCCGAATTCCATCAGGTCCTTTTTGGTTTTTTCGTATTCCTCCCGTGCTGCCTCACTCTTGTTTGCCCGTGTTTTTAACCTGTCATATTCATGCATCTGGTTTTTTAAGTCAAACATACCTTCCCTGGCATTTGTCCCGCTGCAGTAAATATGGTAACGTCCCAGAAATGCAATTGCCTTTTCCTCGATTTTTAGGATTTCTGCGGAAGCCAGTTCCAGCGTCTGCTGTACTTCGATGACCGGTTCCCGGAATTTCCGGTCTTCTTCTTCCCGCTCCAGTTTCTTTTTCTGGTTTCTTCTTTCATCCTGTGACATCCTGATACTGCGCACCAGAAGAAGCAGGATTCCAAATACTACAACGCCTGCGGCAATCACCATTACCGGTATAAAATCCTTTAACAGGTTTTTCAGGACAAAGCTCAGTACGCAGCCAATTCCGCCTGCGGCAATCAGCATAATCCCCAGCACCAGAAGGGGCATTCTTTTTTCAACCAGAAAAATCGGGGCTTCCCGCTTCATTGCCATTGCCTCAAAATAGGAAATCCTGTTTTCAAGCAGCGACTTTTCTTCATGAAGCTGCGACAGACATTCCAGTTCTTTTTCCATATCTGCTATTTCCTGCTGGTCAGGCAGCCCGTTCTCAAAACGGTCGGACAGCTTACTGTACTGCGTCCTCTCTTCGTCCGTCAGTCCCAGGTTATACAGCGTTGTTTTTAAAACCCCAAGCATCTGGACTTCCTGGTTTTTCTGGATAAACTCCTCTTCCTCCGGCACACGGTCAGGAAAAACCCTGCGGTAGCTTTCCATTTCCGTTTCGCGTTCTTTCACTTCTTTACATAAAGAGTCATAATTCATCTTAAGGCTTTCACGGCGGCTTTCCTCACTTGCCATCTGCAGTGCCTTTGCATACTGCGAACGGATATCCGACAGTTCTTTCCTCTGTTCCTGCTTCTTTGCAAGTTTTTCCCGGATTTCCTTTGCTGCCTCATCAGCCGCTTCAAATCCCCGGATTTCTTCTGTCAGAAGTGTAATAGTGCTCTTTCGCTTTTTCAGGGATCCTGTTGCACGGTTCGGTGAAATTTTGTTCATCCGGTCACGAATCCGCTTCTGTGCCGTGTCAAAATTATTGATATCATTTGTGTTTTCCACCAGATTGCCAAGCTTGGCGTTAATGGCGTCAGTAGAACCGCATTCACAGTCATTCTGGGCAATGAACGCGCTTCTTTTAAAGGATGCGCTGTCCAGTCCGAATATTTCATTGCCTATTTCTGAAGAATAGTCATGGCACTCCAGATTTGTGACAAGATCGTAGATATGAAAGGTATCGGTCTTTTCGTTCTTTCCAAAGGAACGGCTGATCCGGTATACCCTGTCCTTATAATTAAAATCAAGCGTGCCGCCGTACACACCGCCCTGCCACGGACGGTAAACCACACGTTCCTTATCAAACTGCCCGGATTCCCTTTTGGAATCAAACCCGTAAAACATGACGCGCAAAAAGGCGGCAAGTGTACTTTTGCCCCAGCCGTTCGGCTGGTAAAAAAGATTTACCCCGTTTGTAAAATCAAAACTCACATTCGATAATTTCCCAAAATTTTCCACATGACAGGAAAGTAACTTCATAAATTTATATCTCCTCTCCGGATAAAGCCATAATTCCACAGCGTATCACTTCTGTTTTCTGCTCTTCCTTCAGCTCCGAATTAAGTACCATTCGGATAAATTCACCTTTTAGTGAAGCGTCCTTTTCATAATCACTGTAATTTATCTTAAGTTTTGTCTGGTCGCATACTTTCTCAAAGTAGAAGTAATCATTAAACAGATCCTGCAGATAATCACAGTTAAATTCCGCATCCACCTCAACCTCACCGGTGAGAACGAATTTTACCATGCTTGCCGACGGATAGGAGTATTTTGCAACCTCCTGTTCCATACAGACTGCAGCCTCCCTTGTTGTCAGCATCCCGCTTACATCCACTTCCAGCGTATACAGTGTCCGCGCCGCTATCTGGATAAATGAAGCCTCGGCGCGTCTGGTCTGTTCATCCACATCTAAAAGCACAAACCCTTTTGGTCCGCACTCATCAAACCCGCGTCCCTCCAGACACCCCGGATAACAGTATATACCGCGGTTATCCAGCTGTTCCTGCACATAACTGTGGACATGCCCCAGTGCAAGATAATCAATATTTTTATTGCAGAGTGCATCCAGACCGATGCTGTAGGTCTGCTCTTTATTCTGGTATGTACCTGCCTGGCCGTGCAGCGTAACGATATTATAGTCATCATGATTGAGTACCAGCGAATTATAGGCAGTTGCCTGGTTTTCTTCTGACAGCTCCAGACCTGAAATAACAACATTTCCATAACGGTATGCCGTCCACTGCTCATCAAACAGCAGCAGGTTATCCGGCAGTTCTTCCAGTTTGGACAAAAAATTATCGCTGTCATGATTCCCCCGCAGATATAAAAAGTCTATCTGCGGATGGGAATAAATCATGTCCCTTACAGTGTTTCTTGCCATTGCAGAAACGCTCCTCGTATCAAATAAATCTCCTGCAATCAGAATAATCCTTACTTCGTTTTTTTCCGCATATTCCACCATACGCGTAAATGTTCTTATGATTTCTTTCCTGCGCTCCCTTGCCTGCTCCCTGCCCAGATTTGTTGTCATCCTGGAATCCAGGTGCAGATCCGCACAATGAATGATTTTCATACTTTATCCCCCATTTATTGAACACCGGTCCATCGTAAATTTGCCTTTCGGCAAATGGACCGATGCTGCATATCAGGTTTTCCATGAAAACCTGATACATTTTTGGAACACCGGTCCATCCTGAATTTGCCTTTCGGCAAATGGACCGATGCTGCATATCAGGTTTTCCATGAAAACCTGATACATTATCTTGCCTGTTCCTGTAATGCCGGCGCACTGCGCATCTGAATTGTCGGTCCGCCCTTTCTTTCTATATAATCTTTTGTAATGACAACCCGTCCGATATTGTCATCCTTTGGAATTTCATACATAATATCCAGCATAAACTCTTCAATAATTGCGCGCAATGCACGTGCACCGACCTTTTTTTCTTTTGCTTTTTTTGCGACGGCGCTCAGTGCCCCCTGGTCAAATTCCAGATCCACCTCATCCATTTCCAGCAGTCTGATATACTGCTTTAAAATTGCATTTTTAGGCTCTACGAGAATTTTTACCAGCATTTCCTCCGTCAGCGCCTCAAGGGTGAAGAGAACCGGAAGCCGTCCCAGAAATTCCGGAATCATTCCGAATTTGCGCACGTCTTCTACTTCTACTTTACTCAGGATGTTTTCATCCTCGTCATACTTGTCCTTTAAATCGGACTTAAAGCCGATTGCCGCTGATTTGTTCAGGCGTTCTTTTATGATATCTTCAAGTTCCGGAAACGCTCCCCCACAGATAAACAGGATGTCTTTTGTATCCACTGTGGTCATAGGCACCATGGCATTTTTACTGCCCGCGCCTACCGGCACGTCAATCTCCGCACCCTCTAACAGCTTTAACATTCCCTGCTGCACGGACTCTCCGCTTACGTCCCGCTGGTTGGTATTGCGCTTTTTGGCAATCTTGTCTATCTCGTCTATAAAAATGATTCCCTTTTCTGCACGTTCCACGTCATTGTCCGCTGCTGCCAGAAGCTTGCTCACAACGCTCTCGATATCATCCCCGATATATCCCGCCTCAGTCAGGGAGGTGGCATCCGTAATTGCAAGCGGCACATCAAGCAGTCTGGCAAGGGTCTTTACCAGATAGGTCTTTCCACAGCCGGTCGGTCCAATCATAAGCATATTGGATTTTTCTATGTCAACGCCGTCTTTTTCATCGGACATGACACGCTTGTAATGGTTGTACACGGCAACGGACATTACCTTTTTTGCCTGCTCCTGCCCCACGACATATTCATCCAGCCGTGCCTTGATCTTATGCGGCGCAGGGATGGAATGGATATCAAGCACCGGAGCCGCTTTTTTCTCCTTCGGCGCTTTCTTTTTAATTTTCTGGCTCATGGGAACCGCATCCTGCAGCTCCGATAAATTTATCATGCTGATATTGGGCATCTTTCCGACACTCATGTTCATGTTCATGAAATCGCCCATATTAAAGCCGCCGGAATTCATTGAATCAAACGTCTTCTGCATACAGTCGCTGCAGATACATACATTATTTTGAATATGTATCATCTTGCCTGCAGTATGCTCCGGCCTGCGGCAGATATAACACACATCTTCGTACTCCACGTTCTTATCTTCGTCAGTCACCTGACTGCTGTTCTGGTTTTCAGACATTGGTATTGCCCCTCCCTAGGTTTCCTGTACAAAAATCGCAAATCAATGTGTGCAAGCATCACATCATACCGATTCCATAATACTATAATTATACGTCAATGACTCGGTAAACACAAGACAGATTATGTTTTTTTTCAAAAGAAATAGAAAAAAAACGAAAACGGGGCAGATTCCGAAGAATCCACCCCTTTTTTCAGTCATTTTCTACAGGAGTTCCTTTAAAATTTTGTTCACTATTCCAGGATTTGCCCTGCCTTTTGTTGCCTTCATGGTCTGTCCTACCAGGAAACCAAGCGCTTTTTCCTTTCCGCCATGGTAATCCTCCACGGACTGCGGGTTTTCTTTTATGACCTGCCGGATGGCGGCACGCAGCTCATCCTCGTCATTCACACTCTTTAATCCTTTTTCCTCCACATATTTCTCCGGGTCGGTGTTGTCTGTAAATACCAGCTCAAAGACTTCCTTTGCCACGCTTCCGTTAATTGTGCCATTTTCCACAAGCTCTATCAGCTTCGCAAGGTTCTCCGGTGAAAACCGGATATCTTCTGCATCCATCCCACGCTCCTTTAAAAGACGCATGGTTTCCACCATCAGCCAGTTGGATACTTTCTTTGGCTTTCCGCAGATTTTAGTGGTTGCTTCAAAAAGGTCCGCCATGTGCTTGGATTCGGTCAGAATTTTTGCATCATATTCCGGAATATCATATTCCTTTTTGTAACGCGCCAGCTTTTCTTCCCGAAGTTCCGGCTGTTTTGCCTTCACCTCTGCAATCCATTCCTCGGAAATAACCAGCGGAACGAGGTCCGGATCCGGAAAATAGCGGTAATCCTGCGCATCCTCCTTGGAACGCATGGCGTGGGAGCTTTCCTTATTATCATCCCAGCGGCGTGTTTCCTGCACAACTTTCCTGCCTGCTTCTAAAAGTTCAATCTGACGCTCCCTCTCCCCTTCAATGGCATGGGCAATCGCCTTGAAGGAGTTTAGATTTTTCATCTCGGTACGGGTGCCGAACTTACTGCTTCCGGCTTCACGGACGGAAAGGTTGACGTCGGCACGCATGGAACCTTCATTTAATTTACAGTCGGACGCGCCAAGGTACTGGATGGTCTGGCGCAGCTTTTCCAGATATGCAATCACTTCATCCGCCGAGCGCATGTCAGGCTCTGACACGATTTCAATCAGCGGCACGCCGGAACGGTTAAAATCCACAATGGAAACATCTTCCCATTCATCATGTACCAGTTTTCCAGCATCTTCTTCCATATGGATTTCATGGATGCGGACCTGTTTTTTTCCTGCAGCCGTTTCTATTTCCACGCTTCCGTTCCTGCAGATTGGCAGGTAAAGCTGGGAAATCTGGTAGTTCTGCGGATTGTCAGGATAAAAATAGTTTTTCCGGTCAAACTTGCTGTACCTGGTAATCTGGCAGTTTGTGGCAAGACCGACTGCCATGGCATATTCCACGACCTGTTTGTTTAATACCGGAAGGGAGCCTGGCTGTCCAGTACATACCGGACAGGTGTGCGTATTCGGCGCACCCCCGAATTCTGTGGAGCAGGAACAGAAGATTTTAGTTTTTGTTGCCAGCTCCACATGGACTTCCAGCCCGATTACGGTTTCATAATTTTTACTCATTTCTACTCTCCCTCCTTCGTGACCGGGCTATGTGTGTATGCTCTGGTCTGTTCAAAGCTGTACGCGGCGCGGATGATATTTTTTTCCTTAAAGCAGTCGCCAATCATCTGGATACCAACCGGAAGCCCGTTTTTGTCCATGCCGCACGGAAGGGAAATTCCCGGAAGTCCTGCAAGGTTTACGGATATTGTGTAAATATCACCCAGATACATCTGAATCGGATTTTTAAGGCTTTCGCCAAGCTTCGGTGCGGTAGTCGGCGCCGCCGGTGCAATGATTACGTCATATTTTGCAAACGCCTCGTCAAAGGCTTTTTTTATCAGTCCCTTGACCCTTAGTGCCTTTAAATAATAAGCGTCATAATAGCCGGAACTTAAGACAAAGGAACCAAGCATAATCCTGCGCTTTACTTCTGCCCCGAAGCCTTCGGAACGGGATTTTTTGTACATATTATGAAGTCCCTCGTATTCTTTTGTCCGATAACCGTATTTTACGCCGTCAAAACGGGCGAGGTTGGAGCTTGCTTCCGCACAGGCAATGACGTAGTATGCCGGAATGGCATATTTTACCAGGCCTAAGTCAAATTCCTCGACAACGGCTCCCTTTTCTTCCAGCGTCCTTACAGCCGAAAGGACTGCATCCCTTACTTCTATATTTAAGCCTTCCCCGAAATAATCCTTTGGGATTCCAATTTTCATTCCCTTTACGTCATCCACAAGCGCTGCGGTAAAATCAGTATCCTCACGGGAAACCGAGGTTGCATCTTTTGTATCATGTCCTGCAATGATTTCCAGTACTGTGGCACAGTCTGTCACGTCCTTTGTAATCGGCCCAATCTGGTCTAAGGAAGAGCCATAGGCAATCAGTCCATAACGGGAAACGGTTCCGTAGGTCGGCTTCATTCCGGTCACACCGCAGAATGAACTCGGCTGGCGGATACTGCCTCCTGTATCAGAGCCAAGTGCGAAAGAGCATTCCTCTGCGGATACTGCTGCACAGGAGCCGCCGGAAGAACCGCCCGGCACATGCGCCATGTTCCACGGGTTTTTGGTTTCCCCGTATGCAGAGGTTTCTGTTGTGCTTCCCATTGCAAATTCATCCATGTTGGTTTTTCCGATAATAACTGCCCCGGCGTCCTCTAAACGCCTGACCGCTTCCGCCGTGTATGTCGGCACAAAGTTTTCCAGTATTTTTGAAGAGCAGGTAGTCAGAAGCCCTTTCGTACACATGTTATCCTTAATGGCAACCGGAACCCCGGCAAGCGGTCCCGTTAAACTTCCACTGTCAATCAGTTTCTGGACTTCTTTGGCACGTTTTAATGCGCCTTCCTCGTCAACTGTCACAAAGCTGTTTACTTTTTCCTCTTTCGCCTTTATGGCGTCAAGCGACGCACGGACGGCTTCTGTCACACTGACTTCTTTTGCTTTTATCTTTTTTCCCAGCCCGACGGCTGTTTCACTCATTAAACTCATATTTTACTCCTTTCGGGAACATCCGCCCATGCTAAATTTGCCTGCGGCAAATGGGCTAAGTCATACATCAAAGATGTACGACAATCGTTACATGTATAAAGTTTTCAAAGAAAACTTTATACACCTTCTCCTATCGTTTTCGGTACTTTAAAGCCGCCGTCCTTCATGCACGGTGCATTGGCAAGCGTTTCCCTGCTTCCGTCCCCGTTTGTCACTACGTCCTCACGGAAAACGTTGTTTACCGGAAATACATGGGACATCGGCTCTATCCCAGAGGTGTCCAGTTCGTTTAACTGGTCGATGTAATCAAGCATTTCCTCCATGTCTTTTTTGGCTGCCTGCGCCTCTTCATCACTCAGCTCCAGCTTGGCAAGGATTCCTACATATTCCATCGTTTCGTCTGAGATGACATTTCGCATCTTGCCGTCAGCCCCTGCTACTTTTGTAACGCTTGCAGCAATTTCTTCCGGTTCCTCTTCTGCTTCCGCTTCCAGGACTGCCGCGCTTTTTACTTTTGCATATACTGCCATGTCACAGATTCCTGTGTTGTTTCGTCCGCTGCGGCGGAGGGTCCCTTCGTATTCCATGCCGCTTTTTTCCATAACTTTTCCGGAATTCGGGTTATTTATGTCATGCTCCCCCCATACGCGTCCTGCCCCGGTTTCTTCCATGAAAAAGCGGATGACTTCGGTTAAGGCTTCTGTCATATACCCCTGATGCCAGTATTCTTTTCCGATACAGTAGCCAATTTCCACGGCATCAGTGTCATCCTGTATATTTACCGCACTGATACTGCCGATAGGCTGTTCCGTTTCATTTAATTCGATTGCCCAGTAATAAAAATCTTTCTTTTCATAATTGGTAATCACTTCGTTTTTCAGATAATATTCCACCTGCTCCACGTTTTCGTATGGTGACCAGGTCAAATATTTTGTCACTTCGGCATCATTTTCCCAGTTATAAAACATGTTTTCGGCATCCTCTTCGTCAAAACGGCGGAGAGTCAAGTGTTCAGTTGAAAGTTCTATGGTTCCGGTGTGGTTCATTATGTTTCCTCCTCGTGATATAATCTAATCCAGCCTAATTTCAGCCATAAATTAATTTCATCATAACACTGCACATTTTTATCCGGCAGTTTTAAAATTACTAATTCAATATTCCTGTGGTAAACCTGTTTTTGTGTAATGCCAAAGCATAACTCTGCGAATGTTTCCGCACCGATATATCCCCTTTTTCCATCCCTGTCCTCATTCATGATAAATAGAATGTCGGCTTCTGATATATGTTTCATAAAATCACGGAAAACATCCGGATAAATTTCCATGAAACGTTCTTCTTTTATCTGCTTTGGATAATCCACGACTTCATAATCTTTTCTGGAAAAATACTCTCTCCAGCCATCTATTTCTTTCTGCAGTTTTATGCTTCCTGAGATGACTACCTTTTTCATATTTCCTCCTGAAATAAATTGGCATTACTTATGGTTCCAGGCGGCTTAAGTCGCGCGGGAACAAAGTGGCTTCACGCACGTTTTCTTCGCCGATTAACTGCATGGTTAAGCGTTCGAGTCCAATCCCAAGTCCGCCGTGCTTTGGCATTCCATGTTTAAATGCGGACAGATAATGTTCCATGCCCTCGGTTTCCATACCGCGTTTTTCTATTTTTTCCATCAGCTCATGGTAGTCATGAATTCGCTGTCCGCCCGTGGTGATTTCCAGCCCCTTAAACAGTAAATCAAAGCTTAAGGTATAAGTGGTATCCGCCGGATCGTCCATGGCATAAAACGGACGTTTTTTGGACGGATAGTGGGTGACGAATACGAAATCGCTGTCATATTCCTCTTTGAAATACCTGCCGATTAACACCTCTTCCTCCGGCTCTAAGTCAAACGGGTTACGAAACTGCCTGTCGTATTTTTCCGCCACACGTTCTTTTGCCTCATCAAAACGCACGCACGGGATTTTTTCCACATTTGGAAGTTCCAGTTTTAACAGTTCAAGCTCCGCTTTGTATTCTGTTTCCAGAAGCTTCATCGTGTACTGTAAAAATCCGGTTTCCATTGCCATAATGTCTTCAAACCCGTCAATGTATCCCATCTCGAAATCCAGGCTGGTATATTCATTTAAATGGCGTTTGGTGTTGTGCTTTTCCGCACGGAACACCGGAGCGGTTTCAAATACCCGGTCAAATACGCCGACCATCATCTGTTTGTAAAACTGCGGACTCTGCTGTAAAATCGCCGGACGGTGGAAATATTCCAGCTTGAAAAGGTTTGCCCCGCCCTCGGCACTTTTTGCACCGAGCTTCGGCGTATGGATTTCGGTAAAACCCTGTCCGTAGAGGAAATCCCGAAAGCCCCTTGTGATTCCTTCCTGAATGCGGAATATGGCGCGTTCCCGCAGGTTCCGAAGCGACACGGCACGGTTATTAAGCTTTGCCTCCAGCGAGGTGTTTAATTTGAAACGGGAAATCTGAAGGGGCATTGCTTCTGCCGGCTCCGATAAGACGGTCATTCCGGTAAGCCTGAGTTCAAATCCATGCGGTGCACGCTCATCACTTTTATATACTCCCTCTGCTTCCACAGTATCGGCTTCTTTTAAATCATCTAAGGAAAATTTTGTCTTTCCCTCCTCGTATACGCACTGTAAAAGCCCTTCCCTTTTGCGCAGGACGATAAATGCAACCTCCCCCATATCGCGGATGGTATGGACACTGCCGCATACTTTTATGCTTTTTCCCTCATAATCCCCTGCTAAGATTTCACTGATTTCCAGGGTTTCTTTTTTTATTACTCCGGTTAAAAATTCCATCTTGTTCTCCTTTCCTACTGTTTTTTCAAATAAAAATCCCCGGAATGGATTTATCATCCATTCCGGGGCGAAATTCTTCTGTCATTGACAATAGGTCACAAGGCATCCTCCCAGTCTTGCTGGGTCCCTCCTTATGACAAATTCCACGGTACCACCCGCTTTTACAAATCAGTACATACGTCGTACATCCTTGATGTACGACAGCATATGCTTCATTGCAATCTCTAAAACGCGTAACGTGCGCACACGGGTGAACCTACTTTGTAATTCTTCTTAAACAGCTGATTACATTTTTCAACACACCTGCTCCGGCAGTGTTCCCGTGATTATCTCTATCCAAACAGCGCTCTCAGTCGGTGACGCTGTATTCCTGTCGGTGTCTGATAATCCGAGTCTCCTTCATTGCATTTTTCGTATTTTGATTTATTAATATGGAGCAAATTGCATTCCAGTTCGCTTCGCGAAGCAATTTGCGTAGGCAATGCCCTTTCAGGGCATTACATTTTACGACGCATCATGTTCTGCATCTTGCATATGATATATATTTTTTATCACATTTCGGTCAAAAATGCAAGAATTATTTTCAAAACTTTCATTTTTTTATTTTTACGGTCCCACCAGCATCTCCTTTTTATGGGTAATAACGATTACTGTCTTTCATGAACCAGTGCCCTTGCGAGTACTATTATCTGTTTTTGGACTCCATGCCAAACGTCAAAGATGTAAGGCAGTCCCGACATCTGTCCGGCGGTTCGGGTATGCCATGGCAAATAAACACATTGTAACCGCCAGTAAGATTCCCGGAAGGATGGAAGGCGTCCACACGAGGTAGTTCAGCTGTTTGGAAAGTGCAGTGATTGCTGCATAGCTCACAAGCCGGCCGATTATGTATCCCGGTACAGCCGCAATCAACACTGTATAGAGGTTTTCCCACCTAAGCACAGTAATCAGATGCCTCCTCGTCATACCGATTGCCTGCAGCGTGGCAAATTCCTCCTTACGCTCTGCAATGCCGCTGACACAGCTGTTTAAAAAGCTGACAATAAACATCGCGCCTATCAGCACCGCCAGACCATTTCCAATCAGCGCAAGCGTCATGCCGAACTGCTCCAGCTGTTTTTTATACATGCTCCTTGAGCGGTAGGAAATGTCCTCCCCGCCTTCCTTTTTCAGGCACTCCGCAACCAATGGTTCTACGCGTTCCAGCGTGTCTGCATTGGACTGATATTCTCCATCAGGCACGTCCATTGTTACCATAAACAGCCCGGGCTTCTTTGGCATCTCTTCCATTGTCTGTGTCGGGAAAACAAGCCCGAGGGATACTCCCATATGAGCGTCTCCGCTGCACATCTGTCTCCTGTAGCTGTCACCAACCACCGCCAAGACCTCATAGTCCTTTCTGGGCAGTGAATCAAAATACGGATGGCGCCCATTATCATCCGGCTTCAAGTGTCCAACAGCTTCTGCATCCTCCGGATATTCGCTGTACAGGCTTATCACATCACCCGCATGGTAAAGACTCTCACCCTCTTTGTCCTGCGCCACCGCAAGCACATATTTTCCGGATTCAAACTTCTCACGGTCAATGCTTCCCTCATAGACCTCAAATCCTTCCACCTGTCCGTATTCGTAAAAGCGGGCATCATATTGGACCATAACAGAAGATTCTTCACCATTTTGATACTCCAGGGCACGCCGCACCCCGAAATCATCCTCTTCGGTCTCCTTTTTGTAATCCTCCCCCAGCACAATACCACAGAATTTCTCAGCCTCCTCCCCGTACAGAAAAGCAGCCATCGAAAGACTGTAGTGGCAGACCATATCCATCCCTCCGGAAACCTCCGCAAGCCTTCCCTCCAGACCGTCCGGAAGATGGTTCGATTCATTATCCAACAGCATCCGGATTCTGGAATCCACATTCAATACCAGCACATCCTCTGATGCAACTGTAATGTCCGCAAACTGGTTGAAATTCTGCATAAGAGCATCTACATTCAGGCTGTTCACAACATTCATGGTACAGATGAAAATAACCATCACAACCGCTGCAGAAGCTGCAACCAATGCCGTTTTTTTTGCCCGCCTGCGGATATTTTTCCGTGCAAAACTTCCGGCAGTAAAACGCACGCTTTTTGTTTCTTTTTTCCTTTTGTATCCATCGGTAAGCACGGCGGCATGGGCAGGCGGAACCTTCGCCAGAATGCGCATGGGCTTTTTTGCACCCAGAAGAACAACCACAAGCGACACAAAGGCTGCACACAGGAAGTACTGTGGCCGCAGGACGGGAACCGCGTCTTTAAGTCCTGCAAAAGAAGCCACAACCGGCATCAGCACATAGGCAAACAACACGCCGAAGATACAGCCTGCAGGAAGTCCCGTCACATACTGGTGCAGGGCATGGCGGAGAACAATTTTTTTAATCTGCCCCTCCGTTACACCAAGCAGCTTTAACTGCCCGTACCTTGCCGCATTTTTAACCGCAGAAATGTAATAAATGGTATAAACCATCAGTCCGGCACAGACAGACGCAAGTGCTAAAAGACCAAGCACAATCGCAAGCGTCCCTGCACCCGGACGGTTTCCGGCATTCGGGTTTGCCACGGCGTTTACCACGGCATCCGGCTGAATGTCCAAAAGAAATCCTTCCAGATTTTTATCAGTGTATTTTCCAGGTTCAAAACGGCAGTATACATTCATGTAAATGAAGCACCGCTCTGCCATAAAAAACTCCTCTGACACAAAAATCCGGTTCTCACCAAGCGCATTGTTTGCAGCGCAGATTCCGGTAATTACCACTTCTTTTTTTGTTTCAGCAACTGGAGTTTTTAATGTAATCTGCATATGACTGCCCACACGGATATTACCGCCGTTTGCCTCCACAAAATTTCTGTCCACAGCAATTTCATTCATTCCGTCGGGCCAGCTTCCTTTCTCCAGCTCATTAAAATTCCAGCCAGCAGTTTCCTTATCAGCATAGTAAATATTATTGGCATCGCTGGCAGAAGCCTCTGTCTCCCACGTTCCCATCTGGTCTGCCAGCCGCACATCATCAAAATGCCCGCTGTCCCTTAAACTCTCATACCAGTAATAACTGACGCCAAAATATATGCCCTCCGCCTGCGTGCCAAGCATCATCTGCTTCTGCCGTTTCATCAGTTCCGAAACTGTCAGAATCGTGGAAAGCACAACGATAACCAGCATGGCAGACATGGCAACCGCGGCTGCAGCAGTCATGTTTCTTCTCTTGTCCGCACGGTAAAGTCTGGCAGAAAGAGTTTTTAATGCCCTGTCGGATACTCTCCGTTCTTCTCTTTTTTTCATACCGCATCCCCTCTCGTATAATAAGTTTATAGCCCTCATTCAAAAAGGCTATAGACTTATTTTTTAT
>CANOLA010000059.1 GCA_947566705.1 uncultured Lachnospiraceae bacterium | reverse complement strand
CAGCCTCCATATCAAAAACTTCAGAAGAATATCCGATGCCGAAATTAATTTCGGCTGTAAATCTGCAATTATTTATGGTATTAACGGAATGGGAAAATCAACACTTCTTGATGCCTGCAATATACTTTTTTCCCGTATCCTGCGGGAAGCATCGGCAGATTCCCAGGTCGAATCAAAAATGATAAAAAAACTGGATGTGAAATTGGAACAGGAACATACGGACATCCGTGCAAAAATAAAAGTGGAAAATCAAAATTTCACTTATTCCCGTTCCAGAACAGATGGAAAAAATACACACAATGCAGCACTGCTTAAAAAGCTCACAAACTTCATCCGGGAAAATTATATTGGATCGTTCACGACAGAAGAAGATGACGAAGAAGGGGAAGGCGAGGAACAAACCCTTATTTTAAATGACTGCAATCTGCCCATTTATGTTTTCTATGGTATTAACCGCTATATTGACCACCAGAAGGAAAAACGTCTGTTTCAGAAAAAATATACCGGCTCCGCCGGAAAACTGGACGCATGGCGCGATAATATTTTGGGTGGAATTGTTAATTTCCAGCTTTTTTTCGACTGGTTCCGCAGCAGGCAGGAATATGAAAACAGTATCCGTGTAGAACAGCCGGAATTCGAAGATTTCCAGCTTAAAGCTGCCCGCAAAGCAATTCTTACTGCTATGGGGTCTGATTTTTCCAGCATAAAAATCCGGATTCAGCAGGATAAAGCTGATTTAATTTTGGTGAAATGTAATCAGCAGCTTCAAATGGAACAACTGTCTGAAGGAGAAAAAAGTGTTCTTGCCCTGACTGGCGACCTTGCGCGCCGCCTTTCCATCGCAAACCCCAAATCAGAAAACCCGCTGCTTGGACAAGGCATCGTTTTGATTGATGAAATCGATTTACATCTCCATCCCTCCTGGCAGGCAAAAATACTGCCCGTTTTACTGGAGGTATTTCCTAATATCCAGTTTATTGTCACCACCCATGCTCCCAAGGTTCTAGGAGAAATCGGTGATGAAGTATCCATCTTCCGGCTGCAGGAAGCAGAAAGCGATATTGTTATTCAAAAAATTCCTCCTTTAACTGGCTGGGACGTGAATACCATTCTGGAAGAATATATGGACACAAACTGCCTGAATTTAAAAATCCGGGAAAAAATTGAGCGAATGCAGCATCTGATTCAACAAAAAAAATATGATGATGCCGAACAAATCGCAGATGAACTGGCTGAACTGACAGATGAAAAAAATACTGATGTTGTAAGGGCAAGAATTTTAATCGCAAAGGGGCGGTAAATTGTTATATATACAAAAGAAGAATGAACCGGAAGCAGTAATAAAATGGAAAAGAAAATACAAAGGAACCCCACCATTTGAAACTATTCCGGAAAAAGAAAAACATCTTTTAAGAGATTCTTTATTAAAGGAGCAGGGTAACATATGCTGTTATTGTTGTGGACGGATTTCAGCAAATGACTCACATATTGAACATTTTCATCCTAAATCAAAATATCCCAACTTGTCACTGGAATACCAAAATCTTTTCGCTTCCTGCAACGGAGGTTCCTATAAGAAACATTGTGGACAGTATAAAGATAATAATTTTGATGAAAAGAAACTAATTTCCCCACTGGAACCTGACTGTGCAGACCATTTTATCTTTGACGAATTTGGGGAAATCCTACCGGCTGACGAAGAAGATATTCGGGCAGAATATACTATTAAAATACTGAATTTAAACGCACCAAGGCTTAAAAAGGCAAGGGAAGAAGCATACTGGGCAGCACTGGAAGAAGATGAAGATCTCCGGAATCCCGGCTCAGAAGCAAGAAGACAGAAATTGATTCAAAAATTCAACACAATCTCAGAAGATGGCAAACAGATTCCCTACCGTGATTTAATATTATATTTTCTCAGGAAAGGATAGAAAATTGGAATTTGATGAAAACAAAGTCCTGTCCATTATAGAAACTCACTTTTGGGATGAGCTTTACCAGTATGTGATGGATTATGTAATGGATATGGATGGCTCTGAACTGGCAGATTATTTTGATATGTATGTGGATTATGCAGATTTAGACGGGATTAACAGTTTATCCGCAGACGAAATTGAACTGGAAGAAGATGGCGCTGAACTTACGGTTACTGGAACACTGGAAGCAGAAGTATGTCTGACTGGCTACAGCTACTGGGATGGCGAAAATATACCTGCGGGCAGTATAGAACATACCATGGAACTTACCTTTAATTTTAAAATCATGAATGGTAAGTATTATGAATTTAAATTAGAAAATCTGTTTTAAATATCCAAATTTTTATCATTTTATCCTGTTTAATATTCCATCCACATCTATCCCCGGATGCGTCAGGTACATTCTGCTGATTTCCTGAACAAGTTCCGCATCAATGCAGTTCTTTTTTGCAATCTGATCCGTTGTCAGCCCTTTTTCAATGCCCTTAACCACCGCTTTTATAACTGCCGCCTTATCTTTCTCCACCGGTAGCTTCACTGGCTTTTCCCGGTGCGGAATATCAATTCTGTGAATCTCATAGCCTCCATTTTTGTCAATTTCCATAATCGCCATTGTAATTTCCTGATTAAACCTTCTTGGACCACAGCTTCCGGGATTAATCCAGCGCACCCCATTTTCCAGCTTATCCTCATATTTATGAGAATGCCCAAACACAATCAGGTCAATATCCGTCCGGCTTTTTGGAACCTCATTTTTCTTATGGCACATCAGAATCCGAAGTCCCTGGCACTCAACATTCAGCACATAAGGAATGTGCTCTGCCCATTCTTTGTCATTATTCCCCCGAACCACCTTAACAGGCGCAATCTGTTCCAGTTTTTCAATCAGTTCCTGCTTATCGATATCTCCTGCGTGAAAAATCAGGTCACAGCCTTCTAACTTTTCAATGACTTCCGGGCGAAGAAGCCCGTGTGTATCTGATAAAATTCCGACTCTCATTGCTTTAAATTCTCCTATCCCTTCATACCCCGAACAATTCCAAAACAGCATCATCCTCAATTATCCAGCTGCTGCGTTTGCCCTCATTCGCCAGCATTTCCGCTGGTCCGGGCATTCTGCTTTAAACTCAAAGCTCACTTTCAAGAAGCGGAGTGTTCCATGGAATTCGATAAATCCATGTTTTTTTTAGTTTCCTATAATAACGGAACCTGTCTTTTTTTCTCTTGCCACGCCATAGCTGATATCCAAGCGTATAACTTCCAACCATGTCATCCCATGATTGAAAATGCTCCTGCAGGTTTTTACATGCTTTATATGCAATCTTCACAGCTTCCTCATAGTCCATCAGTTTACCCATATAAGCTTCACCTGCCACAGACAATATGCGTACCATATCCCACGCATACATTCCTTCTTTGGGATATTTTTTTCTGGTCTCCTCAAAAATCAAACGATCAAAATCGCTATATTCCCCCTCTGCGTTCTCAGTGTCTTTACAATATTGAAGAAATTTTCCCTGATAACCCTCATGAGATAAATATTCCACCCACGATTGGACATTTTCCCAGGTAAATTCCCCCCAGCTTGATGTAAACAGCTCTTTTGCCAGTTCCGGACCTGAATCCGATTCACGCGTTCCCCAAATATCAATAACGCATTTATAACGATTTCCAATCGTTGGAGAGCTTGCTGCCAAAATAAACTTCTGTGTAGCTGTCAGCTCTTTTGCTGATTTACGCGAATCTGTACCAACCCTGCCTATAAGTCTATGGTTCCATAACGTAATTAGTATATAAAAAGTAAACAGAACTATCACCATAAACAAAACAAGAACAATAAGCCCCACAATCCGGTCCGGATGCTTGGCCAGCGTTTCAAATACTGTATCTTTATGCCTTGGGTCGTAGTCCAGTTTCGGTTGTCCCGGTACATATACATTCTCTGAATCCATAGTATTTTCTCTCTCTTCCGTTTGTGATACTGCTATTTTATCAAATATTTTTTACCGTTACAAGTTCACACCATATTAAATTTCCGCAGTTCTATCCGCAACCATCTGATTTTTCCGACAAGATTCCTACTCTCCCACTGGCCTTTCACCATCAGTTCTTAATTCCGCAAAATAATCTAAAATCATCTCTTGAACCGCTTTGGGATACATCAGCAATGTATACAGATTTCCTGCCGAACTTATCTTGTCAATCGTCTGTATTCCTAATTCTATGCCCTTCTTCGTCAAAACCTTACTCTGCCACAAAATCAATAATCCGAAGATAGCTTGGTCTGAAATCCTGTCCCCTTCAGCTTTTGTCCCACTCAGCCAAAAAACCAGCCCCCAGGAGGGCCGGTTTTTCTAATACCATGTCGTCAATCTTGATTGACAACGCTATATGCGCGATGTCCCTTCGCGCAGTATAATGAGCACGTCATGCTCATTATACCACAATCTTTACTTACGCTCCGCAGCATCAATTCTCGTCAGCGCCTTATGCAGCGCAAACTCCGCACGTTTCAGGTCGGTTGTGGCAGCTTTCGCGCTGATACGCTCCTCTGCACGTTCCTTGGCAGCTTCGGCACGGTTAATATCAATCTCTTCCGGCCACTCCGCCATCTCAGCAAGAAGCGTTACCTTCTCTCCGAGAATCTCGGCAAAACCTGCATGAATCGCTGCAACCTTCTGGTGCTCACCGTCATGGATAATGACAACACCAGGCTCAATCACCGTTGTCAGTGGGATATGGTTTTTATATACACCAATCTGGCCGTCTGCGGTATTAAATTCAATCATGTCAGCCTCTCCGGTATAGAATACACGGTCGGGCGTAATAATTTCAACTTTGAAAATGTTATTTCCCTCAGCCATATGAGCACCCCCTAGTTCATCCGGGCGCGAACTTCATCAATACTTCCTGCATTTAAGAAATAACTCTCCGGTACATCATCCAGCTTGCCTTCCAGAATTTCCTTGAATCCGCGGATTGTTTCTGCAATCGGCACATACTTTCCTTCAATTCCGGTAAACTGTACCGCTACTGAGAACGGCTGGGAAAGGAAACGCTGTACCTTTCTTGCACGGTTTACGACGAGCTTGTCGTCCTCGGAAAGTTCGTCCATACCGAGAATTGCAATGATGTCCTGAAGCTCTTTGTACTTCTGTAAGATTTCCTGCACACCGCGTGCCACCTTAAAGTGTTCCTCCCCGACGATACGCGGGTCAAGGATGCGGGAGGTGGAACCAAGCGGGTCAACTGCCGGGTAAATACCAAGCTCCACGATGGAACGGTCAAGTACGGTCGTTGCATCCAGGTGGGCAAATGTTGTTGCCGGAGCCGGGTCGGTTAAGTCGTCGGCCGGCACGTAAACTGCCTGTACGGATGTAATGGAACCGTTCTTTGTGGATGTAATACGCTCCTGCAGCGCACCCATCTCTGTCTGTAATGTCGGCTGGTATCCTACGGCTGACGGCATACGTCCGAGCAGCGCGGATACTTCGGAACCTGCCTGCGTGAAACGGAAAATGTTGTCGATGAACAACAGCACGTCCTTTCCGCCGCGGTCACGGAAGTATTCAGCCATGGTAAGTCCGGTCAGCGCCACACGCATACGCGCTCCAGGCGGCTCGTTCATCTGTCCAAACACCATCGTTGTCTTATCAATAACGCCGGATTCCTTCATTTCATAGTAAAGGTCGTTACCCTCACGGGTACGCTCTCCAACGCCGGTAAATACGGAATATCCACCATGCTCTGTTGCGATGTTGTGGATTAACTCCTGAATCAGTACGGTCTTGCCTACACCGGCACCTCCGAAAAGTCCGATTTTACCACCCTTCTGGTACGGACAGAGCAGGTCTACGACTTTAATACCTGTCTCTAACATTTCCTGGGAAGTCGCCTGCTCCTCAAAAGAGGGTGCAGGTCTGTGAATCGGCCACTTCTCTTCCGTCTTTGGTGCAGCAATTTCATCAATTGGATCACCCAGTACATTGAACAGTCTGCCCAGTGTATTTTCACCAACCGGTACGGTAATGGATGCACCGGTTGCGATTGCCTCCATCCCGCGGACAAGTCCGTCGGTCGGACCAAGGGCAATACATCTTACTGTATCATCACCCAGATGCTGAGCTACTTCGACAACCAGCCTCTTGCCGTCTGCAAGCGGCACCTCAATTGCCTCGTTAATCTCAGGCAGATGTCCTTCCTGGAATTTGATATCCAGTACGGCACTGATAATCTGAGTGACTTTACCTACATTATTATCTGCCATTCTTAATTTCTCCTTATCTGTAATGCCCTGCAAGGGCATTGCCTACGCAAATCACCTTGCCCGTCAGGGCAATTTAGAATGTGATTTGCTCAATTAACTGATCGCATTGGCGCCGGCGATAATTTCCGTCAGCTCCTGCGTAATAGAGCCCTGACGCGCTCTGTTGTACTTCAGTGACAGATCACTGATCATTTCTTCCGCATTGCTTGTTGCAGAATCCATTGCCTGCATACGTGCACCGTTTTCACTGGCAACCGCTTCCACGAGCGCGCCGTAAAAAAGACTTGTCACGTACTTGGGAATAATCATGTCAAGAGCCTCTTCCTCGTTCGGCTCGTAATTCATGAGCACGTTTGACTGCGCCGCATTTTCTTCCAGGTCAATCTCCACCGGAAGGAGCTTGATCATCTTCGCTTCCTGGCTGACCGTGTTCTTAAAATGCGTATATGCAAGATAAATCTCCCCTACCTCGCCGCGTGTAAAAGCTGATAAAACTTTTTCGCATAATTCTGCGGCATCCTGGTAAGTCGGACTCTCAATAATGTCAGAGGCATCCTCCACAATATTGTATCCCCTGCGGGAAAGTGCCTCAACACCTTTCCCTCCTACTGCGTAAATATCCAGTTCCTCTTTTTTAAACTCGCTGTCTGTAACCAGCTTCACAACATTGGAATTGTATCCGCCGGCAAGACCACGGTTTGAGGTAATCACTACGACAGCCTTCTTATCAGAATCTCCCGCGGTCAGGTATGGATGATTAATGCTGCCGCTGCGTGCCAGCATGGAACTCACCGTATTATACATATAGTTAAAATACGGATTGGTCTGCTCGGCACGTGTTTTTGCCTTCTGCAGCTTAACGGTAGAAACAAGCTTCATGGCTTTGGTGATCTGCTGCGTACTCTGTATGCTGCTTTTTCTTCGCTTTATGTCTCGCATGGAGGCCATGTTTTACCACCTACTTTCCTAAGCCATTATTTGAAGGATGCCTTGCATTCCTCAATTGCTTTTACAAGCTTTTTCTCCGTCTCCTCATCCATAACCTTTGTAGCGGCAATGGAACCCGGAATTTCCGGATATTTTGTATCGATAAAGTCAAACAGCTCGCTTTCAAAGCGGAGAATATCGTCAACCGGAATATCCATGAGATATTTTTTGGTTGCTGCATAAATAATGATAACCTGCTTCTCAACCGGCATCGGCTTATACTGCGGCTGCTTTAAAATTTCCTTTAAACGCTCACCTTGTGCAAGCTTCTCCGTGGTATCGGCATCCAGCTCGGAACCAAACTGGGAGAAAGCTGCAAGCTCACGGTACTGTGCAAGCTCGGTACGGATTGGCGCTGCAATCTTTTTCATCGCCTTAATCTGTGCAGAACCTCCTACACGGGATACTGACAGACCGGCATTGATTGCCGGACGGAAACCTGCGTTAAACATCTCTGTCTCCAGGTAAATCTGACCGTCTGTAATGGAAATTACATTTGTCGGAATGTATGCGGAAACATCGCCCGCCTGCGTCTCGATAATCGGAAGCGCAGTAAGGGAACCGCCGCCGAACTTGTCCGCCAGTCTTGCTGCACGCTCAAGAAGTCTTGAATGCAGATAGAATACATCACCCGGATAAGCTTCACGTCCCGGCGCTCTCTTAAGGAGCAGGGACAGCGTACGGTATGCTGCTGCATGCTTACTTAAATCGTCATAGATTACCAGAACGTCCTCGCCGTTCTCCATCCATTCTTCCCCGATTGCACAGCCGGAATACGGGGCAATGTACTGGAGCGGCGCCAGCTCACTGGCAGTAGCTGCAACAATAGTCGTATAAGCCATCGCACCGTACTCTTCCAGTGTCTTTACGATTGTTGCAACGGTGGAAGCCTTCTGTCCAATTGCAACGTAGATACACTTCACACCCTGGCCTTTCTGGTTAATAATGGTATCCACTGCAATAGCGGTCTTACCAGTCTGGCGGTCACCGATGATAAGCTCACGCTGTCCGCGTCCAATTGGAACCATGGAGTCAATCGCCTTGATACCAGTCTGCAATGGCGTATCAACGGATTTTCTGGAAATAACACCGGATGCCACACGCTCAATCTGGCGGTACTTGTCCGTTGCAACCGGTCCTTTACCGTCAATCGGCTGGCCTAATGCATTTACCACACGTCCGAGCATTGCATCCCCGACGGGAACCTCAACCACGCGGCCCGTTGTTTTTACAGTATCACCCTCGTTGATATTTTTCTGGGAACCGAGAAGCACCGCACCAACGTTGTCCTCCTCAAGGTTCATCACCATACCATATACTTCTCCAGGGAACTCAAGGAGCTCTCCCTGCATTGCCTTCTCCAGACCATGGATACGTGCAATACCATCCGCAACCTGAATAACGGTTCCTACCTCCGCAACCTCAAGCTCGGATGCGTATCTTTTAATCTGCTCTTTAATCACCGAGCTGATTTCTTCTGGTTTTAAATTCATGGAGCGCACTCACCTACTTTCAACTGTATTTTTGATAATTCCCTGGTCAGGTCGTACAGCTTTGTCTTGATACTGCTGTCCACCACCCTGTCACCAATCCGGATTACCATTCCGCCGATTAAGGCGGCATCTACATCATAATGCATTTCAAACTGGACATATTTTGTCGTTTCAAGCAGTCTCTTTTCTACTGCTGCTTTCTGCTCACCACTTAATTCCATGGCAGATGTGACAAACGCAGTTCCGATATTTTTATACTCCTTGGCAGTATCCAGAAAGTATGAAAATACGCTGCCGATTTCCCTGTAATGGTCTTTTTCCACAATCATGCGCATCAGGCCGACCAGTTCATCGGAAACCTGTCCCTTAAAAATGTCTTCGATTATTTTAACCTTTTTCTCTTTGTCAATTTTGGGATGATTCATGAGTCTGTTCAAATCCCCGTTTTCCTGCAGAATCTGTACGACAGCGCGAACCTCCTTCTGCATGGAATCCAGACGGTTTTCCTCCACAGCAAGCCCAAACAATGCATCCCCGTATGTTCTGGATACTAGCTTAGCCATGTCGATTCACCCATCTCTTTCAATGTCTCATCTACCAATGTGCTCTGGATGTTTGTGTCAATGGAAGCAGTTACGACTTTCTGTGCCATAAGGGCTGCCACTGCAACCATTTCCTGCTTCATGTCATCCATTGCATGCTTCTTCTCAAGCTCAGCCTCTTCCTTTGCCCTCTTTATAATGCGGGAAGCCTCTTCCTTTGCATCGCTGATAATTTTGGTTTCATTCTTCACAGCCTTTTGTCTGGCTTCCGCAAGAATTACTTCCGCTTCCTTATCCACGTTTTTGAGCTTCGCCTCATATTCTGCCTTTAATGCCGCAGCGCTTTCCTTATCTGCTTTCGCATCCTCAATCTCACCTGCGATCCTTTCCTGGCGGTCCTTTAACAGTTTCCGTGCCGGATTGAAAAGCAGATTGGACATGATGAGGAACAGGAAAAATACGGCTATTGCCAGCAGTATTGCATCGAAAACCAGCTGAGGATCGAGATTGAATAAAAATGTCTGTTCAGCTAACAATCTCTTTCATTCTCCTTTCCTAATTGGCTCATTATCCAAGCGGATGAACAAAAAGCAAAAGCAGCGCAACAACCAGTCCGTATAAACCAGTTGTCTCAGCAACGGCCTGTCCTAAAAGCATGGTAGACATAATCTGTCCTCTTGCTCCCGGATTGCGTCCAACAGCTGCAGCACCGTGACCTGCGGCGATACCCTGTCCAATACCAGGTCCGATACCTGCAATAACTGCAAGACCAGCACCAATTGCGGAGCACGCTCTGATTAAATCCTGTCCTGAAATGTTCATGATAAAAATCCTCCTTAAAATAAATAAAATCCTTAGTCCTCAGAATCACATGCCTGAGACACGTATGTCATTGTCAACATACAGAAAACGTAAGTCTGAATTGCTCCGGAGAACAAATCAAAGTACACATGAAGGGCTGCCGGCCATGCAACTGCAAGTTTGTTAAGCAGTCCATATACGAGCGCCATAATAACCGTTCCGGACAACACATTCGCAAAAAGACGAAGTGAGAGCGAAACCGGCACTGCCAGTTCACTGACCAGATTAATCGGCAGCCAGATCGGCAGCCACGGCGGTAATGGCGAACACATATCCGTCCAGATCTGTTTTCCTGACTGATGCCTGAATTTGTTAATCCAAATCATGAAAAACGTAATCAACGCCAGTGCGAGGGTTGTACCATAATCCGCTGTCGGCGGACGGAGCCCCATAAGCCCGGAAATATTACTCAGCAGAATAAATATGAAAATCGTGCTGATGTAATTGACAAACTTCGGCGCCCATTTACCCATGGTACTTTCAACCATGCCATTCAGCATCTCTACAATCAGCTCAATGACATTCTGGAAACCGTCCGGCTTGTCCGTGGCATTTTTTATTTTGCGGTTTGCAACACCCGCAAAGATAACCATTGCCAGCATGACGATCAGGATACATACATGACTGTCGGTAATCCAGACTTTATTCCCGAAAAAATTCACCTGGAAAATTCCGTGGATCATAAAATCAATGTCGCCCGACAATAAAATCCCTTGATTCACATAGTCACCTCCTTATTTATTTTACTATTCTTCATTGGAAGCTGCATCACCTCTTCCTGACAACCTGCCTGCCAGATGGCCGATAACCGGCGAAAGATACGCGGAAATTTTCAGTCCCAGTATCCCAAGAAATGCGGCAAACAGATTACCAAACTTAAAATAGCCCAATATAATTAACAGAACTGCAACAACCACGTACCTTAGCACGCTCTTTGCAATAATCCTGCGATTGGCATTTTTACTTTCACCCATAGAAACGGCATCCCACAATACCGCTGCTATATTGATTGCAAGCCCTGCGGCAATTGCGATGCCATACCATAATCCTATGGAATAGGATAACTTATCATCCACAAACCACATTCCGACAAACTGGAGCACCAGACCATATCCTATAATGGTTGCCACCAGTCCCGGAAGCGCCTCATTCATCCTTCTTAACATGTTTTGGTTCCTTATCGTCCTTACAAAGGTTTTTTGCCATCTTATAGATATTCGTAAATCCGGCAAGTGCACCCACAAAGAAAAACGGAATCATCATCCATGAAATGTTCGTTTTCTTCCCAATCCAGATTCCCAGCATACAACAGAGAAAAATTGGCACAATCATATTTATCCCAAACTGGAATACCAGTATGAGCGCATTCATGACTTGTCTCTTTTCTTTCTTCATAGCTCTCCCTTTATCCACTACTATATTATACCATTTTTAGTCGTTTTGTCCATAAATTTCATACATTCCTTTTATTTTTTGTATAAAAATAAAACAGGCATACTACAAATATGCCTGTTGTCCGAACTTTATAATTTCAGGGTAACCTCCCTGCCGGAAGGTTTGTACCTGCACAGTTCCACCCCCGCAGCCCTTAACATCCGCTTGGAAGCGATTACGCCGGCGGTATCCGCATACTTGTCATCATCATAAATCACCCTGCGGATTCCACTCTGAATAATTGCCTTCGCACATTCATTGCAGGGAAAAAGTGTCACGTAAATTGCCGCCCCTTCCAGGCTTCCTCCCCTGTAATTTAAGATTGCATTCAGCTCACTGTGGGTTGTGTAAAAATATTTGTTGTCCTCCCCGTCCCTGCCCCATGGAAATTCGTCATCCGAACAGCCTGCCGGAAACCCGTTGTATCCCATGGAAAGAATTTTGTTTTCTGCACTCACAATGCATGCCCCGACCTGCGTATTCGGATCCTTCGAACGCATGGCTGAGAGCATGGCTACTCCCATAAAATATTCATCCCAGTGAATATAATCGTTCCTTTTTGTGCTCATCGGCTCTCTTCTCCTTCGTTCAGCTGCTTCACCAGTTTTTTAATGGATTTACGCAGTGTTTCATAGCAGAGACCGTATGCAGGAAGCGCGCCGCCATACGGGTCTATAATTTCCAGTTCATCGCCAACATATTCCGTCAGCACCTGAATATTTTCCGGAATGGCGTTTTCATACTGTTCCAGAATACGCTCCTTCTGCTGCTGTTCCATGGTAATCACCAGGGCATCCTTAGCCAAATCCTCCTCGGTCAGCTGCTGTGAAACAAATCCCTCCATATTAATGCCGTTACTGATTAAAACAGCCTCCGCCTTCTGGTTCATTGGTTCTGGAAACTGCACCACCAGCCCCCTGGAAGTAATCTCCAGCGGCTGCTGCAGAACAAACTCCCCAAATATTCCGGCAGCCATTGCCTCGCGGCAGGTTCCCGTCTGGGCAACGAAAATTATTTTATGATATACCATATTTTTCCTCTCTCGCTTTTATGTAATAACCGCATCATGGCGTCTGCCTGTACAGAAGCCTTTTGGGGACGGACCCGCACAGCCTCCGTTCCTTTGTCAGACAGTGATTACCGTATGTCCTGCTGCTTTCAGGAGACGGTTCATAATAGCACTGCCAATCCGCGGTGTCCGGAAGCTTTCAGAATAAATTTCTATCACATCAAGTTCATCACATTCCCGGAGTATCTTATACAGGTGCTGCGCAATGGTTTCCTCACTGCTTCGTTTCCCAATGCACAGGACAGCATCCGCCCTGTAACGGCCGCGTGTTTCCTCGCTGGCGATTACGGCTGTTTTTTTTCCTTCTTTCCTGCTGCGGTCCGCCAGTTCATTTATTTTCCGCACCACGGCATCCTCCGTCCCGTCCACAATTACCAGCTCCGCCTTTGGCGCATAATGTCTGTATTTCATCCCCGGTGCCTTTGGCTTTCTGGCATCGCCTGAATCAATAATACCTGGGTCAACCATTACCTGTTCCCCAAGTACTTCCTCCAGCATCTCCTGGGTAATGTATCCGGGACGAAGTATCATCGGCACCTGCTCTGTTAAATCAATGATGGTGGACTCAATACCGATTTCCACCGGCCCGCCGTCAAGTATCATTGCTATTTTACCGGAAAGGTCTTTTATGACATGGGAAGCTTCTGTCGGACTCGGACGCCCGGAAGTATTTGCAGACGGCGCTGCAATCAGGCATCCGCTTGCCCGGATCAGCTCAAGCGCCACCGGGTGTTCCGGCATACGCACTGCCACGGTATTCAGTCCCCCGGTAGTTTCTTCCGGTACGGAATCATTTTTTTCCACTATCATTGTTAAAGGTCCCGGCCAGAATGCATCTGCCAGCTTTCCCGCCTGCTCCGGCAGCCGCGCCGCCACCCTTTTCATATCAGCAACATCCGCAATGTGGACAATCAGGGGATTATCCGACGGACGTCCTTTAGCAGCGTATATCTTTCTGGCAGCCAGGGGATGCATGGCATCCCCGCCAAGTCCGTAAACGGTTTCTGTCGGAAATGCGACCAGCTCGCCTGCGGCAATCAGCCGTCCTGCTTCTTCTATTATATTCCGGTCTATCCGGTTTGGCTCCACCTGCCTGATTTTTGTTTCCATAGTGCTATTATTATAGTCCAGGTAAACGACAGTTGTCAATTTTATGTTCCAGTTTTTGTATACCGGAATTCACCGGACTATTTAAAAATCTTCCCGTTTTTACATTTTACTGCAAAATATCCATATCCCTTCCCCGAATTCCCTGTTTTTATGTCAGAATAATACGATGAAAAGTATTTGAAGTAAAGCTGCAGTCCCTGTATAATATTTTTAGAGGCAGTTACATATAATATAGGTTTATTACCGCCGCAATTTAATTTCAGGAAAAGGAGGAATTCAATCGTGGAAAAAGTGCGTTACATGATTTCTGATGCCGCTTCCAAGGCAGGCGTGGAGACACATGTGTTACGTTACTGGGAAGACGAACTCGATTTAACCATCCCACGCAATGAGATGGGACATCGATACTATACACGGGAGAATATAAAAGAATTTCAAAAGATTAAGGAACTTAAGGAACAGGGATACCAGCTGAAGGCAATCCGTACCATTATTCACAGTGACGACCTGTCGGAGCTGCCGCCGCTGCCGCAGCCAAATACTACGCCTGGTCCGTACCAGCCGACCGCCCCTGCAGCACCGCAGGTCAAGGATGTAAACAAGCCGAAGGAAACGCCGGAAAACCAGCCGCCGATTAACCAGCTGTCCGCCGAGGAACGCATGGCGCAGTTCAGGGAGCTGATGAGCGATATTGTTGGACATGCCATTGCCCAGAATAACGAAGAACTCAGCTTAAATATCAGCCAGGAAGTACGCGAAACCCTCTTAAAGGAAATGAATTACCTTTTCCGGGAGCAGGAAGACGCGGACGAGGAACGTTTCAAAAAACTGGACGCCGCCATCCGCGGAAAGCTTCGTAAAAAACACACGATTTTTACCAAAAAGGAAAAAAAAGACAAAAAAAATAAGCAGAAGGTTAATGCAGCCGTTCCTACCGTTTAAATATTCAGCTGCTATACCTGAACCGCCCCAAAATTAAAAGGCGTTCTTTTCCGTGAATCTCAGGATTCATGGAAAGGGGACGCCTTTCTGCTTTCCGGCGTTCTATATCCGAACGTCTACATGTGTGCCGGCTTCCGGCTGTATGGATTCTTTATCGGCTGCATTATTTCCCGATTCCTGTACATCTGCCGCAGTATCCATGTTGTCTGTTTTGTCTGTTTTAATATCCCTGCTTTTATCCTTTTTGTCAGTCCTGCCAGTTTCATCTGCTTTGCCGTCCTGGTCTGTTTTTGCAGCCTCTTCCAGTGCCTGGTTTGCACTGGCAAGCATATTCATCTGTAAAGCCCCGGCATTTGCTGCGCTCTGCTTTACATCCGCAAGCTCAGCTTCTTTCCACGCGGTGTCTGTCCCTCTGCTTTTGTCCATTTTAATTTCGGACTCCAGAACGCCTGCCCTGCCCTCCATACTTACCGCAGTACTGCCCTGCCCCAATGCCTGCTTCATGGAGGAATCTGCTGCAATCACTGCCTGCATACCCGCCTGCGACATGCCGCTTCCTTTTTTGCCTGATTTTGCTGTTTTTGCATTTTGGGTGCTGCCAGACATGCTGTTGGCTATTGCCTGCTGCTCTTTTCTTAATTCAATCTGGTGCTGCCTTAACTGCTGGTTTAAGTTTGTAATCTCCTGCTGGATTTCCTGCCTTCTCTTCATTTTTTCTTCCGGCGTCAGGTCTTCACTGGAAGAAAGCTCCTGCAGGGACTTCTGCGCATTTGCAATCTGGTTCTGGATGGTTTTGCTGACAGAATCTGTCTGCATATTCATACCGGCTCCCGTCTGCATCTGGTTATTTGTTCCTGTCACGCTGCCAATTGTCATCATAATCTTACTCTCCTTCCGTCTGATTTCACTGACTGTTTCGAAGTTTTCTTATGTAAACATAACAGATATGTGGTGGAACAGACTTTTTCTGCTGTGAACTCCTAAATTGCGTCCCATCCAGGGCTGCAGCTTCATTTTTCCATCATCAGCATTACGCTGAGAAGAAACTCTCCGTCTTTTATGTCAATCGCTATATCACCGGAATATTTTTCCGCCACTCTGCGTATACTGGCAAGTCCATAGCCATGACGGTCTTTTTCTTTTTTTGATGTAATAGGCAGACTGCTTTCGTAGTCCCACTGCAGGCTTCCGGTGAAGCTGTTGCTGATTTCTGTCATATAAGCATTATTCCTGTGATAGGAACGAATGGATATATATGGTGTTTCGCACCTTTCCACGTTTTCCACTGCATTCTGCAGTGCATTGTTCAGTATGACGCTGATATCAAATGCATTGATATCTGAACCTGCCGGAAAATAAAAATCAGAACGAAACTGTATTTCTTTCTTCTCTGCCTCGCTTTTCCATTCCTGCAGGATTACGTCCGTTACAGGATTCCCACTCCGGATTTCTCCCGCTGCTCCGGAAAGGGCAGCTTTTAAGTTTAAGCTGTATTCCCTCGCTTCATCCATTCTGTTCCCCGCATAAAGTCTTTCCAGTGTTAATATGTGATTTGCCATATCGTGCCTGATACCACGGATATTCTGGTACAGCATTTCCACCTGTCCAATATGATGACGGATACTGTCAATCTGTGAGGCAAGCAGCTCATTCTGTAATTTTTCCTCCTGATTTGCCCTGATGCTCTGGTACAATCCTATCACAACCACAAGCACAGCAATGGACACTGTGTAATAAACCACTGCCCGTATATCATATGCATGAACATTGTGTCCAGTCTCTGAAATGTAAAAGCTGCGGTAATAATGTATGGTCTCAAATCCTCCTGTTCCCATAACCAGGGGAGCCGACAGCATACACAGCTCCTTCTTTGTCATATTGGCAGATTTATATACATAAACTTTCAGAATACACCTGATACCAGCAAGCATGACTGAAATTTTTACCAGAATATAAGACACAGACAATACTACATACAAAGCTCCCCACACTTTCGCATCATGTCTTTGCATATAGTCGGTATGTGTGGCAAAGCCGTACAGGATATCATAAAGGATTTCCGCTATTGCACTGGCAAGCCAGCACATGGAATAGAGAGTCATTGAAAGGAATATCTTCTGTTCATAATTTCTCCGGTCAAGCCAGCACATTACAATCAATGCCGCAAAAATTCCTGCACTTACTGCTGTTGAACTGTCCGGGTGACAGTTCATCGCATAGAGTATCATCATCGTCAGGAAATATACTGCCCCTGTGCACCATGCCCTTTCCTTCTTTTCCAGAAATGGCTTTATCAGCCGGCAGAGACAATATCCCTGCAAAATCTGCTCCACAACCGGCTGCAGCTGCAGAGTCAAATCGTAACACATTCCATTCCCTGTCATTATTTTCACTCTTTCTGCCGCTGTCCCTTCCTCTGATTGAATTTCAGGTAACTCTTTACAAACTCCCTGTAATTCTGCTTTGCCATCAGTGCCTGCCCTTTTTTCAGGTAAATGGTTGTGGCATCATATTTTCTGATATAATTGAAATTCACCAGGTATGCCCTGTGGGGACGGTAAAATTCTTCACCTGCCTTTCTTTCAAGCTCTTTCATTTTTCCATAATATTCAATATCTGAGTCCATTGTGTGGATAACAATTTTCCGGTCAAACACTTCCGCATAGACAATGTCCTCCGGATGAACGGAGATATGCTTTCCCCCTGCTGTTATCACCAGGTCCGGTACTTCCTTTTTCCGGTCTGCCAGCTCAAGACTTTTTCTTTCCTCAAATTGTTTTACGGCATTTCGCAGTACTTCCTCAAACTTTTCATCATGAAAGGGCTTTACCAGATAATGGAACGCTCCTACATCAAATGCTTCAAACACATAATTATCCAGGGCTGTCACGAATATGATAATTATTTCCCGGTTTCTGCTGCGGAGTCTTCTGGCTGTTTCCATCCCGTTATATCCGGGCATCTGGATATCAAGAAGCACGATGTCCGGTCCGGCATCCGATAAAAGCAGCTCCTCACCTGACCTGTACAGCAGCAGTTCAGCCTCCGGAAACATTTTCCTGAGCTTTTCTGCAAACATGTTTCTGGTTTCTTTTTCATCGTCGCACACTGCTATCTTCATCTTTTCTTCCTTTGCATTCCTTATTTTTTATATTATATCGGTATTTTATTTATGGAATGGTAATGAAATGTTGTGAAACGGGGATTTTTGGGTGTGAATTATATGCAAATTCCCTTTTGGTACAAAAAAGGTCCGAAACTTCCGTCCCGGACCTTTTTTTCTGTCTGACGCCCCGCCAGGGGACGTATTTTATTTCGTTGCCGTATTAACCCTGGGAGATTGCTCCAGTAGGGCAAACACCTGCACATGTACCACAATCCACACATGCAGTACCATCAATATTATACTGTGAATCTCCTGCTGAAATTGCTCCTACAGGACACTCGCCTGCACATGTACCGCAGCTAACGCATGCATCTGAAATTACGTATGCCATAATGATATCCTCCTTAAAAAATATAGTCATCGTCTGCCATATTGGCTAATTCGTATTCTAGTACAATTGTACGGGAACTTCAAGTGTTTCACCTTATGTATTTGATTTTGTGCAAATCTTATAGTACTGTTATGTATTTAATGCTCCAAATTGGCAAACTTGGTGTATTCTGGCAGCCATGCAAGATTAATGGTTCCAATCGGGCCGTTACGCTGTTTTGCAATAATAATCTCGGAAATTCCTTTCAGCTCGGTGTCTTTATTATAATAATCATCCCGGTAGATGAACATAACCACATCAGCGTCCTGCTCGATGGCGCCGGACTCCCTGAGGTCCGAGAGCATCGGTCTGTGGTCCGGGCGCTGTTCCACGGCGCGGGAAAGCTGGGAGAGTGCGACCACCGGAACGTTCAGCTCCCTTGCCAGTGCCTTAAGCGCACGGGAAATATCCGAAATTTCCTGCTGTCTGCTGTCCGTACCCCTTCCGGAACCTGACATTAACTGCAGGTAGTCAATGATAATGATATCCAGACCATGCTCCAGCTTGTATTTTCTGCACTTGCTGCGCATTTCCGAAATGCTGATACCCGGCGTGTCATCAATAATCAGGCCGGAATCACCGATAATTCCGGCACCCTCCACCAGCTTTTCCCAGTCTGCATCCGAAAGGTTTCCGGTCCTGAGCGCCTGCGCATCCACCCTTGCTTCCAGGGAAAACAGACGGTTTACCAGCTGTTCCTTTGACATTTCCAGAGAAAAAATAAGGCAGTTCATGTGCTCATGAAACGCCACGTACTGGGCAATATTCAATACAAATGCGGTTTTACCCATGGAAGGCCTCGCCGCAACCAGAATCAGGTCGGACGGCTGCAGGCCTGCAGTCCGGTAATCCAGGTCGATAAACCCGGTCGGGATACCCGTTACCGTCCCGGACTGCTGCGCCGCCTTTTCAATCCGTTCCAGCGCATTCATAACCACCTGCCGGATGGGAACGTATTCCCCGCTCGTCCGGCTGGAAAGCAGGGCAAAAATCTCCTGCTCCGTTTTGTCCATCACGCTCTCCAGGGATTCTTTTCCAGCATAACATTCATTCTCAATGTCTTCTGTAATACGGATTAATTTCCGCTTCATGGAGTTTTCTTTTACAATCGTGCAGTAATACTTTATATTTGCGGAGGTCGGTACGGCACGGACCAGTTCGCCCACGTATTCCAGGCTGGAAATTTCTTTGGGCACGTCCTTTTCTTTCAGCTTGTTCTGCAGCGTAACCAGATCCACCGGCTGCCCGTCACTGTACAGCTCAACCATCGCATCAAACAGGATTCCATACTGCTGGTGGTAAAAATCCTCTTTCTGCAGCAGCTCCATTGCCGTGACAATGGCGTCCTTGTCCATGATCATGGAACCCGCCACTGACTGCTCCGCCTCAAGGCTGTTTGGCATGATCCGCTTGATTACTAACTCATCCAATGTATTCCTCCTGCTATGACTCCTCAACCACCTGCACGGTCAGCTTTGCTGTTACCTTTGGGTGAAGCCGGACCGGCACTTCATAGGTCCCCAGTGCCTTGATTGCTTCATTCAACTGCATTTTCTTTTTGTCCAGTTCCAGACCTGCCTGTTCTTTTGCCGCCTGTGCAATTTCTTTTGTGGAAACAGAGCCAAAAATTCTTCCGCCTTCCCCGGCTTTAATTTTTACAACAATCTTCTGCTGCTCCACCTCCACCGCCAGTTCCTTTGCGTTTGCCAGATTTTCCGCCGCAACCCTTTCCTCATGCTTTTTCTGAAGCTTGAGGTCGTTTAAGTTTTTGTTGTTTGCTTCCACTCCGAGTTTTTTCGGCAGTATGGCGTTTCTTGCATATCCGTCGCTGACATTTACAATATCACCCTTTTTCCCAAGGGATTTTACATCTTCCAGTAAGATTACTTTCATTACTCTATATCTCCTTCTTTTAACATTTCGTCCAGTGTCTCCATAATCGTATGCTTTGCCTGTTGGAGGGTACAGTTTGTCAGCTGTGCCCCTGCAACGTTCAGGTGACCGCCGCCGCCCAGACGTTCCATAATTAACTGGACGTTAATTTCATCAATGGAACGCGAACTGATGTAAATCTTGCCTGAATATTCCGTCAGGACAAAGGACGCCTTGATTCCAATGATATTTAACAGTTCGTTTGCCGCCTGCGCACCAACAATGGTCGGGCTCTCCACATCCTCGCTTGGACAGATGGAAATGGCAAATGCCCCTCTGTAAACTTCCGCATGGCGGACGGCTTCCGCCCTTGCCTTGTAGCACGCCATATCATTTCGGAGCATCTTGCGGACACGGGTAACATCCGCGCCGGAGCGTTTGAGATACGCTGCCGCCTCAAAGGTACGCACGCCCGTTTTTGTCATAAAGTTATTTGTATCTATTAATATTCCGGCATATATACAGTCTGCTTCAGCAGACGAGAGCTTCAGTCCGTTCTGAAAATACTGAAGCACTTCTGCAACCATCTCACACGCCGATGACGCATAAGGCTCAATATAAGACAGTACAGGATTTACAATTACCTCACTATTTTGTCTGTGGTGGTCAAAAACGACAATTGTATCTGTCTCTTTTAACAATTCCGGACATTCTGTATAGCTTGGACGGTTTGTATCAACCACCATAACAAGTGTATTCCGGCTGACCAGTTCAAGCGCTGTTTCGCTGTCAATAAACATATCCTCCGGATATCCGTTCTCCTCGGAAAAGCATTCCATCAGGGGGCGGATGGATGTCGTCGGGTCATTAATGATAATCTGTGCCTTTTTCCCAAGAATCCTTGCCGCACAGAATATTCCGATACCTGCCCCAAGCGCGTCCACATCCGTAAGGCTGTGTCCCATAATCAGTACGTTTTCACGGCTCTCGATAATTTCACGGAGGGCATGTGCCTTCACCCTCGCCTTCACACGGGTGTTGCGCTCCACCTGCTTTGCCTTGCCGCCGAAATAAAGAATGTCTTCCTCATCCTTGACAACCACCTGGTCGCCGCCGCGTCCAAGCGCCAGGTCAATCGCTGCACGCGCATGTTCATAGCTTTCGTTATAGGATGTTCCTTTAAATCCCACACCGATACTTAAAGTAACTGCCATTTCATTTCCGACTTTTACGGTCTTGACCTCTTCTAATATACTGAATTTGTCTTCAATCAGGTCATGCAGATACTTATATTTAAAGACAAGAAAATATTTATCCTTTTCAATTTTACGCACCAGCGCATCCATTTTTGAAAAGTACTGGTTGACCTTACGGTCCACAAGCGCAACCAGCAGGGAACGCTTGACGTCTTCAATACTGTTAAGCGCCTCATCATAGTTATCAATGTAAACCAGGGCGGAAACCTGCTTCTGTTCCAGGTTCTCCTGCCGGCTGCGGTTCAGCTCCGTCTCATCAAACAGATACAGCGCAGTCAGAAACTCCTTGGAACCGTCCACCTCAATCGTCTTACTGTCATCCATGATGTCATCAAAGTAGATGCGGTTTAAGGAAATCCTGAACACCCTGTCCTGCTTTTCAATCGTTACATTCTGCGGCTTTTCGTTTTTCTGCAGAAACTCTCTTGTAACTGTGGAAAAAAGAGTGGTAATTGACTTATGGTAATCACGGTCCACACCAATCAGTTCGGAAAACCGCTCGTTCACCCACAGAATTTTTCCGGTATAGTCCAAAAGGGCATAGGGTATTTCAAAGTCATTTAAAAGATGCTTCTGCACCGTACCGTACTGCGTGGCAAAATTAATAATCTCGTTCGTCAGATG
>CANOLA010000058.1 GCA_947566705.1 uncultured Lachnospiraceae bacterium | reverse complement strand
GATGTCATCCTTAAAAGGGCCGAAACACGGCGGTGCAAACATCAAGGTTATGGAAATGATGCAGGATATCCGCAGACACGTAAAAGACTGGAAAGACCGTGATGAGGTTAAGGCTTACCTGGCACGGATACTTGATGGAGAGGTGTTTGATAAAAAGGGACTTATTTATGGTATGGGACACGCAGTTTATTCTCTCTCAGACCCGCGTGAACGTGTCTTTAAGGCATATGTTGAAAACCTGGCAGTTGCCAAAAAGCGTGAAAAGGAAATGAACCTTTACAACCTGATTGAGGAGCTGGCTCCGGAGCTGATTGCAGAAAAAAGGCATATTTTTAAGGGTGTCAGCCCGAATGTGGACTTTTACAGCGGTTTTGTATATGAAATGCTTGGGATTCCAATGGAACTTTATACGCCGCTCTTTGCAATTGCAAGAATTGCAGGATGGAGTGCGCACCGTCTGGAGGAAATCGTGGGCATGAATAAGATTATCCGTCCGGCATATATGAGCGTGATGGTTGAAAAAGAGTAGATACAGGCGAATTAATGTTTTCATGGAGGATAAGTAATGGAATTAAAGCACGTGGAAGGCGGTGTATGTGCTGCGCAGGGATTTCTTGCAAACGGGCTTCACTGCGGACTGAATCCGGATAAAGATAAATACGACCTGGCACTGGTTTATTCCCAAACACCGTGCCAGACAGCAGCAGTTTATACCACAAACAAAGTAAAGGGTGCACCGATTCTGGTCACAAAACGCAATCTGGCAGCCAGCGGCGGCATTGCAAAGGCAGTGATTGCCAACAGTAAAAATGCCAATACAGGAAATGCAAACGGAGAGGAGACTGCAGCACAGATGTGCGGGCTTGCAGCACGCGAACTGGGAATCAGCCCTGAGGAAGTCATCGTTGCATCCACAGGTGTTATAGGTGAAGAGCTTCCCATTGAGCCGATTGAAGCTTCCATAAAGGCACTGGCGGAAGGGCTTTCTGAAAAAGGAAACCAGGATGCGGCATATGCGATAATGACAACGGATACCGTGTTGAAAGAGGCAGCCGTGCAGTTTGAACTGGATGGAAAAACCTGTACGGTTGGCGGTATGGCAAAGGGCAGCGGGATGATTCATCCCAATATGGCAACCACACTGAACTTTATCACAAGTGATGTGGCGGTTTCCGCGGAAATGATGCAGAAAGCGCTTTCGGAAACGGTGAAGGTCACATACAACTGTCTGAGCATTGACGGGGATACCTCGACCAATGACATGATAAGCGTTATGGCAAACGGTCTTGCCGGCAATACAGCCATTACCTCGGAGGGAGAGGGATATGAGCGATTTAAGTCAGCTCTTTATGAAGTGCTTGCAGGGCTTACCCGCATGCTGGCAAAGGACGGCGAGGGTGCATCCACGTTGATTGAGTGTGTCTGCAGCGGCGCGCCGGATCTGGATACCGCAATTGCCGTGGCAAAATCAGTGGTGCGTTCCCCGCTTGTCAAATGCATGATATTTGGAAAAGATGCCAACTGCGGCAGAATTCTCTGTGCAGTCGGTTATGCCGAAGCGGAATTTGATATAGACAAAGTTTCCATTACAGTTTCATCTGCTGCAGGCTCATATAAAGCAGGCGAGAACGGAAAAATCATTCCGTTTTCCGAAGAGCTGGCAGCAAAGGTATTAAACGAGGATGAAATACTTATCAGTATTGACCTGAACCAGGGGGAAACTTCTGCAAAGGCATGGGGATGTGACCTGACATATGATTATGTTAAAATTAACGGAGATTACAGGAGCTGACAGATGATTAACAAAAAGATAGGTTTTATTGGATGCGGAAACATGGGTTCAGCCATGATACAGGGGATTCTGGATTCCTCCTGCATAGCGCCGTCTGATATTATGGTTTCCTGCCGCACAAAAGAAACACTGGAGGCAAAGAAAAAACAGTTTGGTGTATTAACGGATACAGATAACCGTAAAACGGCGGAATTTGCAGATATATTATTTCTTGCCGTCAAGCCGCAGTTTTACGGGGAAGTGCTGGCAGAAACAAAGGATATATTAAGACCGGAGCAGATTCTCGTTTCCATGGCTCCGGGAAAGACACTTGTCTGGTTTAAAGAGCAGCTTGGCGGGGATTACAAGGTAATCCGTACCATGCCAAATACACCGTCCATGGTTAAAGCGGGAATGATGGGGATGTGTGTCAGTGAACAGGTGACAGAAGAGGAAGCAGGGCTTGTAAGGGAAATCTGCGGAGGTTTTTCAGAAACGGAAGTTGTTCCGGAGCATCTGATGGATGCCGTTACGGCAGTCAGCGGAAGCTCACCGGCTTATGTATTTATGTTCATAGAGGCGATGGCGGATGCAGCAGTGGCTGCAGGAATGCCAAGGCAGCAGGCGTACAAATTTGCAGCGCAGGCAGTGCTTGGCAGTGCAAAAATGGTGCTGGAAACCGGGAAGCATCCGGGAGAGCTTAAGGACATGGTCTGTTCCCCTGCAGGAACCACGATACAGGCAGTACGCATTCTTGAGGAAAAGGGAATGCGCAGCAGCGTGTTTGAAGCAGTGATGAAATGTTTTGAAATATCACGGGATATGTAAAAATGAATTTGGATTTGAATACGAGGAGAGATTAACATGAGTCAGGCAAAAGTGGAAAAATACAAGAAAGAAAAAGCCGGCAGAAAAAAGGCTCTTGCAAAGAATAAGGCAAAGCGTTTTGCCGGACGCATCTGTGCGTGGGTTATTTTGGCTGCAATCGCAGGCTGGGCAGGATATTCAGGATACAGGTATTATGAGTCAAAGAAACCGGCGGAGACGTTTTATGCGGACCTTTCTGCGGTATCTGATTACCTCAATGAACTGAATACAGAGGCGGAATAAAAGATGGTTATGGAAGGCATCACAGCATTTACTGCTGCGATGCCTTTTCCAGTGCATCATTTACCGCGTTTGCAAGGAGCATGGAGGTGTACTGGTTGTTTTTTGAATATGTAATGTCCGATACGGACTGGGCTGAAATAATCTGTTCAGCAAGTTCATCCAGCGTCGGACCAAGAAGCGGGTACATGGTTTCCATACTTTCATCCAGATTAATCAGTTCGATGGAGTTGATATGGTTTTCATCTACGGACACCTGTACATCAAAGGTGTTCTGGTCAATGAGTACTGAGGAGGTATAGACTCCGGGAACATACATGGTATCCACGGATTCGCCGGGAGATTCGCCGGAACCAGCCCGGAGCATAATGAAAAGCAGTATGAGAATCAGTATACCAATTCCGCATGCAATTCCGGCAAGGATTAGTTTTTTCATGTGAAGAACAACGATTTTTGTTTTGGCGCTCATAACTTTCCTCCATTTCTGTTTACTGTATCTTATGCATGCATCTGGAAAATCATGATGAAAAGAATTAAAAAAAGATGAAGAAAAAATAAAAAAATGTGTTGACATCTGACAGACTATCTGGTATTATTTTATTTGTGCTTAGGAAATACATAAGGACAAGGTGCAAATCGGTTGGAAGTTCGCTTCGCGAAATGATTTGCGTGGATAGTATTTTTTTGGAAAAAGGAGCACATGCATGAAAGTTTTTTGCTTCGCAAAAAAGCATGTACACAAAGGAGCAAATCGTATGCTAGTTCGCTTCGCGAAACGATTTGCATAGGCAATCCCCCTGACGGGGAATTACATTGTGCGATAGTGGCGTAGTTGGTAACGCGCGACCTTGCCAAGGTCGAGACCGCGGGTTCGAGCCCCGTCTATCGCTCTAAAAGGTATCGCGGATTCGCTGAACAGCGGGTTTGCGGTATTTTTTTATACTGTTTAGCCGGTACATGGCAGTCGGACGTTACTTATTCATGGGTAAGCCATCAGGACAAACGCATGAGTGAATAAATTGTGAACAAACACCACCTTTACAGGAAATTTGTGGTATTATTGCGATAAAGGTGGTGTTTTACAATGACAGAGATATTAAAAACAATAGAATTAATTGAGGACAAAAGACAGGAAAAAAAAGTCAGGCATAAACTGCTTGATATTGTGGTGATTGTGCTGTTTGCAAAACTGGCAAATGCCGATGACTGGGAGGAAGTTGAAATTTTCGCAAAGTCCAACGAAGAATTCCTAAAGCATTACATTGAACTGAAAAGCGGCATTCCCTCACATGACACAATACAAAGGGTTATGGGCAGCATTGCGCCTGAATACATGCAGAATGTTTATAAAAAATGGAATGAACTGGTAAACAGCAATGAGGGGGAAACACTCAAAAAAATCATCTGTATTGACGGAAAAACCATGAGGGGCAGCAAATCCAGAGGCCAGAGGGCAAACCATATTGTTTCCGCATGGTGTGACATGGACGGTTTCTGTCTTGGGCAGAAAAAAGTGGAAGAAAAATCAAATGAGATTACTGCCATTCCACAGTTGCTGGAAACCATACAGGTAAAAGGATGTGTCATAACGGTTGATGCCATGGGAACGCAGACAGGGATAGTGGAAAAGATAAAACAGAAGCATGCGGATTACACATTGGCAGTAAAGGAAAACCAGAAAAATCTGTATAGGGAAATCAGTGGATATTTTGAGGACGGGGAACTTCTCCGGGAAATAAAAGACAATGGCGGATATAAAATCACCGTGGAAAAGGCCCATTCCCAAATGGAAAAAAGGGAATATTACCAGTGCAGTAAGATAGGCTGGATGCAGGAAAAAAGCCGTTGGAAGGGAATAAAAAGCATAGGAATGATATGCAAGACAACGGAACAGTCAGGGAAACAGGTGACAGAAAGACGATATTATATCAGCAGCCTGCCGTTAGATGTGGAGTTGTTTGCGAGGACAGTGAGGGAACACTGGTCAGTGGAAATTATGCACTGGCATTTGGATGTGACATTTAAAGAAGACAGCAATACCACACTGGATAAAACAGCAGCACAGAATCTGAATATCATAAATAAATGGTGTTTATCCATATTAAAGCTTTTTGATGTGGGAAAAAAGATGTCGCTAAGAAAGAAACGTTATTGTATCAGCATGAATGCCAGAAAGTATTTGGAACAGATATTAAGTCTGTAAAACTTGACAATGAAGCATAATAAAGAAAATAAACATTCATGCGTTTGTCCTGGGAAAGCCATTTCATTAAGTAGACATTGTCAGCGGAAAATGGTATAATAAAATTGTACTATATCCTTGATGCATGTGCATATGATACGGGGGAAGAGGATTTGGTACACGGGGAGAAAATACGGGGGAGGTAAAGGGGTATGAAGTATGGAAAAACATTTGAAGAATTTCAGGAATTAAATGGTATTAGTATCGAGGATGTACTGTCAGTTTTTGAGGCAGTGTCGCAGGCATTTCCGATGATTGTCCTTGCAAACCTTTCAAAAAACACCTATACAATGTTAAAGGATGACGGGTTTCTGGCATGGGAAGTTCCAAAGGTCGGATGCTACGATGAACTGATTGATTACGGAGTGGGAAATGTCCATCCCAATTACCAGAATACCTTTGTGAGCCACTTCTCAAGGGAAAAACTGATTTACCAGTTTGAACGGGGGAAAAAAGAGGTATACGCAAAGATGTACCAGAAAGGGCGCACAAGCCAGTACCAGTGGGTATCCACCCATGTCATCCGTGTGCATGACAGGGACGGGGATATCTGTGAAATATGCATTAACAAAGTTCTCGAAGATGTACAGCAGAGCGGAGAACGCATTGGAAGGGAATATTATTAATTAATGAACATTATAGCAGCAGTAGACAGCAATTGGGCAATCGGTAAAAATAACGGTCTTTTAGTGAAGATTCCCACGGACCAGAAATTTTTCAGGGATATCACCACGGGGAAGGTCGTCGTCATGGGGCGGAAGACGCTGGAAAGCTTTCCAGGCGGTCTTCCGCTTAAAAACCGTAAAAATATTGTTCTCTCACATAATATTAACTACAGCGTAAAAGGAGCCACGGTGCTTCATTCACTGGAAGAACTGCATGAGGAGCTGAAAAAATACGACAGCCGGGACATTTATGTAATCGGCGGAGAGCAGGTGTTTGCACAGCTTCTGGATGAGTGCGACGTGGCACATATCACAAAGATCAATTATGCATATGATGCGGATGCCTGGTTTCCGGACCTCGATAAAAAAGAGGAATGGAAAATTACGGCAGACAGTGAGGAACAGACGTATTTCGATCTGGAATTTTTTTTCTATAAATATGAAAAAGCCGGATGAGCCTTATCCGGCATCAGGAGGATTTGACGATGGATATCACTGGAAGGAAGTTGTTTGTAAAAGCCCTTCAGGAAGAGGGTGTTGATACGATATTTGGGTATCCCGGCGGGATGGTGATGGATTTATTTGATGAACTGTATAAGACGGATCTGTTTCACTTGGTACTCCCAAGACATGAGCAGGGACTGATTCATGAGGCGGAGGGGTATGCAAAATCAACCGGAAAGGTCGGCGTGTGCCTGGTGACGAGCGGTCCCGGTGCGACCAATATTGTGACAGGACTTGCGGATGCACATTACGACAGTATTCCGCTGGTTTGTTTTACAGGCCAGGTGCCGCTTGGATTAATCGGAAATGATGCGTTCCAGGAGGTTGATATTGTCGGAATGACAAGAAGCATCACAAAGTACGGTGTGACAGTAAGAAAGCGCTCTGATCTTGGTAAGATTATTAAGATGGCGTTTCATATTGCAAAAACTGGAAAACCCGGTCCGGTGCTTGTGGATATTCCAAAAGACATCCAGAGTGCGCCGGGGCCTGCAAATTATCCTGTAAATGTGGATATCCGCGGTTATAAGCCGATTAATGACAATGTTCACATCGGACAGCTGAAACGGGCATATAAACTGTTAAAATCAGCAAAAAAACCGTTAATCCTTGCAGGAGGCGGGGTAAATATATCGTGCGCCAATGAACAGCTTCGTGCATTTGCTGAAAAAATGCATGTCCCTGTAGTTACCACCATAATGGGAAAGGGAGCGGTTCCGACTACCCATCCGCTTTATGTCGGAAATTCCGGGATGCATGGAAAATATGCTGCCAATATGGCTGTTGCAAACTGCGATGTGCTCTTTTCCATTGGAACAAGATTTAATGACCGTATTACCGGTGACTTAAATGAATTTGCACCGAGTGCAAAAATCGTTCATATAGATATTGACACGGCATCCATTTCAAGAAATGTTGTGGTGGATGTTCCTGTGGTTGCAGACGCAAAGGTCGCGCTTGAAAAACTGCTGGAGTGGGCAGAACCGAAAAAGACCTCGGAATGGCGGAAACAGATTCAGGCATGGGATGAAAAAAATCCGCTTGCCATGAACCAGGACAGGGGGTTAAGCCCGCAGTGCATTATGAACTGGATCAATAAAGAGTTTCCGCACAGTATTTATGTTACGGATGTCGGACAGCACCAGATGTGGGCGACACAGTTTCTGGAGCTGGATGAGGGAAGTAAGCTTATCACTTCGGGCGGATTTGGAACGATGGGGTTTGGATTTCCGGCGGCAATCGGTGCTAAAATTGCAAACCCGGATAAGCAGGTGGTCTGTATTACGGGTGACGGCGGTTTCCAGATGAACATTCAGGAACTGGCGACAGCTGTTACGGAAAAAGTCCCGGTTACCGTCTGCGTGTTAAATAATTTTTACCTTGGTATGGTGCGGCAGCAGCAGGAGCTTTTTTACGGAAAGCGTTACAGTGCAACCTGCCTGTGCAAAGATGCTGCAGAACTGCCGAAGTACAGGGGAATAAAGGATGAAGTGCCGGAGTATGCACCGGATTTTGTCAGGCTTGCAGAAAGCTATGGTGCGTATGGAATCCGTGTCAGATCCGAGGAGGAGATGGAAGAGGCATTTGCCTGGGCAAAGACACACACGGATGTACCGACCATTATTGAATTTCTGATTGCAACCGAGGAGCTGGTGCTTCCAATGGTTAAGGGCGGAAATCCGATTAGTGAAATGATTTTAGGGTAGGAGGGAAAGATTGAAAAATATAAAGAAAGGAAAATACAAAACATGTCTGAAATGAAAAACCGCTGGATAGCATTGTACGTGGAAAACCAGGTGGGTGTGCTGGCAAAGGTTTCCGGACTTTTTTCCGCAAAGTCCTATAATCTGCAGTCGCTGACCGTCGGTACCACAGAGGATGAGACAGTATCCCGTATGACAGTCTGTGTGACAAGTGATGATATCACATTTGAACAGATAAAAAAACAGTTAAACTGTATGGTGGAAGTCATAAAGGTTATTGACCTTACGGATGTACCGCTTCATATGAAAGAGATTCTGTTTGCGAAAGTTATGCATGTGGACGCAGCACAGATAAATGAGATTTTCCA
This sequence comes from uncultured Lachnospiraceae bacterium, assembly GCA_947566705.1. Lineage (GTDB taxonomy): Bacteria > Bacillota > Clostridia > Lachnospirales > Lachnospiraceae > Roseburia. Next base: position 13,800 of record CANOLA010000058.1, on the reverse strand, counting down.
GATTGCCCAGGTATTCCAGGCGGATGTTGTGGATATGGGGGGCGACAGCGTAATGCTGGAATGCAAGTTAACGGAACGGCGTAATAATGAACTGATTGCGCTGCTTAAATCAAAGTTCAAGAGAATTTCCATCGTCCGCGGCGGAGCAGTAGCAATAGAAACGATAAGTACTGGCTGTAGATAGTAACCTTCTCCCTGCGGGGAGAAGGTTGCCTGCACAAATCGTTTCGCGAAGCGAATTCTCATACGATTTGCTCCATTTACCTACGTATATTACCTTGCCGCCACTTCAATGATTTCCCCGACATACATGGTATGCATGTCATGGTCGCTGTACCATTTTGGGGAAATCTGTGAATCAGTAAATGTTTCTTCCGGAATCGGGACTGCCGCCATTTTTCTGCAGAGCAGTATAAGATTTGCCTCATCCGGATATGGAATGCTGTGGCGGAATGCAGGCGTAAGCGCTGCGTTATGGAATTTATCTCCGTCACGTCCGCTGTGGCTGCCGCAGTAGTTCAGTGAGTCACGGTATTCCTCACTTAAGAAGGACATGGAGAATAATTCTCCGTTGTCAATAAATTCTTTTGTATAGCGGGAATCGCGGATAAAGATGTAAACGACATTTTTGCCCCAGAGTACACCGACGCCTCCCCAGCTTACGGTCATCGTATTAAATTTATTCTTATCTCCGGCTGTAATTAACGCCCACTCTTTTCCGATTTTGGTAAACGGGTTCATCTGTAAAAGGTCAATTGGATATGGCTGAAACGTATGCATAAATTTTCCTCCTTTTTTCATCATATTATATTCATCATTATAACAATGTAATCTTTTTTTCGCAAGATGCATAAAATAGCTTGAGAAAAGAAAAAAGGATGCCAGAATGGATCAGCAGCAGAATATCAACGAAAATATAGATAAAGGAACACTTCGCATTCACCTGATTAATGAATCGACCGGCAGACCGATTGAAGGTGCAAAAATTGCAATTTCCTACACCGGAAACCCATCGGATACGATTGAGGAGGTGAGCACGGATGATTCGGGAAATACTGAAGAGGTTACGCTTAATGCTCCACCGCTGGAATATTCCATGGAACCATCTGAAGTGCAGCCGTATGCGGAATATACAATCCATGTGCAGGCCCCAGGCTATCGCGACATTACGGTTTCGGCGATTGATATCTTTTCGGGGGAAGAAGCGGAACAGGATGTAAGGATGGAAACGGAGGATGAGCCGGGGGACCCGATTGACACCATCGTGATTCCGGCACATACGCTTTACGCAGAATATCCGCCGAAAATTCCGGAGGATGAAATCAAACCGATGGACGAGAGCGGGGAAATCGTATTAAGCCGTGTTGTGATTCCGGAATATGTTGTGGTGCATGACGGCTCGCCAGGGGACTACACGGCGGCAAATTATTATATCCGTTACCGGGATTATATCAAAAATGTGGCTTCATCAGAAATTTATGCCACATGGCCGGATGCAACAATCCGTGCGAATGTACTCGCGATTATGTCCTTCACCTTAAACAGGGTTTACACGGAATGGTATAGGGGAAAGGGATATGAGTTTACAATTACTTCTTCCACGGCATACGACCATAAATTTATGTATGGAAGAAATTTCTTTAACAGTATTTCAAGGGTTGTTGACGAGATGTTTGAAAACTACCTGTCACGCCCTAATGTGCGTCAGCCGATTCTGACACAGTACTGTGACGGACAGAGGGTAAGCTGTCCGAACTGGATGTCCCAGTGGGGAAGTAAATACCTGGGGGACCAGGGATATTCCGCAATTGAGATTATCCGGAATTACTACGGAAACGACATGTATATCAACAGTGCGCAGGGGATTTCCGGTATACCGGCATCGTGGCCGGGGTATGACCTGGGAGTTGGTGCGAGCGGCGAAAAAGTCCGGCAGCTTCAGGAACAGCTTGCAAGAATTTCGAGGGCATATCCGGCGATTCCGACCATAACAGCAGACGGGGTTTACGGAAACAGGACAAAGGAAGCAGTACAGAAATTCCAGTCCGTTTTCGGGCTTCCTGCAACCGGGGTTGTGGATTATCCGACCTGGTATAAAATATCGGATATTTATGTGGCTGTTTCACGGATTGCGGAACTGAGATAATAAAACAAAAGAAAGGATAAAGGCTGCGGGTGATTTTTCAGTCTTTATTTGTGCCGCAGAAAGCATGGCACAAACGGCAGAGCCTGCGGCATGGTACAAACAATGGAACAGTGGATGGTATACCAGAAAAAGGCTGATTTTGCGAAAACAGGGGAAAAATTTCATATCCATCCTGTTGTTGCGCGCCTGATTCGCAACCGTGATGTGACAGGTGATGAGGAAATCAGTCTTTTTTTAAACGGCACGCTTTCCGATTTGCCGGATGCACACTGTATGAAGGACCTGGATCTGCTGGTGGACATTCTGCTGGAAAAGATACGGGGAAATAAAAAAATCAGGGTTATCGGAGACTATGATGTGGACGGCGTGATGTCCTCCTTTATGCTTAAGGAGGTACTGCATAAGGCTGGAGCGGATTTTGATGTAAAGATACCGGAGCGGATACGGGACGGGTACGGACTGAATGTCAGGCTGGTGGAAGAAGCCATGCATGACGGAGTGGATACGATTCTGACCTGTGACAATGGGATTTCTGCAATGGAGGAGATTGCGTATGCAAAAGGGCAGGGGCTGACAGTACTGGTGACGGACCACCACCAGATTCCTTTTAAGGAGGAAAACGGTGTCCGCACAGAGATAAGAAGCATGGCGGATGCCATAGTAAATCCCCACCAGGAAGCATGCGGTTATCCTTTTAAGGAACTCTGCGGGGCAGGGGTGGTTTATGCACTGGCTTGTGTAATGTATGAACGTCTGGGCCTTTCGGGAGAGGAAACAGATCTGCTGGAATTTGCAGCCATGGCGACTGTCTGTGATGTAATGCCGCTTACGGGAGTCAACCGTATTCTGGTGAAAGAGGGTATAAAACGCATCCATAATACAAAAAATACCGGAATGAAGGCGTTAATAGAGACTGCGGGACTGGCGCCGGAGCAGATTGATGCCTGGCATTTCGGATTTGTACTTGGACCCTGCATCAATGCCATGGGGCGGCTGGAAACGGCAGAACAGGCACTGGCACTTTTTTCATCCGGTGATGAGGAAAGTGCCAGTCAGACTGCAGAGGATCTTGTTTCAAAAAATAACGAAAGAAAAGAAATGACAAAACAGGGAGTTGAGGAAGGAATAAGGCTGGTGGAAAGCGGCGGATATGAAAATGATCCGGTGCTGGTTCTGTATCTTCCTGATGTGCATGAGAGTATTGCAGGACTGATTGCAGGAAGAGTCCGTGAACGGTATGCAAGGCCGGTTTTCGTTCTGACAAAGGGGGAAGGCTGCGTCAAGGGCAGCGGACGCTCCACAGAAGTGTATTCCATGTATGAACAGATGTGCCGCTGCAGCGAGCTTTTAACGCGGTTTGGCGGGCATCCGATGGCAGCAGGGATGTCACTTCCTGAGGAAAATGTTGAATTATTCAGAAAAAAAATGAATGAGCTCTGCCCGTATTCAGTGGAAGAGATTTCAGCGAGAGTACATATTGACATGCAGATGCCGCCGGAATATGCAGATATTCAGCTGCTGCGCCAGTTTGAAATCCTGGCGCCGTTTGGGACAGGGAATCCGAAACCGCTTTTTGTGGACAGGGGATTTCGTATTGAACGGATGCGTGTGCTTGGGAAGAAACAGAATGTGCTCCGCCTGAATCTGAAAAGTGCGCAGGGAAATCCCCTGCAGGCAGTATATTTCGGGGATATTCCGGCATTTGAGCAGTATCTTTCGGACAGGTTTGGGGAAGAACAGGTTTTATCAGCAAAACAGGGGCGTGAAAATAATATTATTTTTTCCATGGTATACCAGCTCAGGGAAGATACATATAAAAATAATGAAAGCATACAGCTTGATATGAAATATTACCGTTGAAAAAAATGCCGTTGCATTGTAAAATAGATATAACAGTTATTTTTACCGCAGCTGCAGCAGCTGCAGACAGATTACATGTTAAGGAGCAAAATCGGATGTTTGGCAAAAATAAGGTCAGCCAGGAGGAACTGGACAGGCTCAGAAAAATCGTGGAAACAGATGAACAGTTTTTTGAAACTGTTGGAAACCAGAAGGATATGTTTGAAGCAACCATTCTGGATATGGAGGATTCGTACCAGCAGATGGAGACTGGTATCCGCCAGGTCAGCGAGAACATTCTGACTGCCACGGAAATGGCAGCGGACAATGTGGAGATTGAGATATCCCTGAGCAGCCAGCTGGCAGAGCTTAAGGATGAAATTGAGCAGAATAACGGACAGCAGAAGGATGTGCTGGACGAGCTTCATGACGTGCTGGATGAGGCATCCGATCTTGTGGACGGAAACAAGCACTTTACATCCCCGTCCAAGCATTTAAGTGAAATTTCCGCCGGGTTTAAAACGCAGAATTCCCAGACAAGGAAAAACTTAAACCAGATGGAAGAATACGGAAAACAGATGGGCGTGCTTGCATTAAATGCGGCGATTGAAGCCGGACGGCTTGGGGAAAGCGGCAGGCAGTTTGTGACTGCAGCGGAAGATATCCGCACTTATGCGGTTAATTATGATAAGTTAATTGCTGAGGCAAGACAGCAGCTTACAGAGGCAGACGCACGGATTGCTCAGCTTGAGGAGCATGTGCACCATCTTGTCAGCCTGTTAAAGGACAATAATATGTCCACGACCAGACTGATGAAATCCTGCAAAGAGGCTGTAAAGGATGCTGACAGGATGATTCACGGCATACAGGTGGAAGTACTGACAGAAATGCAGAACCAGATTACGGCACTCCGGAATTCAGATGAGGAAATTACAAAATCCGAAGAGCGTAACCGGATGCAGATGGAAGACCTGACGGAAGAAGTTTTAACCCAGCAGAAAAACCAGAAAGAAATCGTGCAGATGATGGATCCGTTTCACCGTCATCTTGCAGAGAGGGAATAATGGTGCGCAGCTGCCTTTGACCAGCTGTGCCGGTAGATGACACGGGACATCACAAAGGAAAGTACAAATGCACAGCAGACATCAAATACGGAATGCTGCTTTAAAAGCATGGTGGACAGTATAATACTGCACATGATAATGAATGAGAGCGTACGTAATGTCTTTTTCCCGGATAGTTCCCGGTTGTTTATAACTGCAAGATGGATACCAATCGAGTTGTAAACATGGATGCTCGGAAACAGGTTTGTCGGTGTGTCCGTTTCATACACGAATTTACAGAGCCGGGTAAAAATATTGTCATGTGTAAAATAAGCCGGACGCAGGTAGTGTCCGTTTGGGTAGACGGTAGAAACAATCAGAAAAACCGTCATGCCTGTAAATAAAAATGCGCACAGCTTATAGTAGTCTGGTTTATTATGGAATGCCATATATGCAATACCAATGGCAACATAGACAAACCAGAACAGATACGGAATAATAAAATATTCGCAGAACGGAATCACGTCATCCAGCGGTACGTGGATAACATGAAAATGTGTGGTTACGGTTTTCTCCACATACTGGAACCACAAAAGATAGATTCCCAGATAGGACAGTATCAGAAGATGACCGTATTTTTCATATAAAATGGTGAGCCGGTTCCTGAGCCGGTACAATGAGTCATTCAGCATGGATGTTTCCCCCTTTGTTCTGTGATTATAGCACGCCCTGCGGGGGACGGCAAGTAGGCAGGACACGATGTTCATAAAAATTTTGAAAATCTTAAGAAATGCATAATAGTAAGGATTGTTATGAATACACAGAAGATAAAATGGAGAATCATTGTAACTGTACTTGTATTTTCACTTTTGGCAGCAGTTTATATTGGAATCAGCTATTTCTATACCACGCATTTTTTTCCGCGTACCTCAGTCAGCGGAAGGGATGTGGGCGGGTATTCGTTGCAGCAGTTAAAGGATGAAATCACAGATGAGATTCATTCCTATGTCCTTACAATTCATCCGAGAAAAGGGCAGGAAGAGAAGCTTTATGGAAATGATATTGGCCTTGAGCCGCTGTGGGAAGGACAAATGGACAGCCTGCTGAATAAGCAGAATGCATTTTCCTGGCCCGCGGAAATCTTCCGCAAAAAGGAGTTAAAGGGGAATCTGCTGGTCAGTTATGATGCAGACCGGCTTGACTTTCTTGTGGAAGGACTTTTATGTATGGACGAAAAAAACCAGACAGCGCCAAAGGATGCGGATGTGGTATTTCAGGATAAAACCGGGCTGTTTGAGGTTTCTCCCTGTGTGATGGGAACAAAAATTGACAAAGAGCAGATGTATGTTGCAGTGGCCCTTGCCATCGGAGGACTTCAGGAATCACTGTCCCTGGAGGAGAGCGGCGTCTATGTGAACCCAGAGGTGTATGAGGATGACGGGCGTTTAAAAGAAGCGGCGGAAAAGATGAATGATTTTGCGAAAGCAGAAATCACATTCGAGATGGGAAAAAAGACGCAGGTTCTGGATGTAAATACATTTAAGGACTGGATTAAGTTAAATAAAAAGTTAAATCCGGTCATTGACAAAGAAAAAGTCGCAGGATATGTTTCTGCCCTGGCAGACACCTGTAATACCTGTTACAGCAAAAAGAAGCTTAAAACATCTTATGGTGTAACCGTGGAAATAGAAGACAGCCATTACGGATGGAAGGTTGACTGTGAAAAAGAAAAAAAGCAGATTGTATCAGAAATCCGGGCAGGCAAAGCCGTTACACGGGAACCAGAGTATCTGATGACAGCAAATTCCCATGGTAAAAATGATTATGGGGATTCCTATGTGGAAATTAACCTTACGGCACAGCATCTGTTTTTATACAAAAAAGGAAAACTGATTCTTGATACCGATTTTGTATCAGGAAATTTAGCGAAAAACCATGCCACCCCGACGGGGGCGTATGGTATTACATATACGCAAAAGGGCGCCACCCTGCGGGGGGAGGATTATGAAACCCCTGTGGATTACTGGATGCCGTTTGCGGGAAATGTTGGAATGCATGATGCATCATGGAGGAGCAGATTTGGAGGGAACATTTATAAATATGCAGGTTCCCACGGCTGTGTGAACCTTCCGTCAGATGCCGCAAAAAAGATATTTGCAAATGTTGGCAAAAATTATCCGGTACTTGTATATGAACTTGCAGGATCGGAGAAAATGAAGCCGAAAAAGAAAAAGTAGCTTAAGGCGCGAAAGGCAGAGAAATGAACCATAAAAATATTACAATCGCTGATGTTGCGGATGCGCTTGGGGTATCCAAGACAACCGTGAGCCGTGCCATTTCCGGTAAGGGGAGAATTAGTGAAAATACAAGAAAGAGAGTGCTTGATTATATTGAAGAGCATGATTATATTCCAAATGTGATTGCCAAAGGACTGGCACAGTCAAAAACCTATAACCTCTGTGTGGTTATGCCAAGGGAGAATATGTTTGTGGACCTTCCTTTTTTTCACAAAGTAACTGCAGGAATACAGGAGACTGCGGAGCAGAACGGATACGATATTCTGCTCTGTCTCTGCGGGGAGAATGAGGTAACAGGGCTGGAGAGGATTGTCCGCAACCGGAAGGTGGACGGAGTGGTTCTGCTGCGCACGCTGGTAAAGGACCTGCAGATTGAATTTCTCCAGAAAAGAAAGATACCGTTTGTGGCTGTGGGAAGCACCTGGTATTCCGGTGTGGTACAGGTGGACAATGACCATGAAAGCGCATGCCGGGAGATGACTTCCCTGCTGCTGGGGCACGGCATGAAAAAGATTGCCCTGCTTGGAGGAAATGAATCCTATGTTGTCATGAAGAACCGTTACCAGGGATTTGTGGAGGCTTATGTGCGGTCGCAGATGCAGATAGATGAGTCACTGGTTTTTATGGATTTAATGGACTATGACATGACAGGGTACGCAGTGGATGAGGCGCTGGAAAGGGGGGCCGACTGTATTCTCTGTATGGATGATGTCATCTGTCTTCATGTTATCCGTCTTCTGCGTGCAAAGAATGTCAGAGTTCCGGGGGATGTGAAGGTTGCATCATTTTATAACAGTTCCATTCTGGAAAATAACCAGCCGGCAATTTCTTCCATTTCATTTGATGCCAGGGAACTGGGAAGGGAGGCATGCAAAAACCTGCTTGCACTGACTCAGGGAGAACGGGTTTCCCAGAAAACGCTTTTGTCTTATGAAGTAAGACTCAGGGACTCTACAGGACAGTTGTAATGACCTTTCATTTTTTATTTCATTTCTGTATTTTCTGCATTGACATTTAACTGTTTTCCTGCTATACTTTCCTTAATGAACAACCGATTGCGCAAACGCAAAATCAAGGTTTTTCTGCACAGCCTGGGGTTAAGGATGCAAGACATATGGCATAAAAAATCATAATATGATTTGCAGCAATCTGCCATACTGTAATATAAAGTTATATAATTAAGAGGAGGGAAAAAAGATGGACAAATTTATTGTGAACATTATCCATCGGCCGGAAATGGTTCCAGAGTATTCTGCAACAGTGACCGGACAGGGGAAACAGGAAGATATTGGGGACAAGGCGCTCCTTACGGAGTCACTTGATATCTTCAAAACACAGCAGAGGCTGGCGCATGAGAATGGACTGAAGGTAACAATCCAGATGACTTATGCGGCGCTCTTTAACGACGAGGCGGTTGAGATTGCAAAGCATGACCACGAAGAATACGGGGATGAGATTGCGCTTTCACTGCTGGGACTTCCGTGCGAGGAATTCCGTGAGAAATACAAAACGAAGGATTTCTGTATCTGGATGTTTTCCATGGAAGACAAAAAAGCAATTGTAAATGATGTATTTGAAAAATTTTATGAGAAATTCGGCTTTTATCCGGAATCCACTGGTTCTTACTACATGGATGCCGATTTGACAAATTACATTAAGGAAAAATACCCGATGGTAAAATGTGCAGTGGCAACCTGCTGGGAAGAAGGACCAAAGGCATACCATACCTGCAACAATTCATGGTATACACTGTTTGACGGAGGCCCTTGGGCACCATGGATTCCTTCAAAGCAGAATACCCATGCACCGGCTGCCAATAAGGAAGAGGACAGCGGTATTGTTGCAATCCCGCATCTTTCCCGCGACCTGATTGCCTGCTATGACGGAAACGGCTCTAATTTCGGAACCCATCCGCAGAACGTGCTGCGCGGTATGATTTATGATACAAAGACATGGGAGTACCCGTATCTTTACAACCTGATTGACCAGTACCGGGATCTGGAAAAATACAACAATGGCTATGCCTACAACATGATGTTCGTGGGACCGGGCTGGATGAATAAAATGGGACGCTGGGAGCAGCCGTATGAGCTTCTGTTAAAATCCTACACGGACGGCTGTGCCTACTATGGCAAGTTAAAGAAAGAGGGCAAACTGGTTGACATGACAATGTCCGAGTTTGCTGATTATTACAGGGAGAAGAAAGGCGTGAATGCCGGAAACTACAATGAGCCGGAATGTGCGCCGTGGCGTGATATTCTTTACGGCTCAGACAAGCAGCTGTTCTGGTACTGTGATCCTTACATGAGGGCCTGTGTCAATATGGACCAGGGCGGTGCGATTGTGGATTTACGTCCTTATGCTGCAAAGCTGGAGTGGCCGGTGGGAATCGGAACAAAGCATGTACAGGATGCTTCCTATCCGTTCTTAATCCAGGAGAAATACCGTGCAGGATACTTTACGCATTATGCAGGGGCAGGAACCGTACGTTCTGCAAAGCTTTCCTACAAGGGTGAGGAAGTAGACCTCTGTCTCTGCCCGACACACAGTCATTTCTCCGAAGAAATGATTGATGGAAAGAAGAACAGGATTTTAACGCTTGATCCGGTGGAAATCCAGTTTTATGATGTGACAGTAAAGCTGCAGACAAAGGAATATTTTGAGGAAGGTTCTTCCAACATTAAAATCGAACGTAATATTCTGGAAATCAGCAATCCGGATGCAGAGATTTATCTGGATGAGTATATCACTGCATGCTACGGAACAACCGAATATCCGGAGGATATGACAGGAATTACTCTGGCATGTGAGGGAAGTGACCCGCAGACGATCAATTACGAATACAAATGCCGTGATGCAAAGAAAATGGGCGCAACTGCTGTCAGTGCAGTCATTCCGGCAATCCAGACAAAGGTTTCACTTACCCCGTCTGCAGAGGCAGAAGGGTATATCGAAGAGGGTTATGCATTCTCTCCAATGTTCAAGCTTGGATATAAGAAAAAAATTGAAGAAAAGGAGGTATTTGCAACATGGCTCAACTTGGAAAAGGCAAATTAAATTACAGATGTCCGTCCTGTTTTATGAGGGATCTGGATATTGATATGTTCTACAATAAAGATACGGGGATTTACAGCTGCATCCGCTGCCAGTTCCGCGGCACAGAGGAACAGGTGCTTGCAGGAAATGAGGACGTGCGCAAAAAATACGGCGCGATGTATGAGCGTTTTACAAAGTTTGATTTCGATTAGCAGTTTAGCTTAGGACTTTGCACTTTGCTGCAAAGTCCGTAAGAATGTGTAGTGGTTGTGGCATCAAGCCATCGCGAAGCGATTTTGCATGGCTTGATGCGTAACTATTCAGCAGAAGGCGGAATAGTTACGATTTTGATTAAATGGGGGCAGTTATGGCTGAATTTATGAAAGGCATGGATTTATCAACCATGCTGGAACTGGAACGCTGCGGTGCGAAATACTTTGACGGCGGAAAAGAAAAGGACATCCTGCAGATTATGAAAGATTACGGGGTGGACACCATCAGGCTTCGTCTGTGGAATGATCCGAAATCTGAAACCGGGGAACCATACGGTGCAGGCAATAATAACCTGGAAGAAACCATAGCCATTGGAAAGCGGATCGGTAAGGATTTTGGTGTCCTTTTGAATTTCCATTACAGTGATTTCTGGGCAGATCCGGGCAAGCAGATTAAGCCGAAGGCATGGAAGGATTTCGGCATGGAAGAGCTGGAGAAGGCGGTCTATGATTTTACAAAGGATTCCTTAACCGCAGTGTTATCTGCCGGGGTGAATGTCACCATGATTCAGGTTGGTAACGAGCTTTCCAACGGGCTTCTCTGGCCGGAGGGAAAGATGCCGAATTATGAAAACATTGCAAAGCTTGTAAGTGCCGGTATCCGTGCCTGCCGTGCGGTGAAAGCAGAAATTCCGCTAATGATTCATCTGGATAACGGCGGAAACAATGAGTTGTACAGGGACTGGTTCGACCATTATATCCCGCTGGGGGAGGATTTTGATTATATCGGGCTTTCCTATTATCCGTTCTGGCATGGAAACCTCGAAAGTCTTTCCGCCAATATGAATGATATTGCAAAGCGGTATGGCAAGAAACTGATTGTCGCCGAGGTGTCCATGGGATATACAATGGAGGATTACAGGGAGTATGAAAAACTTCCGGACAGCGAGCGCAAGGGCTATGCGACAAAACCGGAGCTTGTATCAGCCATTGACTATCCAATGACTGTCCAGGGGCAGGCGGATTTTACGAAGGATTTCTTAAACCGGGTGGCGTCTGTTGCGGACAATAAAGGATGCGGCTTTTTCTGGTGGGAGCCGGCATGGATTCCGGTACCGGGTTCCGGCTGGGCAACTCCTGCTTCGCTGGAGTATATGAATGACAGCGGGCCGTGCGGCAACGAATGGGCAAACCAGGCGCTGTTTGATTATGACGGAAATGTGCTTCCGGCGTTTGCTGTGATACGGGATTTTAAAAAAGAATAAGGTGTAATTTTTCAGGGACTGTGAAAAGCACAGTCCCTGATTGGGTTTATATTTTTGAAGAACATACAGGGGAGAAATAAAATGGAAGCCGGACTGGAATATGAAATCAAACGCAGTGACTACATATACGATAAAGAAAACAATCTTTTGACAATTATGCCTGATACAAGGCATACATTTAATTTTGCGGTGAAAAGCTTTTGTGAGGATTATCAGATTGACAAAAAAGAATTTAATGTGCCGGTTGTCATCCGGGAAGGTGTAGAAAGCTGTTCGCATATGTTTCAGGGTTGTGAGTCGTTTAACCAGCCAGTTGCACTGAAAGAAAAAGTGAATAATAGCTGCAGCATGTTTAGCGGCTGCAAAAGTTTCAATCAGCCTGTAAAAATTCCTGAAAATGTTTTAGAAATGTCAGAGATGTTCAGGCATTGTGAAAATCTTAACCAGCCGATTGAGCTAAGCGTTTTATCCTCGTCCTGGTGTGATCACATGTTCCTTAATACATCATCATTACAAAAAGATAATGTTACCATACACTGTACAGCTGCAGGACGGAAAAATCTCGCGAAGACACTTAAAAAAATGTGGGGAACAGAAGTATCTGCCGATGAAATAAAAGTAAGTATAAAGACAGCAGAAAAGAAAACAAAAAATACGAATGTAATTACAAAAGTAAGCTGTTTTACAGTTGATAATAATCACTGGGAACTGGCAGAAGATAAGCTGACAGAATATACAAAGGATACACTTTATGAAGAAATAGAAAATCGCTGTTTCCGGAATAAATTCAAACTGCTTGAAATAGAAGAAAAAAGCAAAAATTCCATGCGCTGTCTGACAATTTCCTGTGAAGGGGAACTTTGTGCAATTGGGATTACAGACGAGTGGAACGGCATCACGCATTACTACAATTCAGGCGTCAGGGGAGAAAATATTGCGATACAGGGCAGTTTATACCCGCAATACATGACAACGAACGATTGTGGGATTATACGAAATATTATAAAAGATTTCCTGAAAAACGGAAAACCATCTAAAAATGTAAAATGGATAAAGGAGTAAATAAAAATGAGGAGGGTTATTGGATATTATATTTGTGAACAGATAAAGATTCCGCAGTTTTTGAAAAGAGACGGGACAATGGTGTCCGTCAGCGAATGTTTTGGCGGTATTCATCCAAGACTGGACACATGTTTTTTCCAGAACAGTTATGTTAGTGAAAAAGACCGGGATGCCTATAAAAAGCGCTGGAATCTGGATGCTGAAAAAGCGGAAATTCTGATAAAAGAAACAGGAACCTTATTTGACAGAACGCTTTCCGCTGACGGAAGGTTTGTCAGTCTTTCAGATGCCCGCCATTTTTATGATTCTTTTTTTTCAAAGAACTGTATTCTGGTAAGTGTATCTGCCGAAGAAAAGTATTTTGAATTTCTGAAAGATGAGATGCGTGGGAATAGCTGCCTCGAATTGACCGGATGTGCGGATGAACATGATTTGCTTGGATATGACATTTTAGGATGGGATACTGGCAGCTTTCATACTTTTTTATGCAACAGCCTGCAGGAGATGCTGCCTGGTGCAGTTTTTAACAGTTATGGTTTACTGGCAAATTCCTATGATGAGGTTTCGGTGTTTGCAGAGCGTATTCAAGGGTACGGGGAGCCGGTGGAGTGGATTCCGTGCAGGGTTGGGAAATGTTCTTCTGTATGAAGATATTTTTGATTATCAGAAAAATTTCTTGCATTTATACTGTATATGCATTACACTAAAAGTATGAAATCCATCACGCCAATGATGGCGTAAAGCCTGATGGAATTTTCATTTATATGCTTTTAAAACAATTCTTTTTAATTTTCCCAAATACAGGGAACGACTCCATATGGTTGTATAAGAAAAACGAACACCAGGTTAGTGTAAAATTTTAATTGGCAAAAATAAAGGGAAGAGGTGAAAGCCCCTTCC
>CANOLA010000057.1 GCA_947566705.1 uncultured Lachnospiraceae bacterium | reverse complement strand
AATGAAGCTTACAAGCTTACAGAGCATCACGGATTTTATGACCTGCGCCGGGAAAACGCTTCCTGACAACATCCAGCTGTGGGCGAGAAGAAATCTTGCCGTTGCACGTTCTGCGGAGGTATCCGTGGAGGAACGCCGTCATGCACAGCGTGCACTTTCCATTATGATGAATATCCAGTGGAAAAATAATTATTTTGAGTCCATTGACCCCAAAGAGGCACGCAGGATTTTAGATGAGGAGCTTTACGGAATGGAGCCCGTGAAACAGCGCATTATGGAAACCATTATCCAGATTAACAGAACGCACACCCTTCCGGCATACGGGCTTCTTCTGATTGGACCTGCCGGAACCGGAAAGTCCCAGATTGCTTATGCAGTGGCGCGGATTCTGAAGCTTCCGTGGACGACACTTGATATGAGTTCCATCAATGATCCGGAGCAGCTGACCGGAAGCTCCAGGGTCTATGCGAATGCAAAACCGGGAATTATTATGGAGGCATTTTCCATGGCAGGCGAGTCAAACCTGGTGTTTATTATTAATGAGCTGGACAAGGCGAGTGCCGGGAAAGGAAACGGTAATCCGGCGGACGTTCTTTTAACGCTTCTGGATAACCTGGGCTTTACTGATAATTACATGGAATGCATGATTCCGACGGTTGGCGTTTATCCGATTGCAACAGCAAATGACCGGGACAGAATCAGTGCACCCCTGATGTCGCGTTTTGCCGTGATAGATATACCGGATTATACCAGTGAGGAAAAGAAAATCATCTTTTCTGATTTTGCACTGAAAAAAGTAGTTAAACGCATGGGACTGCGTGAAAATGAATGCACCTTTACAGCTGACGGACTGGATGCTGTGATTGAAAAATATAAAAACACCTCCGGTATCCGTGACCTTGAACAGGCCGCGGAGCACCTTGCTGCCAATGCACTTTACCAGATAGAAGTCGAACATGTTCCTTCTGTGGTGTTTGATGCAGGAATGGTAAAAAAAGTGCTGGGATAATTTGACATATTTTTTACTGAGTGGTATAATTTATCTTTATAATTATAGAACAAAATAATTACATATATAAATCGGTAAATTTTACCGTAGACTATAAGTTCCTTTTGGGGCATGGGCAGAGTATATTTTCAAATGCTCCGCTTCATGCACCATACAAGGATTAAAAGGGAATCCGGTGCAATTCCGGAACGATCCCGTCACTGTGATAGTGAGACTGCTGTATGAATGTCACTGAAAGATTTCGATTCACTTTTGGGAAGGCGCAGCAGGCGATGACCTTAAGTCAGGAGACCTGCTTATAGCTCTTGTAAATCACTTACGGTTGATAAGGGTATTTACGCCACAAATAATTCTGGCACAGGTCATATTCCTTGCGGAATACGACATATACCAGAGTTCTTTTTTGCGTATAAAAATATAGTACCATTTTGACAGAATCAGCTGTAGATAACCAGCTGGTTCTTTTTTA
The DNA here is from genome assembly GCA_947566705.1 of uncultured Lachnospiraceae bacterium. Classification (GTDB taxonomy): domain Bacteria; phylum Bacillota; class Clostridia; order Lachnospirales; family Lachnospiraceae; genus Roseburia. The sequence goes on along the minus strand of CANOLA010000057.1, from coordinate 20,820 downwards.
TGCCCAGATAAATGCCGCATCATTTACACCAGACATTCGCGTTTTATTATGAAGGAGAAAACAAAATGAAAAAGAGATTCATGAGTATCGTAACAGCCCTTGCAATTTCAGCATCCTTTATTACGGGCTGCAGCAAAGGAGACAAAGTGGACAGTACCATGCAGTCATCAGAAAACGGCGGGAAACAGATATTAAAGTTTGGCTGTTTTGACTATGTGGATTCCATAGATCCGGGAAACATGATAAATGCAGCATGGAACTGTACCAGGTTTGGTGTCGGGGAATGCCTGTTCCGTTTTAATGACGCGATGGAGGCAGAACCGTGTCTTTGTGATACATATGAGGTATCGTCCGACCATAAAACATGGACATTTCATATCAGGGATGGCGTGAAATTTTCTAACGGGGAGGATGTGACGGCGCAGAAGGTTGCAGACTGCTATGAGCGTCTGTTTGCCTGCGAGGGAAGCTCCACACCGGAAAAATTTCTTGACTGTGCTTCCATGGCTGCAGATGATGCCAGTGGCAGTCTGACGATTAAAACAAACACTGCATATCCTGATCTGAGAAAAAACCTTGCCTATCCGGTGTTTGCAGTTCTTGATGTGGAGAACACAAAAAATTTTGACGAGGGCGCCATCGGCACCGGACCGTATGCAGTGACAGAGTTTGAAGCTGCTGTCGGGGTGGATTTTAAGGCAAACCAGTATTACTGGAACGGAGAAGTTCCGTTTGACGGGATGGAGCTGAAATTTATCAATGATTCCTCCGCAAAGACCATGGCGCTGCAGAGCGGGCAGGTGGATCTCGTCGAAAATATTACGGAAGTCAGCGATTTAAACACATTAAAAGAAGACAAAAGCTATGATGTGACTACTGCAAACGGGGTACGCTGCGGCTTTACCAGTATAAACCAGGACGGTCTTTTGAAAAATGATGCCCTGCGCCAGGCTGTTCTTATGGCAGTAGATACGGACACGCTCTGTAATGTGACTCTTGGGGGACTGTATACGCCGGGATTTTCCGTGCTTCCTTCTAATCTGAACTATCACTATGACGAGCTGAATAATCCGTATGCCTATGATGTGGAAAAGGCAAAACAGCTCCTGGATACTGCAGGCATTGTGGACAGTGACGGAGATGGAATCAGGGAACTGGACGGAACGCCGGTAAAACTAAATTATATCACTTATGATAACCGTGGTCTTGCCACCCTGGCAGAAGGGGTACAGCATTTATTGAAGGAAATTGGCATTGACACAGCGATTCATACAACCGACGGTGACACCTTATGGAACCTGACCGTATCGGGCGAATATGATTTAAGCTCCGGTAACTGGACAACCGTGGGAACCGGGGACCCGCAGGAGTATCTTGCCAACTGGTACTCCAAAGGAACCGCCAATTACTGTAACTATAAAAATGAAAAGTATGATGAGTTATATGAAAAACTTCTTACCGAAATGGATGAAGCCGGGCGGACAGCTTTAATTGCAGAAATGCAGCAGATTTTAATTGATGATGCAGCAGTTCTGGTGCACGGGTACTATAACAGCTCCATGTGCTCTTCAAAAAAAGTAAAAGGTGCAGTCATTCATACGGCAGATTATTACTGGATAACAACGGAGATAAAACCGGCGGAATAGGGAGAAAATGTTTTGAAAAAGGGAAAAATTGCAGGGCGGCTCATACAGATGCTGGTGGTTTTACTGGGAATGAGTTTTCTGACGTTTATACTGACAAACCTTGCGCCCGGAGATCCGGTGCGTACCATGTACGCGTCCGCCGGAGTGATGCCGGATGAAGAAATGATACAGAAAACCAGGGAAGAGATGGGACTAAACCGTCCGATTCCCGTGCAGTACCTGGACTGGCTCACTGACTGCCTGAAAGGGGATTTTGGAACTTCGTATTCTTTTGGAAAACCAGTGGGAGAGCTGCTTTTGTCCAGACTTCTGCCAACAGTGAAGCTCACGCTTTTATCACTTGTATTTATGCTGGCATTTTCAGTGCCGCTTGGCATGGCAGCAGCCGTGTACCAGAACAAATGGCCGGATGTGCTGGTCAGGATTGTTACTTTTTTCGGAGTGTCCATGCCAAATTTCTGGGTGGGTTTACTGCTTCTTCTGGTTTTTGCTGTCAAATTAGCCTGGTTTCCGGTGCTTTCCTCCGGCGGTGATTTAAAAAGCATGGTTCTGCCTGCGGCAACACTTGCCTTTGCCATGACGGCAAAATACACCAGGCAGGTGCGGACGGCAGTGCTGGAAGAACTGAACCAGGATTATGTGACAGGAGCGCGTGCGCTTGGCATGAAAGAAAGCAGGATTCTCTGGAAAAATGTGTTTCCAAACGCACTGCTCCCCTTAATTACCATGCTTGGACTTTCCCTTGGTTCCCTGCTTGGGGGGACAGCGGTTGTGGAAGTGATTTTTTCCTGTCCGGGACTGGGGAACCTGGCAGTTTCAGCGATTATGAAATATGATTATCCGCTGATTCAGGGATATGTTCTCTGGGTTTCGCTTATGTACATGCTGATTAACTGGCTGGTGGATATTTTCTGCAGCCTTCTGGACCCGCGGACCAGGGAAAGCGCCAGCGTTGAACGTTGTGTTCACGGTAAGGGGGGAATGCATGAAAAGGTTTAAAGCGACAAAATATGCTGTATTTTTAACTTTTGCAGTCTGCGCCATTCTTATTATACTGGCAGCAGTTTTTGCACCGGTTCTTTGTGCCGGAAAAAGTCCGGTAGATGCAGAGCTTGCGGATGCGCTGCTTCCGCCGGATTCCCATCACTGGTTTGGCACTGACCAGCTGGGAAGGGATGTGTTTGCCCGCGTGATTTACGGGGCGAGAATCACATTAAGCGCCGCACTGGCGGTTGTTGCCATTATTTTTGTGCTGGGAACACTGCTTGGCATACTGGCAGGATATTTTGGAGGAATTATGGACGCCGTGATTATGCGGTTTTCTGATATGATGGTTTCGTTTCCGGGCATGGTACTGGCGATTGCAGTTGCCGGAATTTCTGGTGCAAGCATAAAAAATGCAGTAATTGCCGTTTCATTCGTCAGCTGGACGAAATATGCAAGGCTGGCGAGAAGCCTTGTGGCAAAAATCAGGCACAGTGACTATGTACAGGCGGCGGTTGTGGCAGGCAGCAGGCAGTGGTACATTTTAACCCGCTATATGCTTCCTGCCGTACTTCCGACACTGGTTGTTACGGCGGCAACAGATATCGGGAGTATGATTCTGGAACTGGCAGGACTGTCTTTTCTGGGATTTGGTGCGCAGCCGCCGGCGCCGGAATGGGGCCTGATGCTGAATGAGGGACGCCCGCATATGCAGACGGCGTCCTGGCTGATGGTTTTTCCGGGACTTGCTATTTTTCTTGTGGTGCTTGTGTTTAACTTTTTGGGTGACAGTCTGCGGGATGTGCTGGATGTGCGAAAGGAGTAAGGGGACAAATGCTGGAAATTAAGGATTTGTGTGTTTCCTACGGGGAAAAAACGGTAGTGAACCATTTTCATTTAAAACTGGAACAGGGCAGAGTCTGCACCATTGCAGGGGAAAGCGGAAGCGGGAAAACCACAGTAATCCGTGCCGTGTTCGGGCTTCTGGCAGCAGGCGGCAGGGTGACGGCAGGAGATATCCTTTTTGAAGGAAAATCCCTTTTGTCCGGTTCAAAAGAGGAATGGGGAAAGCTGCGCGGCATGGGAATGTCTATGATTTTTCAGGATACCGGTGCCATGTTAAACCCAATCAGAACCATTGGAAGCCAGTTTGTGGAATACATCCGTATCCATGAAAGGATGCCGAAAAAGCAGGCATGGGAGAAAGCGGTGTCCATGTTAAGAAGGATGCAGCTTCCCGACAGTGAGCGTGTGATGAAAAGCTATGTGTTCCAGCTTTCCGGCGGAATGAGGCAGAGGGTGGGAATTGCGATGGCGATGACATTTCAGCCAAAGCTGCTCCTTGCCGATGAGCCGACCAGTGCGCTGGACACGGTCACGCAGGCGGAAATTGTCCGGCAGATGAAGGATTTAAGAAAAGAGAATACCAGTATTCTGATGGTGACGCACAACCTTGGGGTTGCCGCCTTTATGTCGGATGAGATTATTCTGATGAAAGACGGAAAAATTACGGACCGCGGCGATAAGGAGCATCTGCTGAAGAGTGAAAACGCTTATACTGGAAAGCTGCTGGATGCAGTTCCGGTACTGGGAGGGAAACGTTATGTCTCATGAAAAGGAAGAGGTAATTATGGAGGCAAAGCATGTCACACGCCGTTTTTTGTCGTCAGACAAAGAGGTATTTACGGCATGTTCTGACGTCAGCCTGACGTTATATAAGGGGAAAACCCTTGGAATTGCAGGGGAGTCAGGCTGCGGAAAAAGTACTTTTCTGCGGATGCTGACGCTTCTTGATACTCCGGACAAGGGAGAGATTTTGTACAGGGGACAGGATATCACAAAATTAAAGGGGGAAAAAAGGCGGCAGATCAGGCAGCATATCCAGATGGTTTTCCAGGATCCGTCCGCGTCTTTTCATCCCAAAATGAAAGTCCGCGATATCATCTGTGAACCGCTTTTGAATTTTAAGCGGATTTCACCGAAGGAAAAGGAGGAAGCCGCACGGAAGCTTCTTGAAATGGTGGAACTGCCGGAGGATTTTTCCGGCCGTTATCCCCACTCCATGAGCGGCGGACAGAAACAGCGGGTTGCGATTGCGCGTGCCATTGCGCTGGAACCGGAGGTAATCGTAATGGACGAGGCGACCTCGGCACTGGATGTGTCGGTACAGAAAAATATGATTGAGCTGATTGTCCGGCTGCAGAAGGAAAAACAGACAGCCATTGTCTTTGTGGCGCATGACCTGGCACTGGTGCAGTCATTTGCGCATGAGATTGCAGTGATGCGTCAGGGAGAGATTGTGGAGAAGCTTCCGGCAGAAAAACTGGTAAGTGATGCGAAACATCCGTATACAAGGATGCTGCTGGAATCCGGATTTTCACTTTCCGGTTCGCCTGAAATAGTCAGTTAATTTACATATATTGACACAATATATTGATGCTATACGGAGATGAGCACAAAATGTGGGAAATTTGCGGGCGAAAGATGCATCCTGGAGAAAAAATGCAGGTTGTCCTTCACCTGAATCAGTAATAAGAAAAATGAAGAAAAAATTAAAAGAAGTAAATATTTTGTAAATTTGTGCTTCCATTTTTGAAAAAAAGGAGTAGAATATAAGCGATAAAAAAGTTTTAGGAGGTGCACACATGTTATTCGCACAGGTACTTGCCGTACTTATTTTTGTGGTTATGTTTCTGATGATCATTATGGATAAGATTGAACGGCATTATATTACTTTAGGTTGTGGGTTTCTGACGCTGCTCCTGGTATTCGGTCTCGGCCTTCACAGTATGACAGCAGTAATCAAAACGCTGAATGTACAGAATATATTCACGCTTGATTTCTGGTACCAGGCTGGTGAGGCATCCGAATCCTCCAGTGGTATTAACTGGGCAACCATTATTTTTATTGCAGGTATGATGGTCATGGTCGAAGGCATGGCGAGGGTCGGGTTTTTCCGCTGGCTTTGCATGCGGATTGCAAAACTGGTCAATTATAAGACAGTTCCGATTTTCATCACGTTTATGATTATGTCGTTTGTACTTGCCATGTTTATCGACAGTATTACGGTTATTTTGTTCCTTGCAGCAGTTACAGTAGAGCTGGCACAGTTACTGGACTTTAATCCGGTTCCCATGATTCTGGCAGAAATTTTCTGTGCGAATCTGGGCGGTTCTGCAACGATGTGCGGTGACCCGCCAAACATTATTATCGGAACCTCGCTTGGCTATTCATTTGCGGATTTTGTGATGAATACGGGTGTGATTGCAGCAGTTTCGCTTGTTGTGATTGTTGTATTTTTCTATTTTGCATTCCGCAGGGAGTTTGCAGGGAATAAAGATAAAAAGATTGATATTTCCAAGCTTCCGACACCGGAAAGTGCGATAAAGGACAAGGTAGGTTTTGGCATCAGCACCGTTATCTTTTTATGTGCAGTTGCCATGCTGGTAACACATGCAATGACAGGACTTACCGTTGCGTTTATCGGGCTGTCCATTGCACTGGTAACACTTGTTACTTCTGGAAAATATGCGCTGGAAGTTTTAAAAAAAGTGGACTATAAGACGCTGCTGTTTTTTATCGGACTGTTTGTTGTTGTCGGCGGTCTGGAGCAGACTGGTATTCTTGAAGTCGTTGCGGGCTTTATCGGGGATGTCAGCGGCGGTAATGCGATGTTAATGATTGCAATCATTATCTGGGTATCTGCGATTGCAAGTGCATTTATTGACAACATCCCATTCTCAGCAACCATGATTCCGGTCATTGACACACTGGCAAAGACACAGGGCATAGATTTAAGTGTGTTGGCATGGGCGCTTTCCATGGGAACGGATATCGGAGGAAGCGCAACACCGATTGGTGCATCCGCAAATGTTGTGGGAACTTCGGTTGCTGCAAAGGCAGGACATCCGATTGGATGGGGCGAGTACTGTAAAAAGGCAGTACCGGCTACAGCGATTGTACTGGTGATTAGTACAGTGTTTATTTTCGTTAGATACTTATAAAATTTGATATTCTATTAAGGAGAACAATATGGGCAAGCAGTTAATTATTTCCTTAAGCCGTGAATACGGTAGCGGCGGGCATTTTATTGCGGCGCAGCTGGCAAAGCGGTTTGAGCTGCCGATTTATGACCACAATCTTCTGGATGAGGTGGCAAGGGAAAAAGGTTTCAACGTACAAAAACTGAATAAGTATGACGAGCTTCCAAAGAAAAAGTTTCTTTCCAGAAGTGTGCGCGGGTTCAGTAATTCACCGGAAGAAAATATAGCGATGATGCAGTTTGATTTCCTGCGTGACAAGGCCAAATCAGGCGAGTCATTTGTAGTGGTTGGCCGCTGTTCTGAGAGTGTGCTGCAGGATTATGAAGGGCTGATTTCGATTTTTATCATCGGTGACAGGGAAGCAAAAATCAAGAGAGTGGAAAACGTGCGCGGATTCTCAAGAAAGGCAGCAGAAGAGGCAATTGCACGCCATGACAAGACCAGAAGGGACTACCATAACCATTACTGCGATATCAAGTGGGGGGACGCCCGCCATTATGAGCTTTGCATGAACAGCAGTAAGCTTGGGCTGGAAAGAACCATTGACTTTATAGAGACATATATTAAAGAACGGACAGAAAAGTAGGTTTATGATGGATACCATTACAAACAAAACTTTTGATGAAGAACGCGCCCTGTACGGTGCAAAGGAACTTCTGGTAAAAAACTGTAAGTTTGATGGTCCGGCAGACGGGGAAAGCGCCTTAAAAGAGTGCCGGGATATTACCGTGGATAACTGCTTCTTTAATCTGCGTTACCCGTTCTGGCATGACCGCTGGCTTACCATAAAGGGGTCCGAAATGACAGAGCTTTGCAGGGCAGCACTCTGGTATTCTAGCGAAATTGATATTCTGGGGAGCAGGCTTCACGGAATTAAGGCGCTGCGGGAATGTCAGAAGGTAAATATGTCAGAATGTGATATCATTTCCCCGGAATTTGGCTGGTCGGTACACGGACTGGATATGGAAAACTGCACGGCCGAAAGCGAATATTTTATGATGCGCTCCACAAACCTGAATTTTCTGGATGTGCGCATGCAAGGAAAATATTCGTTCCAGTATATCGAGGATTCGGTTTTTGAAAACTGTGTGTTTGATACCAAGGACGCGTTCTGGCATGCGAAAAATGTTACCATAAGAAACAGCGTGGTAAAGGGGGAATACCTGGCGTGGTACAGTGAGAACCTGACGTTTGAGAACTGTAAAATTTCCGGAACACAGCCGCTTTGTTATTGTAAGAATTTAAAGCTTGTGGACTGCGAGATGACAGATACGGATTTATGTTTTGAGCGTTCTGAAGTGGAGGCTGTGCTGACGGCAGAGATTGCCAGCATCAAAAATCCGCTTTCCGGTCATATTTACGTCCCGGCAGTCGGTGAAATTATCCGGGATATTGAGGGCGCAGAAGGGGAAGTTGTAATTCAGGAACATAAGAAATAATGAAATGAAAGAAACCGCCGTACAGGAAATATATTCCGGTACGGCGGTCTTTTTTAAAGCTGTTTTCTGTTAAACAAAGGGACAGATGCTGCAACACTGAATGTGCCAAGAAGTACTGTTACCAGTACCGCTTTCATGCAGCCATCCGGCTTTGCAGAAGCTGTTAAAAGCTGCAGGGAATTTGTCAGCATCACTGGCGAGTATTCCTTTATGTGGGGAAGCAGTCCCGCAGTATATGCGGCAGTGACGTATCCTCCGGTTCCCAGAAGTACGCCGGTACTGCCGGAGGAAAATGCGGAAAAAAATACCATTACACTGGTTATACCTGCACCGAACAGCCACCAGTAAAGTGCGGCAGAAAACAGGCAGGATACGGTCCGGTTGTCCCAGTAAAAGGCATTGTATCCGTAAGTAACCAGAAAACAGAGCCAGTAGCAGAGTGTCCATAAAGAGAATACCAGAATGAATTTTGCCAGTACGATTTTATACCGGGGCAGTCCCTTCGTCAGTATGGGAATGAGTGTGCCGGACTGGTATTCCTTTGTAAATATGCTGCTGTAAATGAGGACAAAAACAACCAGCAGGAGGGGGATGTTTTTAAAAAACTGTGTCCATGATGTCAGTGCATCTACTGTAATGTTTCCGACGCTTAACCCGTTTTCGGAAAGTGACTCAGAAAGAAGCTCCATCATCCACGGTGTCAGCTTTGCAATGGCAGGATTCATAATGCCGAACAGGACAGATAAAATGACAAGGACGGTAAGTTTTCCGCTGCGAACCGTTTCCATCCATTCCTTTTTTAAAACAGCCAGTAAGGTTTTCATGGTTTTGTCACCTCCAGGAATAAATCTTCCAGCGGGATTTCCATATGTTCAAGCTTCTGTACGGGGATTTTCTGCTCCGCAATAAAATGCAGTATGGAAAATAAAAGTCCGCTTTCTTCGCGAAATACCAGTTCATGATTCTGGTTTAAAGTCAGGCCGGTAAATGCCTGCATGATTTTTTCTGTATCTTTTCTGTCCGCCAGTTCCAGAACATATTTCTTTGACGAATTAAGGTTTCGCATTCCGGAAACGCTTCCCTGCAGTACAATGGTTCCTTTGTCCAGAAAGGCAGCGTCTGTGCAGATACGTTCCACATCTGACAGGATATGTGTGGAAAAGAGTATGGTGGTCTGTTCTTTTGCTAAAAGCAGAATGTCCAGTATTTCCTTTCTTCCGACAGGGTCAAGGGCGGAGGTTGGTTCATCGCAGATTAAAAGCTTCGGGCGGTTTAACAGTGCCTGTGCAATTCCCAGGCGCTGTTTCATTCCCCGCGAAAACCCTTTGATACGGTGCTTTTCATTTTTCAAACCGACCAGCTCCAAAAGCCCGCAGCAGCGTGATTTTAAATCCTTCGCTGGTATTTCACTGATTTTTCCGCAGAAAGCCAGATATTCATACGGCGTCATGTAAGAATAAAACTCCGGAACATCGGGAAGGTATCCAATATGCCGGTTGGTCTTTGTCTGTCCGTAAACCACCCGTTCCCCTGCGACAGTAATTCGCCCCTCATCAGGCTTTAAAAGACCGAGAACTGTTTTCATAGTGGTGGTTTTTCCGGCGCCGTTTTTTCCGACAAAGCCGAATATACTGTGCTTTGGAACGGACAGGTTCAGTTTGTCAAGAACTGTTTTGTCCCCGAATTTTTTTGTCAGATTCGTAATGGTCAGCGCGTCCATATTATGATTCCTCCCTGCCAAGCAGAAAATAAAGGATGGGTCCAATAAACTGCATTCCTATGATCGTAACAAAAATCCAGAGTGTACGGTTTCCCCTGCGGTAATTTTCGTGTGTTAAAATATGGTGCAGCGTATAACCGAGCAGTAGGATTTCTGCAGCTGCCAGGGGGATGATAAAGGGTAAAAATTCTCTGAAGTTATTCATGATTATTCTGATTCTCCTTTTTATAAATTTCCACACAGAATCCGTGATGCCTGCAGGCAGTGCAGGTCAGTTTCCGCATGTCTGGTGTGTGGTGTGCAAAAAAGCATTTTCGGAAAGCGGGACGGAATACGGTGTGGCATACACCGCAGATATAGGCAGTTCTTTTATAATAGAAAGCCGAAGCCAGTGCCCCCGCGGCAAAGACAAAACACATACCGAGTGCAAACGGCAGCCATTTTCCTGTCATGATTCCGTAAATCAGCGTGCAGATTTCCACAATATCCATTGCAATACCCACTGGAATAAGTAAAAAACGGGTTTTTTTCAGTTGCTCCTTATTTTCAATCACATATGCCATGTCACCAATGGATGAAATTGTAAAATGTGAGTCTTTTTTCAGAAGCTGTTTCAGTTCCGTAACTTTTTTCAGCTGCAGTTCTTTGTCCTCCAGTTCACTTTTCAGCTTCTTCTCCTGTTCCGTCAGTAAAATGGAAAGAATTTCCCCGGAGCGTTCCTCCGTAAGAAGTTCTTTGATGCTGTTGATGGAAAGGCCGAGTTCGCGGAGAAAGCAGATAATTTTCATTTTTGCAACATCCTCTTCACTGTACAGCCGTCTGCCGCCTTCACTTAGTCCGCTTGGCGCAAGAATCCCGCGCGAGTCATAGTACTGGATGGTACGGACAGATACACCGCACAGCTTTGCAATTTCCCCGGTCGTATATTCTGGCATGTTTTTCACCTCCTTACTGTCTGCCTGATTCATAATTTACCACATTACGCTGCGTCATAAGCAACAGAAAATGTAAGAAAACAGGTCAGATTACATAAAATGCTTGCAAAAACTCCAAAATTCCGTATTATTATATATAGAGTATTATACTTGGGCAGACAGCTACGATGAAAGAATGAGGTAAGGACATGGCAATCGGAAAAAAATCAGAACTTGTCAAATCATTTTCGGAGTTAAAGGAAGCGGATTATTCAAGATTTCCAGAATTACAGGAAATGTACCAGAGGCTGCAGAGCGGACGGGGGCAGCTTGCAGAAGTTTTTGATAAAAATATCAAAGCAGTAATGCAGATTAGCTCACTTGACCTGACCATGCAGTATCAGACGGAAAAAATCATGGATATTTCCCATAAGATAGAGCTGGCATCAGACAGGATTTTCGGAACATCGGGTCATGCCGATATTATCGGGGATGCAAATAACCAGCACACAGAACTGACAAACACAATTATTGACGTTGCATCAGAAACTGATGATGTTTACCGGAAAATCGAGGAGGGGCAGAACGAGCTTACCACAATCAGGGATCTTTCCGCCCAGACAATTGAGATATCCCAGAAACTGCAGCATGATATGGACGGTCTGTTTCAGATTATTGACAATATCGGAGAAATCGTTTCCGGAATTGATTCAATCTCCATGCAGACCAATCTGCTTGCCTTAAATGCCAGCATTGAAGCTGCAAGGGCAGGCGCGGCAGGACGCGGGTTTGCAGTTGTGGCAGATGAAATCCGTAGTCTTGCAGAGGAAACCCAGAATATGACAGGAAGCATGAATGAGTTTCTGGAAGGTATCCGCAGTGCATCGCGGGCGAGTATACAAAGCACCGCAGATACAATGAAGGCACTTGAAGGCGTGACGGATAAGATTAAAAATGTATGGGAGTTAAATAACGAGAATAAAGCCCATGTTTCAAAGGTTAATGAATCTGTCAGTTCAATTGCTGCAATCAGTGAGGAATTAAGCAGTTCCATGACGGAAATGGAAAACCAGTTAAGGGACAGCACAGATTTTATGAAGCAGGTAAGTATTGACCTGGGAGAAGCTGTAAAACCGGTGGTGGATATTGAGCAGAATCTGGATGATGCAGTCAAGCAGATTGGCAGAATGACAGAGGATGCTTTTTACCACCTGGAAAATGAAGAATTTGCCAAATATGTAAAGAATGCCATCGGTGCACACCGTACATGGCTTGGAAACCTTAAAAAAATGGTTGCCGGGCGTGAGGTGATTCCGCTGCAGCTTGATTCTAAAAAATGTGGGTTCGGTCACTTTTATTATGCCCTTACCCCGCAGATTCCGGCAGTACTTCCAATCTGGAATGCTCTTGGAGATAAACATAAGAGGTTCCACCAGTTTGGCGCAGAAGTGATTCAGGCGTTAAACAGTGGTGAATATGCCCGTGCAGAGCAGATTTACAGGGAAGCCGAGGATTATTCCCGCGGACTTCTGGAGGATCTTCAGAGAATCTGTAATTATGCAGTATCTTCTAAATAAAAAGAAAAATAATATCATAAACACCGGATGACAGGTGTTTGTGACTGAAATGAAAGCGGGTGCCGGATTACGGCACCCGCTGTTTCGTGTAACGATGGATCCTGAAAAAGTTTATGATTGGGAGGATGACTGGTGAATATCACAAAGCAGGCAAAAAGAACAGCCGTTAAACTGCACAGTAAAAGAGTATAAGGCTTTAGCGTACAGGATAATGTAAGGCCGTAAGAAAGCCCGAATGCAATCATGGTGCTCAGAATAAACACAGCGATATCCAGAATAAAGATATCTTTTCCAAGCAGGAAAGTATAGGTGTAAAAAAGAACCGGGATAAAAAATGCCCCTGCCAGTATTCCGAAACACAATGAAGAAATAATGCAGGGGTATTCGTTTTTTAATTTATAAATCATAAAAAATGAATACAGCAGCATTGGAAAAAACAAAAGCTTTATGTGTTCCCATACAGACTCATTCACGGGGGTAAAAAGACCAGTGATGGCATTTTTTCCGGTCCAGTCGTACAGAAAATGTGCAAGTGATCCTGTGACAAGGACAAAAATGATTCCTGCAATGGTATAGCATTTTAACTTATTCATTGAATTTACCTCATGAATAAGTATATGTGATTTTTTATTTATTATGTATATATACCAGATGGAAGATGTCGGGTGGCTGAAACAGAAAAAAGACTGGAAAGGACAGAAAAGCATAGCAGTTGTAGTAATTTGAAGAATAGAAATGTTCATGCGTTTGTTGTGTAAGGGGATAAGTATCTGGGGGCGATAAAATGGAGAATTAATCAACGTTGACAAGTTAATATTGAGTGTGTATAATATATATATACAATGTGCGTGCAAAGGAAATGGTTATGGACATAATTATTAGCAACAGTTCCGGCGTTCCTATTTATGAGCAGATAGAGGAACAGATAAAGAGTCAGATTATGACAGGGGTTCTGGTTGAAGGAGATGCCCTGCCTTCAATGAGAGTGCTTGCCAAGGAACTGAAGATAAGTATTATCACAACCAAAAGAGCTTATGAAGATTTGGAAAAGGATGGGTTTATCTGTTCCATAATAGGAAAAGGCAGTTTTGTAAAAGGAATCAATGGTGACATTGTCAGAGAAAATATGATGTTTGCCATTCAGGAACTTTTAGAGATGGCAGTGGATAAAGCTGTTCTTGGTAAGGTTTCCTGTGATGAATTACAGGAAATGCTTAGTCTTTTATATCAGGAAAAAGGTAAGTGATTTCAGAGACTTATCAGGAATGGTGGAATTACAGGAAACGTATCTGATGTGGAGAGAGTAGGGTATGAACGTAATAGAAATCAAAAATGTTACAAAAGATTATGGTGATTTTAAACTTGAAAATATCAGCTTTGAAGTACCGGAAGGTTCGGTGTGCGGATTTATAGGACAAAACGGTGCCGGTAAGACTACTACAATTAAGCTGATACTGGATGTAATAAATGCTGACACCGGGGAGATATTCGTTTTTGGACAGAATACTAAAAACGACAGCGCAAGCCTTCGGGAGAATATCGGAGTCGTGTTTGATGAGATGGGCTTCCATGAATTCATGACGGGAAAAGACATTAACATTATGATGAAAAATATCTATAAAAACTGGGATGAGAAGGCATTCTTTGATTTTTTGAAACGTTTCTCACTTCCTGCAAAGAAGCCGTGCGGCAGCTTTTCGCGTGGTATGCGTATGAAGCTTCAGATTGCAGTTGCACTTTCCCATAATGCGAAGCTTTTGGTCATGGATGAGCCGACATCAGGTCTTGATCCGATTGTTAGAAATGAGATGCTTCAGATATTTAGAGAGTATGTTCTGGAAGAAGACCATACAATCTTACTTTCCTCTCATATCACAGGAGATCTTGAAAAGCTGGCTGATGAGGTTGTATTTATTAATGGCGGAAAAATTGTTCTTGCAGGCAATAAGGATGATATCATGGAAAAGCATGGTTTGCTTAAATGCAAAAAGGATAAATTGAAGGATATCAGAGAGTCTTTTATTGTACATGCACAGCCGGGAACCTATGGAGTTGAAGTTTTGGTGAATGACAGGAAGGAATGTGTAAGGCTGTATCCTGGAATGGTAATTGAACAGGCTTCCCTGGAGGATATTATGCTTTTCTATGTCAGTAACAGATGTAAATGTGCCGGACATATCTGACGGAGGAAAATAGGTTGTGTCAAGTTTTCTATGAAAACTTGACATGCAGCGTCCGCTCATTTGCCGCAGGCAAATTTTGCATGAGCGGATGTTCAAAGAGCGAGGTGGGCATATGAAAGGATTAATGATAAAAGACCTGATGTGTCTTAGAAAACAAATGATACTGTTTGCATATACTGTGGCGGGCGTTTTGGTTTTATCAGTTATGTTTGTGTTAAGCGCACGTTTTGGCAATATTGCTGATGCCAATCAGACAATGATGACAGAGAATAATCTGTCAGATATTGACATAAAAAATCTGTCTACTTTGTCGCTTATTTTGTTTATGCTTCTTCCGATTGCGATGGTCTCAGATGTAACAGCGATTTTCAGAATGGACGGGAAAGCAGGATTTGGGGCTGTTTCGTCCACACTTCCTCTTTCTGCCAATAAACGTGTCATGGCCAGATACCTGACTGTTTTTATCATGTTTGGAATAGGCGTCGGCGTGGATATTGTGATTTCTTTTGTGCTGTCAAGGCTGACAAACATTATTTCTTTTGCAGATTTTTTTGGAATTATTATATCTGCAGCAAGCCTGATGTGCATTTATGGCGCGCTGGTGATTGTTTTTTGCTTTTTATTTGGATATGGAAAAGAAGATTATGCAATCGTTGTTTCATGGGCAGTGATTCTTATAACTGCGATGCTTGCAAATATTAAAAAAGTTAAGCTGATTTTTGCATCTGTGAAGGCGGGGGATTCGGATTCTCTTGATTTTTTTAGTGAATTTATAAATTTTATAAAATATAAATATTTTGTTCTATTTTTTATCTCGATAATTGTGATGACAGCTTCTTATTTTGTATCCGTTAAAATCGCTGAGAAAAAAAGGAGTGTGGTGTAATGGGCGGATTATTGTACAAGGATTTCGTGTCTGTCAATCGAATCAGTAAAGTGAAACTTACCTGGCTTCTGGCAGTGCTGACCGTTTTCTATATTGCGCTACGCATGGCATTTCCGGGTACGGCGGACATAAAAGCATTTCTGGCGGAGAATGAAGACGGACAGGCTGTGAATCTTATAGACTCCTTCTTCCTGATTGCACTGGGGCTGTTTATGGTTGGAATTCTGGGGCTTATGAACGGCTGGGTTGCAAGGATAGTAGAGATTGATGACAAAAATAAGATAAGAGGATACATAAGCGCACTTCCCCTTGGTAAAAATGCGTATATTGCGTCAAAGTATATATTTATGGCTGTATCAGCCTATGTATTTATGTCGATATCTTATATCTGGAGCATTTCATGCGTGGCTTTTTGCAGAGAGGGAATGATTGCAGACGCTGCACAGATTCTGGGCGGATTTATACCTGTATTTGCCGGATTTTCACTTTTTCTGGCTGCAATTGAACTTCCTTTGTTTATTCTGCTCGGCAAAGAAAAGGCAATGCTTATTAAGGTTGCATTTATTATGCTGATTGCATTTGGAATCATCGGCTTCTTATTTTTTGGTGACTTGTCGTGGGTTGACAGGCATGTTAATATAGCGGCATTTGTAAAATGGTGTGAAAAGTACAGGATGGAAGTGGCAATTGTGTCATTATTATCACCGTTAGTTGTTATGATTTTGTATTACGGATCCTACCGCATTACATGCTATTTTGCTGGTAGGAGGAAGGCAAATGCGAAGCATTTCTTAAAATGCCTTCCGACGACATGCCGCTGAGCGTAGCGAAGGGGCGATACCAAAAGGAGGGTAAGTCATGGAAAGACTGAATGAAAAAACAGAAACAAAAAGACTGCTTATCTATCTTGTGCTTTCATTTACCATGGCATGGGCTGTATTTTTTGCCTTTATCCTGACCGGACACAGATGGGACGGTTCCGATCCTAATCTGGAAAGTTTTGTCGGACTTGGAATGCTGACCCCGCTTTTGGCACATATTCTTACCCGGATGATTACAGGGGAAGGCTTTGCTATGACAGGCATGGATTCCATGATGATGGGGATCAGCTTTAAAAATAAAAAGTGGCTTTTCTTTTTATTTGCAATTTTTGCACCATGGATTTATTTAGAAATTGGACATGCACTGATTCTTTTGATTTATCCCGGACTCTTTGATCCTGATGGCTTCAGACAGCTTGGAATATCAAAGAGTAGGGTTGTGTTTATACCCATAATTTCTATTTTGCAGGGAACTATGATTTCTTTTGCGGCACTTGGGGAAGAAGGCGGATGGCGTGGTTATATGATGCCAAAACTTATAAAGCTGATGGGAACAAAGAAAGCAGTTCTGGCTGGGGGGATTATCTGGGGATTATGGCATGCGCCGCTTACGTGCGTTGGACACAATTTTGGTACGGATTATCCGGGATTTCCCTGGCTGGGAATTTTAATTATGTGTATTAGCTGTACTTTTTTAGGTATTGCCCTTACATATATCACGGTAAAATCAGGTTCTATTTGGCCTGCCGCTATTATGCATGCAGTGAATAATGCTAATCCAAGTATATTGGCGGTTTTTACTAATGTGGAAAAAGCAGATGAGATTATATCGAATTCGATTTTGGGGTTTGTGATTTTGGATATCCCAATGGTGATTCTTGGCATTATATGTTTTGTACTTTTGTGTAAGGACAAGGGGGCAGAGAAGATAAGCAGGTGATTAGGATAGGAGAAATCTCATAAGGTAGAAGGAAAAATGTTGAGCGAAGCATATTATGGAGGAATGATATATGGATTCAATGGACTTAATACGGGATAAGTTTTCACAGGATTGTACGATTGAGACAGTCCTGCATCTGCTCACGGTGCATTTTGGTCTATCAGAGGAAGAAGCACAGGCTAAGATTGATGAGTACTTTGAAATCGTGGATATGATTGATGAGAACCATAAGAGAGGAGAAAGGAACGGCAAAATGAAGGAATACAGATTCTATGGCTGGGAGAAAGCCAATATTAAGGATGCAGATGGTTTGACACCGAGAGACTATTACGATATTCTCTCTGACATCTGGTGTGCTGACACCTGCGCACCGCGGCTGAGGGACGGGTGGAGTGTTCATAATCCTACACTCGGACAGTGTTCAATCACAGCGTTTCTGATGCAGGACTTCTTCGGCGGCAAGGTTTATGGTATCTTAAGACCCGGCGGAAACTATCATTGCTTCAATGTGGCAGATGGCTGTGTGTTTGACCTGACCAGTGAGCAGTTCGGAGATGAAGTACTGGATTACAGCAACTGTCTGGAACAGTTCAGAAAGACACACTTTGCCAAAGAGGAAAAAAGGCTGCGGTATGAATATCTGCGGACACAGCTTCTGAGCAAACGTTTGTTCTTTCGGTCTTGACGGATGTGTCAAGTTTTAATATAAAAGAAAACCTTGAAAACACAGCAAAATCAAGAATTTACGGAGGTTTTAGCAACATGATAAAAATATTATTCATCTGCCACGGCAGGAAGCGAACACAAGCCTTGAAATGCTGATATTTTCTAAGAAAAATGCTAATTGTCAGATGAATTTACAGAGGTTTTACAGAGAATCAAAAAATAGATAAGAAGTCCAGTGCAAAAAAAATGAAAAACAGGTTGATTATTTCTTATGATCTGTATATACTATGAGTAGAAGTAAATGTTTGCCGCTTGCTGATGGTGCGGGGTATAAGTGATTCAGTTCGTAAATGATGCCACTTGCTATACAGGTGGGATATAAATGGTATAGTGCGTAAATGCTCCCCATCGGCTGATGTCGGTGGGGAATTTGCATAATACGAAGTTACCCAAAGGAGAATGCTACAGTATATGGAGATACGACAGGGATATTCTTATCATATTAAAGATGAATTCTTTAGTATAGTGCAGGATAAATATTTGATGAGTAATAAAGAAAACGGAAATTACCGTCCTCATTTCTATGCAATACAAGATAAAAAGAATCAAGCTCTATATTGGATGATACCCATAAGTTCACAGGTGGAAAAGTATAAGGTCATTATTGAAAAGAAGAAAAGAAAATATGGAAAATGTAATACAATAATTATTGGTAAATTTGCAGGAAAAGAAAATGCGTTCTTGATTCAGAATGCTTTTCCCATTATTGCAGATTTTTTTGATCATATACATACAGTCGAAAACAAACCCGTAACAGTGCATAATGAATTAAACAGGATTCTTACAGAAAATTTAGGGGAAGTGCTTGCGCTGTATAACCGTGGGATTTATTTGATATTTACGGATGTTGATAAGATAAAGACTATTATGGAACAGGAATTAGAATATACTGGATGCCAGTAATGCCATTGCTTGTAAAGAAGCGAGTAATGGCATTTTTTAGTCGGGATAGTTTACATTTGATTCGGCAGCAGTATTTTATAAAAAGTACATATCTATTGCATTCATGTATCAGCGTAAAAAATGGAATGTTAAAGTGCTATTAATATTCTTTTGCGTGGTAGTTCTTAAAATTTTACCGAACACTGATAAAATGTATCAATATTAAAAAAGTAAAGAAAATCAAGCTTTTTCCAAATTGCGTACAATAGAATACAATATAAAAAAGGGCAGAAAGTATTGAAAATAAGGGATTCTACCGAACTATCTTACAAAAGGTAACAAATATATTAGAATTGTCCTAAAAGCCTTATAAAATGGTTGTTTTTCTAATTTATCGAACATATGTTTTGATAGGCGGAATTACGAAAAAAATGGTGCTTCTATTTATTATCGAACATATTTCCGAAAGTGCATTATTCTTCAGGACGCTTATACTCAATCAACTCCCCTACCTCTATATCAAGATACCAGCACAACTTATAAATCAATCCAGTATCAAAACGGCTGACACCATCACGACAGTATTTATTAAAGTTGGTTCTGGGAATATCCAGATCTTTACAGATTTTATTCTTGCTGATACCTTTTTCTTCCAATATTTCATTTATCCGTAGATGTAAATTGCCATAGTCCATGAAAGATTCTCCTTTACATTCCATTCACTATTTTATATAATGGGTAACAGAAATATAATTCACAGATATGATACTCACAGAAATAATAGGTATATGAAGGGGAATATAAAACGAAAAATACGCAACATAATACATGACTTTCTCCATTCATAGAGTCCATTATGAAAGAATTTGCTATTGTAGAGGATGCAACAATAACCCAAGAGGAGGCAGAGGAACTTTTGAAAATGTTGGATGAATGGGAAGCACACGATTCATAATATAATAGAAAATTGTGGTTATTAGTTTATCCTTGGGGTATAATATGGATAAATCTTGTTTGCAGAAAGGCGGTAGTTATCATGGATAATAAAGAAAAACAGTGGGCAGACCAATGTATGAGAGAACATTCTTATGCGATTGATATTGAAGAAACGTTAGTAAAGGTACTTGGACTTGATCCATTATCAATGGAAGATAAAAGAGATGTTTACAATTTGCAGATTTCAGCAGATAATATTGCACATAATCCATTCCTATATATTAAATGCGGACTATTCTATTATTTGGCATTGCATCCTGATAAGCGAGAAGTAGTTAAAAAATATATTTCTGACTATTGTTTTGTGGCGCACATGAGTATGTCTGATATATTATCATTTGTTGATGTAGAAGATATAATTGACTCATATGTTTTAGAAGAGAATGGTGAGAAGTATGTAAATAGAATGATTGCTGATTTTGATAAAATTGTGTTGGAAAAATAAATTTATTATAATACGATTGAATGGGTGGTATAATGGCACTTATAAAATGTCCTGAATGTGGTGAAAAAATATCAGATAAAGCTTCGGCATGTATTCATTGCGGTTTCCCGCTAAATTTATTGAATGAAAGTTCGGAAGCTGAAATAAGAGAGAAATCAGAAGAATTACATTTAACAGGCGAAAAGGGTTATAGCTTAGAATTATTGGACTATGGTAGTAAAAAAGTGCAGGTAGCAGTAGCTTTAAAAAGCATATTAAGAATGAAGGACGCAGAAGCATTAGAGTTAGTTGCAAATGTACCTTGTTATTTGTTTAAGGGAAAGCCAGAACATATTATTGCACCGTTAATAGAAAGGTTAGATTTATTGCCAGTTGAGTACAATTTATATGTAGATGGAATACTTAAAAGACATAAGTTAAAAATTGAAATAAATAAACCAGAAATAAATAAATCGGGAGTTAAAATTTCAACAGGATCAAATAGTTATACGAAAAAAATAAAATGTCCAAATTGTTCCTCTCTTATATCAGAGACATCACGAATATGTCCTGATTGTGGTTTCGATGGAATAGGTTCATATTTGCTACAGTTAGAAAGAGAAAAGCAAGCAAAAGTAA
>CANOLA010000056.1 GCA_947566705.1 uncultured Lachnospiraceae bacterium | reverse complement strand
GCAGTTGTTAATTGGGCATGGTCAAGTACCCACCATCATGCCAGAAGCCTCAAATTTTTTTCTTAAAAAAGTTTGGTTGTGTTGCAACATAGTGAAATGAATCTATGCTCACAATAGCATCGAAATATTCCTCCGCAAAGGGTAAGTCATTAGCATCTGCGTGAATAGGTATTACCTTATCTGAGACCTCCCATTCGTTGAAACGAATATTATTCTCCGTTGCACTAATCCATAAATCAGCTGCAAAAACATTTACATCAGCTTCTTTCGCAAGAAACAAACTTGTTAATCCTTTTCCACAACCTAAGTCCAGTACTCGTGTTCCACGTCTGAGCGGGTATTTTTCAAGCATTTCCTCAAGTAATCTTATACTATTCGGCCCCATTAAATATTCTTTATTAAAAAGTTCTTTATATTTATCAGCTTTTTTCACTATAATTTCTCCATCATTCACTTATTATTGGCTTCATATTCATGTATGATTCCCTGAATTCTTTATTCAGAGAGATAATACACTTCACTTAACTCTGTGATCGTCTGACCTGAATAATAGCGTTTTACAATCGTTTGATTACGTTCTGCCAATTTTTCTTTTGTTCCATTCTTTTCACCCCATGATAATGAATTTTCATTCTTTCTGGGAATATAAATCTGTTGACCATCGACATACTTTTGAATTTCTTCAACAAGAATCTTTGGTAACACATCATCTGCATTTACATAGCCCATATGCATCCTCCTAAATAATAACTTAGGGTGCAACGGCTATCACATATTATTTTTTATTTGCAATAGCCATTGCTATCGCACAATAGACTTATACTTCTTCAAAAAACACTCTTTTAACCTTTCTGACTGTATTTTACATAATAATAGCATATATACAAACGGAGCTTCAATCTTGAATTTGATTAAAATCATTTTTAAGCATCTTCAGAGAAAATCCGGATAATAAATCGTTGTTGTATTACTTACCCGAAAGGGGTATGATATATCAAAGTTATATTTTATTAAGAAAGAAGAGGTGGAAGGATGAAAAGAGTAAACTGGGGCAGTTCAGAGATACAGGTTCCGGCAGTTGCCATGGGATGTATGCGCATGGCAGATTTATCTGCCGGGATGGCCGCGCAGATGATTGATACGGCAATGGAAGAAGGGGCTGATTTTTTTGACCATGCAGATATTTATGGGGGAGGTGCATGTGAAGAGCGATTTTGTGAGGCGTTAAAAGAGACAAAAATCAGACGCGAAGATATTTGGATTCAGAGTAAATGCGGAATTGTACCGGGAGTGATGTATGATTTCTCCAGGGAGCATATTATAGCATCTGTGGAAGGTTCTTTAAAAAGACTGGGTACGGACTATCTGGATTCACTGCTGCTGCACAGACCGGACGCACTGATGGAACCGGAAGAAGTGGCAGGTGCTTTTGATGAACTGCATGCTTCAGGAAAAGTAAGATATTTTGGAGTGTCAAATCAGAATCCGATGCAGATGGAACTCTTAAAGAGATATGTGAACCAGCCCCTGATGGCAAACCAGCTTCAGTTTGGCGCTGCCCATTCCTCAATGATTCAGAGCGGACTGGAAGTGAACATGATGACACAGGGAAGTATTGACCATGATGGAAGCGTTCTGGATTATTGCAGACTGCACGATATTACAATTCAGGCATGGTCTCCATTCCAGTATGGGATGTTTCAGGGGGTGTTCCTGGGTAATGAAGAATTTCCTGAATTGAACCAGAAGATTCAGGAGATTGCCGAAAAATACAGTGTCAGTGATGCTGCAATTGCAATGGCATGGATTCTCAGACATCCTGCCCGTATACAGGTGCTCTCCGGAACGATGAATCCGAGCCGGTTCCGGCAGAACTGTCAGGCTGCAGATATTTCCCTTACCAAAGAAGAATGGTATGGGATTTATATGGCTGCAGGGAATATTTTACCCTAAATATAGGGGGAACAGAAAGTTTTGTCTTTACAAAACAGCATAAATCAGCTAAAATATGCATATCATAATTTTGTTAAATTTTTGCAAGGTTGTATCCCCTTCGGGATTACGGCAGAGAATACGACAATAAACACGATGAAAAAGAGAGTACATCTGATGGAACCATTACAGAGAATTTTCCGCCTGTATTTCACAGGCTGCTGAGAGGAAAACGGCGAGGGCAGATGGAAGATGGCTTTGGAGTGGCAGGAATGAACCGGTTTTGCCGGATAAGTCTTGACAGGACCGCCTGTTACAGCGGAGATGCCTAAAGTATATTGGGCACCTGTTAAGGCTGTCTGCTGTGAGGCGACAGTGAATGGAAGTGGTAACACGGACGAATCCGTCTTCCGGTAATTCTGATAAGAGGAATTACCGGGGGACGTTTTTATTTTCTTTTTGAAATTACATACCTAAGAAAATAAGTTATGGACGCACTGATGAATTGAAATTTTTGGAGGTGACAAAAGATTGAAAAATAATAAAAAAGAAAGGGAAAAGGCTGCAGGTGGTTTTTCAATCTTTATTTGTGCCGCAGAAAAGCGGGGTCATATTCCTGACGGAATACGACATATCACAAATGGCGCCACGCCTGCGGCATGGTACAAAAAATGATGAAAAATCCAGAAGAAACGATTGGTAAAATGGTTGATAAGGCTGGCACAAGTTTTATTGCTTATGTAGATGATGAGGGCTATCCGATTACGAAAGCAATGTTAAAACCGAGAGAAAGAAATGGAATAAAAGAGTTTTGGTTTTCGACAAACACCTCATCAAATAAAGTGAAATTTTTTAGAAACAATCCCAAAGCAAGTATTTATTTTATCGACAAAAGATTTTTCAGGGGCGTAAGCCTGCTGGGTACGGTTGAAGTATTAGAAACTTCTGAAGCAAAGGAGCGAATTTGGAGAAAGGGAGATACCATGTATTATAAAGAAGGTGTGACTGATCCGGATTATTGTGTCCTCAGGTTTACCGCAATCAAAGGAAGATATTACAGTAATTTTAAGTCCGAAGATTTTGAAATAAAATAAAGTCAGGAAAAGGAGAACAGAACATGAGTAACAAAGGGAAATATTATATTACAACAGCGATTGCCTATACATCAGGCAAGCCGCATATCGGCAACACCTATGAAATCGTGCTTGCCGATGCAATTGCAAGGTTTAAAAAGGCGCAGGGATATGATGTGCGTTTTCAGACCGGAACGGACGAACACGGGCAGAAAATACAGGAAAAAGCGGAAAGCGCCGGCATTACCCCGAAGGAATATGTGGACGGGATTTCCGGGGAAGTAAAACGTATCTGGGACCTGATGAATACATCTTATGACAAATTTATACGAACTACTGACGATGACCATGAAAAATGCGTACAGAAAATATTTAAAAAACTGTATGACCAGGGAGATATTTATAAGGGCGCATATGAAGGACTGTACTGTACCCCGTGTGAATCCTTCTGGACCGAATCCCAGCTTGTGGACGGGAAATGCCCGGACTGCGGCAGGGAGGTAAAGCCTGCAAAGGAAGAAGCGTATTTCTTTAAAATGAGCAAATATGCAGACCGTCTGATTGAATATATCAATACCCACGATGAATTTATCCAGCCGGTATCCAGAAAGAATGAAATGATGAACAATTTCCTGCTTCCGGGACTGCAGGACTTGTGCGTGTCCCGTACCTCGTTCAGCTGGGGAATTCCAGTGGATTTTGATCCAAAGCATGTGACCTATGTGTGGCTTGATGCGTTGACAAACTATATTACCGGAATCGGTTACGATCCGGACGGTTCTTCGGAAATGTTTGCAAAGAATTGGCCTGCCGATCTTCACCTGATTGGAAAAGATATTGTCCGTTTCCATACGATTTACTGGCCGATTTTCCTGATGGCACTGGATCTGCCGCTGCCAAAACAGGTTTTTGGTCATCCGTGGCTCTTACAGGGCGGCGAAAAAATGAGCAAGTCCAAAGGAAATGTGATTTATGCAGACGATATGGCGGAGCTGTTCGGCGTGGATGCAACACGTTACTTTGTTCTGCATGAAATGCCGTTTGACAATGACGGAATCATTACATGGGAGCTTGTCATTGAACGTTTTAATTCCGATTTGGCCAACATCCTTGGAAATCTGGTGAACCGCACTGTTTCCATGAGTAATAAATATTTTGACGGCGTGGTAAAATCCACGGGTGCGGCTGCTGATGTAGACGAAGACTTAAAGGCAGTTGTTACAGGAACAAAAGAACGTATTGAGAAAAAAATGGATGAGCTGCGTGTGGCAGACGCTATTTCTGAAGTGTTTACCCTGTTCCGCCGCTGCAACAAATATATTGATGAAACGGAACCATGGGTACTTGCAAAAGACGAAGAAAAGCAGGATCGCCTTGCAGAAGTATTATATAATCTTGCAGAGTCCATTACAATTGGAGCATGTCTGCTTCATCCGTTTTTGCCGGAGACAGCAGAAAAGATCGTGGCACAGCTTAATACAAATCTGCGTGATTTTGACGAACTGGACCAGTTTGGGCTTTATCCAAATGGCACAAAGGTAACAAAAACGCCGGAAATCCTTTTTGCAAGGCTTGACGCAAAAGAAATTATGCCAAAAGTAGACGAAATCCGTGCAAAACAGAAAGCCGAATATGAAGAAGAGCAGAGGAAACTCGGACTTGCACCGGAGGAAGAGGAGCCGGGCATTGATATTGAGCCGAAGGAAGAAATAACATTTGAGGAATTTTCTAAAATGCAGTTTCAGGTAGGGGAAATTTTGTCCTGCGAAGCCGTGGCAAAATCCAAAAAACTGCTCTGTTCCCAGGTGAAAATCGGAAGCCAGGTGAAGCAGATTGTGTCCGGTATCCGAAAGGATTACACGCCGGAGGAAATGGTCGGCAAAAAGGTAATGGTTCTTGTAAATTTAAAACCTGCAAAGCTTGCCGGTGTTCTTTCCGAGGGAATGCTTCTGTGCGCGGAGGACGAAAACGGTGTGCTTTCACTGATGACGCCGGAAAAGAAAATGCCAAGCGGGGCAGAAATCTGTTAGAGAACAGTTCAGCCATTGGCGCGGGCTGAACTGTTACCATTGGAGGGAAAAGCTTATGGAAATCATGGATATTGTAGATGATAACGGAATACCGACGGGAGAAACGGTTGAACGTGCGCAGGCGCATAAGAATGGAGTACAGCACAGAACTGCACACGTATGGATTGCCCGGAAAAAAGGTCAGACAGTGGAACTTCTTTTACAGAAACGCTGCCGGGATAAGGATTCGTTTCCGGGCTGCTATGATATTTCCAGTGCCGGACATATTCCTGCCGGTGTAGACTATATACCGTCTGCACTTCGGGAGTTAAAAGAAGAGCTTGGAGTTGAAGCAGACGCAGGGGACTTTATTGACTGCGGTCTCAGCCGTCTGGAGCTGCATGGGCATTTTCACGGGGAGGAATTTTTTGACCGGCAGGTCAGCCGGGTGTTTTTACTCTGGCTGGACAGGGAGGCGGAGGATTTTGCTATCCAGAAGGAAGAGATTGAAAGTGTCACATGGATGGAATTTGAAGCCTGCAAAAAGGCAGTGGTAAACATGGCAATTCCGAACTGTATTGATATCCGTGAGCTGGAAATGCTGGAAAAACACTTTTAAAGGGGAAAGGTTGAAAGATTGAAAATGTACAACACGATTACAGAGAATGCGTCCCTTGAAGAATTAAAACAGGCTTTTGGGGAACTGAATAAAAAAATGGAGGAGCTTGAGTCCCAGGAACCGGAGGATGAAAACAGCCATGCATATGAGGAGTGGGAGAAGGAATGCGAAAACCTTGCCGTCCGCTCCGAAACGATAATGACATGGATTGACCGGAAAATTACTGTATCAAGTTTTCATTGAAAACTTGATATGTAGCATCTGCCCATTTGCGAAAGCAAATTTGGAATGGGCTGATGTTCAAATGCGGGGCTGCAATAAGATTATGATATTTGAAACACATGCGCATTATGATGATGAGCAGTTTAATGGGGATAGGGAAGAGGTGCTTTTAGACCTTCCTAAAAAAGGGATAACTCCGGTTATTAATGTGGGGGCATCCATTGAGTCAACAAAGACAAGCCTTGCGCTTGCGGAAAAATATGAATATATCTATGCGGCAGTCGGTGTCCATCCAAGTGACATCGGGGATTTAAATGAGGAAAGCTTTGCATGGCTGACAGAGCAGACGAAACATAAAAAGGCTGTCGCAGTCGGGGAAATCGGACTGGATTATTACTGGGAAAAGGAAAGCAGTGTGCAGGAAAAGCAGCGGTACTGGTTTAAGAGACAGCTTGAACTTGCAAAGTCTGTGAAACTTCCGGTAATCATTCATTCCAGGGATGCGGCAGATGACACCATGAAAGTGATGCAGGAAGTAAATGCCAGTGAAATACCGGGTGTGATTCACTGTTATTCCTATTCTCCGGAGCTTGCACAGGAATTTATCAAAATGGGATATTATATCGGCGTGGGCGGAGTAGTGACATTTAAAAATGCAAAAAAGCTGGTCCGCACGGTGGAGCAGATTCCGATGGAGAGGATTCTGCTGGAAACAGACTGTCCGTACATGGCACCGGAACCGCACCGCGGAAGCCGCAACGATTCCCGGAATATCCCGTTTGTGATTGCAAAGATTGCTGAAATCAAGGGACTTGCGCCGGAGGAGGTGGAGGAAATGGCAAGGGAGAATGCGTTTAGGCTGTTTCAGCCTGGTAGACTGTGAGGTGATAGTTATATGAGAGAAATCATCTGTTTCCACAATCCGGATGAGGTAAACGGATATTTAAGTAACTGGTATCTTTCGGATTTTCGTATAGGTAATACCCGCTATTCCTCCATGGAACAGTATATGATGCACCAGAAAGCGCTTCTTTTTCATGATGGAGATACGGCGGAAATGATACTGGATACTTCTAATGTGGGTAAAATTAAAGCCCTGGGGCGTTCTGTAAAAAATTATGAAGATGTGATATGGAATGGGATGCGCCAGCTCATTGTTTGTCAGGGGCTGCTTGAAAAGTTCCGCCAGAACAATGATTTGCAGCAGAAGCTTCTTGCCACACAAAACAGTATTCTTGCAGAGTGTGCTGTTCAGGATAAAATATGGGGAATCGGTCTGTCCATGAAGGATGAAAAACGGTATGACATAAATGAATGGAAGGGGCAGAATCTGCTGGGATTTTCCCTGATGCATGCGCGTACAGAATTAGAGAACGGCGGTTACTGTCTGGACCACGGCCGGTAAACTCGTTGCCGGATTTTTACACTTGACACTGCACCGCGTTCCGGTTACAATCTATCTAAGTTAAAGTTCAGGAGGATGTTGCATGTTAAATGTGGTTGTAATGGAGAAAATTGCAAATTAAATATTGCAGGGCAATTTTTAGTTACGCGCTGGAAGTCTGCCCGTTTGCTGGTGGCATATGCCATTGGTGTTTTCGCCTTACAATTGCTTAATATTGTGGTATAAATTTTTGTGGAATAGAGCAAATCCCATGCTGATTCGCTGCGCGAAGGGATTTGCACAGGCAATGCCCTTTGGGGCATCACAAGTAATGACAAGCATGGCTGTATGGTCATGCTTTTTCTGTAATATACAATAAGACCATGGTGTTTTATGCTTAAGGCACACCATGGTCTTTTTTGTTACGGCAACAGGGAACAAAGCAGATATTTGAAGTTATATAAAGTCATTTGCAGGATGACGCGGGGACATGACCTGCCGTATTCTGCATGGATTAATGTTAAAGGAGAAAATTTACGGTGAATACAGAAAAACAAATAGAACTGGATAAAGTAAAAGAAATATGGATGCAGCTGGCAGTTACGGAATCGGCAAAGGAAGCAGTTAAAAATGCTACATTTTATCTGTCCGAAAGCCAGCTTAAAAAACAGCTTAAGGACACCACCGACAGCAGGAACCTGATGGAAAAGCTTGGGATGCCGCCGTTACAGAATGTTTCTGAAATCAGGGAAGTCGTTATGGCAGCGGAAAAAGGCAGCTGTCTTCTGCCGGACCAGTTAGAGCGTGTGGAAAAGATTCTGGTATTAATCCGGCGGTTAAAGGATTACTTGAAACGCGGGCAGATGTATGATAATCCGCTTGCCTGCTATGAGGAAAATTTTGATGCGCTGGAAGAACTGCGGGAGGAAATTTACCGGCAGATAAGAAGCGGGGAAGTGGACGATTACGCATCAAAGGAGCTTTCACAGATCAGAAGCCGGATTGTAAAGTGTGAGGAGGCGATGAAGCAGAAGGCAGAGCAGGTGATGCGCTCAAACAGAGCTTATATGGCTGATAATTACTGTACGCTCCGGAACGGAAGAATCTGCGTTCCGGTAAAGAGGGAATACAAGCTGAAGATTTCCGGAAGTGTTGTGGACCAGTCTTCTTCCGGAAGCACCCTGTTTATAGAGCCGTCAGGCGTTGCCAGACAGTATGAGGAGCTTCAGCTGCTGAAAATTGGTGAAGAAAATGAAGTTTACCGGATTTTGTATACCCTGACGGCAATGGTTGCAGATGCCGCAGGCGTGATGTATGAAAACATACGTCTGATTGAAAAGCTGGATTTTATTTTTTCAAAGGGAAAGCTGAGCATGGACATGGATGCGTCTGAGCCGCTTATTAACACGGAGCGCAGAATCATTTTAAAGGATGCAAGGCATCCCCTGATGGACAGGGAAACCTGCGTACCGCTGCAGTTTGAAATCGGAGGAAAGGTGCAGGGCATTGTCATTACCGGACCCAATACCGGAGGGAAAACTGTTGCAATCAAAACCGTTATGTTAAACTGCATCATGGCGCAGTACGGGCTGCATGTGACCTGCAGGCAGGCGGACATCTGCATGAATACCTCCTATCTCTGCGACATTGGGGACGGGCAGAATATGGCAGAAAATTTGTCAACTTTTTCCTCACACATAAAAAACGTCCTGGAAATTTTAAGCGAAGTGGGAAAAGACAGCTTTGTCATTATGGATGAGCTTGGTTCCGGAACAGATCCGGCGGAGGGCATGGGGATTGCAATTGCGATTCTGGAAGAACTGAGAAAAAGCGGGGCTGTTTTCCTTGTTACGACACATTATCCGGAGGTGAAGGAATATGCAGACAAAACCCTGGGTATTATCAATGCAAGGATGACGTTTGATAAAGAAACCTTAAGGCCGACTTACCAGATGATTATCGGGGAAGCCGGGGAAAGCTGTGCATTTTATATAGCAGACAGGCTTGGAATGCCTGGACATATGTTAAGGACGGCGGTCCTTGCAGCATACGGTGAGGAAGCCGTAGGGGAATTCGGTTTTCAGAAAGAGGACACAGTTCATGAAAAGAAAAATACGGCAAGGATTATAAAAAGTAAAAAAGCAAAGAAAACTCCGGCTCTTACCACGCTTTATAAGCGGGGTGACAGCGTGATGGTTTATCCGGATAAAAAGATCGGCATTGTCTGTACCCCGGTAAATGAGAAAGGGGTACTCAGGGTGCAGCTGCCGGACAAAAAAATATGGATTAACCACAAGCGGGTAAAACTCCATGTTGCGGCGGCTGAATTGTATCCGGAGGATTATGATTTTTCCATCGTCTTTGATAGTGTCGCAAACCGGAAAATCAGACATGAAATGGAACGGAAATATACGGAGAAAACAATACCGGAGGAAGAATTTTAACCAAATCCTTAAAGGATGGTCTGTTTTTTCCGATATATTATGTAACTAACAGTTCAGCCATCACGGGGCGGATATGCGAATCATGCCAGACAGGAACGGCATTTCAGATTGCGGTCCGGTCCGGACAGGAAACGGATTTCATATTTTTGGTTTCAAACAGGGAGGAAAAAAGATGGGTGCAATTTCACAAGTGGAAACAACAGTAGCAAATGCCTATGAGGCAGCGGAAAGTGCAAAGGCAGCACAGGCGAAGGAAACACAGGAAGAGAAAAAGGTAAAGGTCACCGGAAAAACCATCGGTGAGCCAAAGCTGAGTGAAAAGGCGGCAAAGTATTACGAAAAGCTGCGGAAGCAGTATGGAAATATGGACTTTATTCTTGTCAGCAGCGACATGAAGGAGATTGCAAAGTCGCAGGCGGGAAACTATGCAAATGCAAACCGCATGGTAGTCCTGATTGACGAGGAAAAAATTGAGCGCATGGCGGAGGACGAGAATTACCGGAAACAGTATGAAGGCATTATTAATAATGCTGCTGCCCGTATGCCGCAGCTTGCGGAAAGCCTGAAGTCAAAAAATGTTAAAGCTTTTGGCATGCAGGTAGGAGATAACGGCGCTGCTTCCTTTTTTGCGGTGATGGATAAGTCGTTTGCGGCGCAGAGAAAGCGTATCGAGCAGATGCGTGACAAAAAGGCCGCAGATAAAAAAGCAGAAGCAAAAAAAGATGCCAAGAAGGCAGAGGCGGACCGCCGGGCGGAGAAAGCGGAGGAGAAACGGCTGGCGGAAGAATCCGCTGATACAGTAACCGTTACGGCTTCGTCCATAGAGGAGCTGCTTCGCAAAATTGATGATGTGGCGTATGCGGGAATGAGCGATAATGTCTGGACAGACCAGGAAAGGATGGTTGGACAGGGATTTGACTCCCGATGGTAGGTCAAAGAATTTAAGACTGGTGTGTGAAGGGATTCACACATCAGTTTTTTAACATATTGAATTGCATGAGATGTCTGTGATATAATACAGAACAAATATGTAAAACGGCAAAACCAATTAAAATAAATGAGTTTGTGTTCTGCTTAAAATTTTGGTGGACGTTAATGAAAAAGAAAAGACTAAAAAAGAGAACGAACAAAAGATTTGTTTTGTTTCTTTCAACACTATTGATATTTTGTATTCTTGGGGGCGTTGTATTTTTAGTATCACGCAGAATTTCAAAAGAAATGTCCCAGGCGGCAGTTCAGAACCTCAATGAAAACCTGGACTTAATAAAATGTACCATAGAATCTGTCTGGAATAAAGAAGCAGAATTCCAGAAGCTCATGGCACAGGAGATTGCCGCAATGGAGGACCCAGAAGATTATATACGTTCTTACCAGAAAAACCAGACAATGGTGAAGCTTTCGCTGATCCGCGTGGGAGAAACCGAAGGAGTATCCAGTACAGGCGAAGTATTTTCAGAGGAAGGACTGGAATTTTCCCTGACTGGAATGACGGAGGGACTGGAGGTTTCCTGTTCTTACCTTAATTACATGGGAACGTGGGCATATACCATTAAGTGTCCTGTAATAAAGGATAACAGGGAAATCGGCACGCTCTATGCTGAGTACACATATGATTCCCTTGACAAATCTCTTCCTGAAGGATTTTACAACAAGCAGGCCATGCTTTATATCATGGATGCAAAAACAGAAAGATTTGTGCTGAAACCAAAGGGGATGGGAGAGCGGAGCGCAGGACACCTGAATTTAGAGGATTTTTACAGGGCAAACGATATTGGTGAAAAATCACTTCGTAAGGAAATAAAAGACTGTGTAGAAAAGAGAAAGAATATCATGTTTTATCATGATATCCGCGGAAAAAGTTCACTGAATTTTATATGGATGGTGAATGGTGGTACGATATGCCTGATTGGATATGTGCCGATGGAAGCCATTCAGCAGGAAGGAAAGGCAGTAAACTATAACATTTTTTTCGTAATGGCAGTAATGATATTTGCGTTTCTCCTCTGCTGTTTTCTGTTTTATTTCAACCAGGCACAGCAGAGAAAGATTATGCAGGAGCGGGCGGTGGAAAGGGAACGGCATAACAGGCAGCTGAAGGAGGCATTGCATGCGGCGCAGCTGGCAAGTAATGCAAAGACCACATTTCTTTCCAATATGTCCCATGATATCCGTACACCGATGAACGCAGTTATCGGATTTACCACCCTGCTTGAAAAGGACGCGGAAAATCCGGATAAAGTGCGGGAATATACGAAAAAAATCATGGCGTCCGGACAGCATCTGATCAGCCTGATTAACGATATACTGGAAGTTTCCAAAATTGAAAGCGGAAAGGTTGTGCTGACGGAAAAAGAGTTTGCATTAAATGATCTGGTATCTTCCATAGAGGCCATTATTCGTCCGATGGCGAGTGCAAAGTCGCAGAAATTTCATGTAGAAATAACGGATATTAAACATGAGTATCTGCTGGGTGATGAGACGAGAATTGACCAGATTCTGATTAATCTTCTTTCCAATGCCGTCAAGTACACGCCGGAGGGAGGGGATATATGGCTTCGCATTATCGGGCTTAAGCAGCATTCCAGCCATTTTGAGCGCATTCGCATTGAGGTGGAGGATAACGGGTACGGGATGACGCAGGAATACTTAAAAACCATTTTTGATGTGTTTACGAGGGCGGAAAACAGTACCACAAACAAAGTACAGGGTACCGGACTTGGTATGGCAATTACCAAAAATATTGTGGAGCTTATGGGTGGAACCATTGAAGTTTCCAGTGAAGTTAATAAAGGAAGTATATTCAGGGTTGATTTGGAATTAAGGATATCTGAAAGCCAGGCAGACAGACTGTTTTGGGAGAAAAGCGGAATTTCACGCATCCTGGCTGTAATCGGCAATGTGCAGGAAGTAAAAAATATACACACGTTTATGGAGGAAGCCGGTATTTCAATGGACATGGCGCTCCGGCCGGAGGATGCCCTTCGCATGGTAGAGGATGCGGACAATGCGGATATCAATTACCAGATGGTACTGTTCGACTGGAATCCGACCGATACAGACAGCAGCCGGATGGCAGAAAAGCTCCGGAAGGCCCTGCCGGAAACGGCGGTTCTCCTGCTTATGACAGTTCATGAAGAGGATTACATGGACTGCGTGGATAATATGGAGGAAGTATTCCGGTCAGGGTATACAGGGGTTCTTGCAAAACCTGTTTTTGTTTCTGCTCTGAAGGAAAAAATTATGGAAATGCAGACAGAGAAATCAGGAAAGGGTACAGAAACAGAGGAGGAATACAGTCTGCAGGGACTGCATTTCCTTGCTGCAGAGGATAATGAAATAAATGCAGAAATTTTGTCTGAACTACTGCTGACGGAAGGCGCTGACTGTGAAATAGCCGAAAACGGCAAACTTGTACTGGAACGCTTTATGGCATCCAAAGAGGGTGAATTTGATGCAATTCTTATGGATGTCCAGATGCCGGTGATGAACGGCTATGACGCAACAAGGGCGATTCGGAAACTGGCGCGCAAAGACGCAGGGGAAATTCCGATTATTGCCATGACAGCAAATGCTTTTGCAGAAGATGAAAAAGATGCACTGAATGCCGGGATGAATGTACATCTTGCCAAACCAATTGATGTTGGGATGTTAAAGAAGGTAATAAACAAGTTAATACAAAAAGGTAGTGGGGAGTAAAGAATGAAAAATAATAAGATGAAAGAAAGAAAAGCCTGGTTAAAGAAAATGGCGGCAGTATTGATGACGGGAGCAGTGTTATTTACTTTGGCTGCTTGTGGAAGTGGGGAAAAAGCGGATTTGAATCTGCTGGAATCGGAACAGGACAGTGCCCCGATTGTTAATCTGTTCAGTCCCATGGAAAAGATGGAGCCGGATGCAGAGAATGTGGCAAGAAGCGCCGCAGATAAAACAATCCGCATGGCAGAGGAAAAACTGGGCGTGACAGTGGGGTATATTACCTATACGGCAGAAGATTATCAGGATAAGACTTATGATGATGTGGCGCTTGACAGGGCGCGCAATAATATGGACGATCTTTACCTGCTGAATCCGGACGTCATTCAGGCACTGGGGGAAGAAGGAAAGCTTATGGATTTGTCAGGGCTGGAATGCGCCGGGAATTTACGGGATGTTGTAAAAACAGCCAATACGGTAAATGGGAAACTGGTGGCGATACCACAGGAAGTGGTGGCTTACGGACTGTTTATTAATAAAGATATGTTTGACCAGTACCACTTACAGCTTCCGGAGACACCGGAGGATTTTTTAGAATGCTGCAGGATATTCAAGGAAAACGGAATTAAAACGCCGGTAGGGGCGAACCGCTGGTGGCTGGAAACTTTTGTTCTTGCGCAGGCTTATGCAGATTTGTATAATGGCGGGAACACGGAAGCTGAAATTGCTGCACTTAACAGCGGGGAAAAGAAGTACAGCGATTATATGCGTCCTGGTTTTGAGTTTCTTCAGGAGATGATTGACTGTGGCTATATTGATGCCAAAAAGGCTTATACCAGCGAGGCAATTGAAGGGGAGGGAGAGGATTTTCTGAATCAGAAAACGCCGATTGTAATGGCATACTGGAGTGCGGCAAATTCAGACACAGCATACGGAAATCCGGATTTTAACATGCTGGTAATTGGTTTTCCAAGCAGCCGCGGCCAGATGCCGGTGATGCCGATGACCGGATATGGCATCGGTGCCAAGGCGGAACATGGGAAGGATGCAATGCGTGTTCTGGATGTGATTCTTTCAGATGATTCGCTTTTGGTATATGCAGAAACCAATAAGGTGATTTCTCCTTCTAAAAACGTCCAGGTGGACTGTATTCCCGCATTAAAACCGCTGAACGACAGAATAGAAGAGAATGTGTACGTCCTTGGTGCTAACGCAGGAATGAAGGTGGAACAGTGGGGAAATACCTGCCTGATTGTGCGTAATCTGCTGAATGGAGCAACGGTGGATGAATGTATGGCGGAATTTGACAGACTTCAGGAGGAGTCTCTGGCGGAATAGTATTTTATAGTAAAAAGAGCATTTCACGTATGCGTGAATGCTCTTTTTACATCCGGTCTGTATGTTTATTTTTTGATTCCGCCGCTTACCAGCCGGTAATAGGAATGTGAGGTAATATAATACACAATCACATAAAACAGTGCAAACACCAGGTAGCAGCACAGGGTGATGACAATTAACAGCCTGGTATTCTGCAGCGCAAACAGTTTCAGCAGCTTTGAAACCATGGGAAACGAGAACAAAAGATGAATCCCTGCCGTAACCAGTGGAAGGAAAAATACGGTCAGAACCTGGGAGTTTACGCTTTGCCGTATTTCCTTTTTTGTCATACCCACCTTCTGCAAAATGGCAAAGCGTTCCTGGTCCTCGTACCCTTCGCTGATCTGTTTGTAATACATAATCAGAATCATTGCAACGATAAACACAATACCAAGCAGGACTCCCAGAATAAACAGTGAGCCGAATACGGAAAAGAAATCGTCCGCTTCTTTGGCCCTGCTGTCCAGTGAGAATTTCATATCTGTTTTTTCCAGATAGTTAAAAATTTTTCGGTATATTTCAACCTGTTCATCCTGCGGGCATTCCAGGTCGAAACCGTAGAATATGTGCGGTGATGCCATCTGGGTATTCGTGGATTTATAAATATATTTCCCAAGCTTTTCGGACAGGCTGGAATAGTCCGGTGTGAAAATAAACAGACTGCTGCCAACAGTGACGGAGGCTTCCTGGTCTGCAGTAAATTCATCCACTTGTTTTTTCACGGTCAGTTTTCCATATTCTTTTATGTCAATGGAATCGTAATCATAACCGACGCCAACCGGATAAATGATACATTCTCCCGGAGCAGGTGTTTCATTTTTTTTCATCAGGCGGTTGTAGTCCTCAATGGGTATAATCTGTATATATTTCATCTGGCTGTATGCTGCAGAATCCGGCTCTTCCGATTCGGGATTCATAATCATGTGTTCATCTGAGAAAAATCCCACAAGGTCTACATAATGGAGATATAAACTGTTTTCCGGTTCCAGTCCCCTGTCATTTGCAATTTTGTTTATTTCCTCCTGCAGGCCGGACACTGCGGCATCGTCAGAGGAATAAAAGTCAAGTGTAAAATCACGGATATAGCGTTCGCTTAATATATCTTCTTCCCCAAGGTACAGACATGTCGTGGAGGACACCATAACCAGAACCATTGTAGACAGGATGCAGATAGAAGCGAGTCCCGCCCCGTTCCGTTTCATGCGGTAAATCATGGAAGAAACGGATATAAAATGTTTTGTCTTATAATAATAGCCCGGTCTTTTCTGGAGCAGGTAACAGAATACAACTGAGCCTGCAATGAAAAGAAGATAGGTTGCCGCAATTACCATTATGACTGCGACAAAGAACCATGCCAGTGCGGCTACCGGATCGTCAATCGAAACCGCAAGGAAATAAGCCCCGCCCAGAGTTACAATTCCAAGTATGGCAAGCAGCCAGTTGGCACGCGGACGTTTTTCACCGGCGTTTTCACTGTGCAGCAGTTCAATGGGGTTTGTTGTCCGGATCTGTACCGCGCTGCTGATAAATATGATTACAAAAATTACGCAGAAAACTTTTAACGTATATAAAACCGCCCCGGCTGGAACGGAAAATGCAAATGAAATATTTGCATGCAGGACATTCCGTACAACAAGCTCTACCAGTTTGGAAAATGCAATCCCGAAAACCAGCCCCAGTCCCATGGAGAGGACTGCTGTAATCAGGCTTTCCCATATCTGGATTCTGACCAGATTGCTCTTCCCCATGCCGAGAATATTGTAAAGGCCAAATTCCTTTTTTCTCCTGCGGATTAAAAAGGAGTTGGTGTAAAACAAAAAGATAACTGAAAATATTGCAAGTACTCCCTTGCCAAGGCTTAAAATACTGGCCATGGTAGAGCCGCCCGGCATGGCTTTCAGGTCTTCCAGAACGCTTAAGTAGGACATAACGTAGCACATGATAATCATGCCGATACATGTCAGGATATAGGGAAAATAAACCTGACGGTTTTTATAGATTCCTGTCCATGCCAGTTTTGGGTAAAATCCGGTTTTCATGCGTATTCACCTCCAGTCGCCAGAATCGTGAGCGTATTGGAAATGTTCTGGTACAGCTCCTCATTTGAATTGTCACCGCGGTAAATCTGGTGGAATACCTCGCCGTCCTTGATAAAAAGTACCCGTTCGGCGTGACTTGCTGCTCTTACGGAATGGGTTACCATGAGAATGGTCTGTCCGTCTTTGTGTATATCCGCAAAAAGGGACAGGAGTTCATCAGATGCCTTGGAATCCAGCGCTCCGGTCGGTTCGTCTGCCAGAATCAGCTTGGGTGCGGTGATTAATGCCCTTGCAACTGCGGTACGCTGTTTCTGTCCGCCGGATACTTCATACGGATATTTGTTTAAGAGCTGGCTGATTCCGAGCTTTCTGGCAATCGGATTCAGAAGCTGCTCCATTTCACGGTGGTTTTTTCCCGCAAGTACCAGCGGAAGAAAAATATTGTCTTTAATGGAAAACGTGTCCAGAAGATTAAAATCCTGGAAAACGAATCCCAGGTTATCCCGTCTGAATGATGCAATCTGGGATTCCTTTATTTTTGTCAGGCTGTTTTTGTCCAGTATGACCTCACCGCTGGTCGGTTTGTCAAGTGCCGCCAGAATATTAAGAAGTGTGGTTTTTCCGGAACCGCTTTCTCCCATGATAGCAATGTATTCTCCTTTTTCCACAGAAAATGAGACGTCATGCAGCGCCTCCACCTGGTTGCCTCCCAGGCGTGTTGAATAGATTTTTTTCACATGACTGACTTCGAGTATTGACATTTGTTTGTTCCCTCCTGTAATTTGTTACAGGTATATTATAAAAACAGGGGGAATGTTTTGCCATTGCCCTGGCTTACATTTCCCCGTTCTGGCTTACAGTTTTGTAAGATTCTGCTGTGGATGCAGTGGCATATAAAAATTACTTTAAAGTTGGTAGTAAACAGGAAAGGGTTACTACTAAGGATGTCTATAAAAAAACCGTAGATATTTCATCTACGGCTTTGGCTCTATGAACACTGGTTCAAAATATAATCCATTCCATCATCTAACTTCAGAACTTTTGCATTCTTTGATAGTATCTTAATGATTATATTAAGATTGTTCTTATCTTCATAATCTGAATCATATATGAATAACACTTTCTTCTGTGTTCCTAACTCATCAGCTATGAAAGACCACTGTCTAGCACTTCCAATAACTCGTTTTAGATTCTTTCCCTTAAATGAAAACATCTTAATACATACATTCCCAACTTGATAGTCAAAGGAAATTTCATCACTATATGGACCGTCTAATTTTTGAGTAGAATATTCAAGCTTATTAGCTTCAAGCACTCTGCGGATTAATTTCTTTTCTTCATTTCCGTTCAATCTCTTTGATTTTGCCAGATCATATTTCAAATATATTTTTGACAAATCTTCAACGTAATTTTCATTTTCATTAACAGAAAGTGTTCTTACTGATGAAAACCTAAACTCATTTGCATATACCCTAATATATGAAGTAAGACTGAATTTCTTGTTATAGTTAAAAATAGAAGTTTCTATTTCATCTTTAATTCCTTTTAAATAAAGCTTAACAAAATCTACATCTGCCTCATCATCAAATGCGTGAAAACGCTGGAAATTGGAGATATATTTGAAATCACGCTGTTCAGTTGTTACATTGTGAAATAACACACCTATGCACAAACACTCATCAGAAATAGGCGAATGGTAATAATTCAATGCTGCATATTCAATATGATACATAATATTTCCTCCTTCCTATCTATTATTGTATGTCAAAATCGTAGATATTATCATATCCAAATTATCGATTCTATATAGAACATAGTTTACAAGTTCATCCAAATCTTTTTGCTGGGGTTTCCATTCCTCCGGAACAAGATCAATAAGTTCTATTATTATATCACGACTAATTTTGTTTTTAAAGACCAGACTTTCCTTTTCCAACATTTCCTTGGTAATAGAAAAATTATGAAAAAACATTTCATAAAGATATGAATTACACTCAAGTACCTTTGTATCTAACAAATCATTTTCTTTCATTGCGCTTTTTAAGCAGTTTGCATCCCAAATAGCCTGATTAATGAAAACATGTGTGTGGTCTATTACTTTAAGTGAAACATCGTCCTTGCGGAACCTAACCAAAAGATTACCTGGATTTCTATCTGTATTGAAAATAATATGGTCAAACAAAAGAATTTTTACAAAATCTTCTTTATTTCTCATCTTACCTATAATCGATGGTAGTAATTTTGTAACTTTAGGCATATATTCAGAAAAAAATGCTTTTCCATAATTATGTGTACTTGCAAGTCTCTCATCTTGAATTTTCGATAAGCTATCTAAAATACAAATTCCAGATCTAGGCATAGGAATATCCGACAAAATAGCCAAGCGATAACATAAATACTCATTAAAGAGCACCAAATTACCCTCTGGTCCATTATATAATTTAGCAATAACCTGTGTTCCATCATCTAAAATTGCAAACTTGGGCTTTGTAGAACCAAGGTTTATATCATAACATAATTGACTAATTCTAGGCTCGTTAATGAATATCACCTCCTCATAACTGCACACATTTATTATATCAAAAACTTTCTTCATTTACGAGCTTTTATTATTTTTCGCCTAAATTGCCTTAAATATCTTCTGCCACATTGGTTTCTCATTTTTTTAATCTCTGCCTGTGCCTATCTAAACGCCTCTATCCGTTTTAGTTCTTCTTCACCATCATCGAA
Source organism: uncultured Lachnospiraceae bacterium (assembly GCA_947566705.1). Lineage (GTDB taxonomy): Bacteria > Bacillota > Clostridia > Lachnospirales > Lachnospiraceae > Roseburia. The sequence goes on along the minus strand of CANOLA010000056.1, from coordinate 2,943 downwards.
TTCAATATGTGTGTACACATTCATTGTTACACTTATATCTGAATGTCCCATGCGGAATATTACCAGCCCCAATATGATAAGCTTGTTAGTGTTATTTCTAGAACCAAACATAAAAAGCTTATAAATCTTGTTGATATAGCTAAATCTATTGAGCCTGGAAGCGATGCATACAGATAAACTGAAATTCCTTTTTTAAGGATAAATGATATTTCAAAATTTGGAATACTAAAATAAATTAATATATTAAATTTACAAAATAATATATAAAGCAATAATACGTGTGAATTTATTATTAATAATTGCGGCTTTTAATATGACTATTTACTTGAGTAATAGATCGTGCTCCGTTATTAGTAAGGTTGGTAGTATCTCCTTTTCCATCTGCTCTATTATGTCCTGTATTGCCTCACTTTACAAAGGTCTACGTTGTCATAACTGACCTACCGTGGAAGATTATTCCGCTTCTATATTTATATGATCCAGAAAAATCCGGATGGTGGTTCCATGGTCCACTGCGGACTCTGCCGTAATTCGGTGTCCAAGGTTCTGGCAGATGCGTTTACACAGATACAGTCCGAGTCCGGTGGACTTTTTGTCCTCCCTGCCATTGAACCCGGTGAATCCTTTTTCAAATATCCGCGGAAGGTCCTCTGCGGCAATGCCGATTCCCGTATCAGAAATACACAGTGTCTGCGGTTCTTCCAGTGTAATCATAATCTGTCCCTTTTTTGTATATTTTAATGCATTGGAAAGCACCTGTTCCACGACAAACAGAAGCCATTTTTCATCGGTAAGTACTTTCGTACACAGCGGTTCATAGGAAAGGGAAATCTTTTTTCCAATAAACTGGGAAGTCATGCGCTTGACTGCCTGGCGCACAACAGCGTCCAGTTCCAGCTCTTTTATCACGTAATCCGTGGTATCACTGTCCAGCCGCAGGTAGCAGAGTACCATTTCCACATATTGTTCAATTTTCTGCAGATCCCCGCGGAGTGCACGGCTGATATCGGTGTCCTGCCCGCGCAGGGTAAGGGACATGGAGGCAATCGGCGTTTTAATCTGGTGTACCCACATAGTGTAATAGTCAATCATGTCTGCATACCGGCGGCGGCTTTCCATGGCAAGTGTCTTCTGTTCTTCTGCAAGAAGACAGATGATGTTCTGGTAATCTTGTTCGATGCCGGTGTCCGTCTCCGGCAGATAGTCAGGCTCCACCGGGGCATTCAGCATATGCAGAAGCTGTGTGTGTTTCTGACAAAAACGCCTGAAATCTGCAGCCATCACCACAGTTCCGGCGAGCAGAAATAAGGAAAGCGTGTAGTAAAGCACTTCTTTCGGAAGCCGGTACAGTAAAAATGATATGACATAAATCAGTATAAACCCGGCAGGCAGGAGAAAACGTTTTCCCTGGCTTTTTAGATAAGTTATAAATAGTTTCATCTCTTTTACTCCAGAATATATCCCATTCCAATTTTTGTTGTAATAAAGTCCGTCAGTCCGGCGCCATCCAGTTTTTTCCGCAGGCGGTTTACATTGACGGAAAGTGTGTTTTCATCCACAAAGCATTCGCTTTCCCAGAGACGTTCCATCAGGTGGTCGCGGCTGACAATCGTTCCTTTCTGCTCCATTAGCGTCCGCAGAATACGGAATTCGTTTTTTGTCAGGTCTATTTTTGTGTCCTGGTAAGTTAAAACAGCGTCTGCAAGATTCAAAAATGCCCCGCGGTGTTCGAGAATCGGAACCCGGCCTCCAAAGTCGTAGGTGCGCCGGAGCATTGCCTGCACCTTTGCCAGCAGGATTTCCAGGTCAAAGGGTTTGGCTATAAAATCGTCACCGCCCATATTCATTGCCATAACAATATTCATTTTATCGGAGGCGGAAGAGATAAATATGACAGGAACCTGGGAAATTTTGCGGATTTCACTGCACCAGTGGTGTCCGTTGAAAAAGGGCAGTGTGATGTCCATCAGAACCAGGTGCGGCAGATATTCGGAAAATTCCGTCATCACGTTCCGGAAATTTTCCACACATTTTGCCTGAAGGCCCCATGTTTTCAGTTGTGCTTCTATCGCCTGGGATATTCCGGCGTCATCTTCAATAATTAGTATGCGGTATTCTTTTTCGTCCATGGTTTATCCTGCCTTCTCTTTTTGGTTTCACAAGTTAGTATAGCACATTTTAAAAAGTATAAAAGGAGTTAGCGGAGACAAACTTCACGAAATACTATATTTTGTGAAGTTTGTCAAGTGGGTTGACGGGATTTTTTGGTTTTTATTTGTTAAAAAATTAATAAACATAGGATGAAATATGGTGATTTCTGAAATTAAGGGAAATTTTTCTGGTTTTTTAAACAGTTATGTTAACAAAATATAGTATTTTGTTAATGTCACATGAAAAACCAGTTTAAATGAGTAGGAAGGAGATTCAATTATGAGAAAGCAATTAGAAGTGCCTTATTATGCACAAGTAGGAGGTAATACCTGCTGGAAGGCTGTAGCAAAAATGGTGCTGGAGTATATGGGGTTGCTAATAACCTTTAATGAACGGGAGAGTGATCCGGAGGGTTCTGCAGTTAACTTATTAATGGAGGAAACAAAATCACCTAATTTTGTAGCAGATAATTCTCCGTTTCCTGAATGGGATGATATTAAAAATGAGATTGATGCGGACCGGCTTTTAATTGGTTGTGTTGCAGACAAGCCTACGAAAACGCGTGATTTGGAAGTTACTGGCGGACACTGGATTATTATTTCTGGTTATGAGGAAAGTGGAAATAAAATCTATGTTTTAGATCCATTTAGAGAATTTGGTTCGTTCTTAATGGATTGTCCGACATTAGTTGGAAACGGATATTGTTATCAGCCGTACCCCGATTATGATGCACGATATTTTCAGGCATGTATGACGTTGACTGAAAATATCGTGCATCATAATCGGGGTACG
>CANOLA010000055.1 GCA_947566705.1 uncultured Lachnospiraceae bacterium | reverse complement strand
ATAAAAGGACTAAGGGAATGGGTAGAAGAAAATAAAGAAGGAAGGGGTTAAATGGGGAAACAGGAAACAGTCATGGATGAGGCGCTGAAAGAAGATGTAGACAGCTGGGAAACACTTATGTTTTTATACAATTCCGCACTCAAGGAAGTTGGTACGAAGTTAGATATCCTAAACGATGAGTTCGTTCACATACATAAGTACAATCCAATTGAGTACATTAAAAAACGTATTAAGACGCCGGAGAGCATTGTTAAAAAGCTGAAAAGGGATGGGCATGAGAGCAGCATCGAAAATATGCTGGCATATGTAAACGACATTGCAGGAATCCGTATTGTCTGCTCATTTACATCGGATATTTACCGTATTGCGGGCATGATTGGAAACCAGAATGATCTGACGGTGGTCTCAATTAAGGATTATATTAAACATCCGAAAGCGAGCGGCTATAAAAGCTTTCACATGCATGTCACGGTTCCGATTTTTCTTTCAGACCGTGTTGTGGATGCAAAGGTCGAAATCCAGATCCGCACCATTGCAATGGATTTCTGGGCAAGCCTTGAGCACAAAATTTACTACAAGTTTGAAGGAAATGCGCCGGAGTATATCAGCAGGGATTTACAGGAGTGTGCAGAGATAGTTTCAAAGCTGGATGTTAAAATGCTTCAGCTTAATGAAGCAATCCGCGCAGCAAAAGAAAAACAGGATGAAGCCTCATAAAAAAGGAGCAAAACATTTTGCAGAGGTCATATCCCTGACGGGATACGGCATAAAACGGCAGGACGAAAGGTTCTGCCGTTTTGTTATATTTTTTTTCCAGTTGTGCATACTATCTGTAAACATCATACAGCAGATGATGTGGTTTCTAAATATAATATTTTGAAATAAGGTGGAAAAATATGCAGAAAAAAAGAAAAGATACGATAGGAATACGCAGATACCGGATGATGCTTGTAGTGCTTCTGCTGGCTGTAATTCTGATGTTTGCCTGCTATGTATTTGCTGCCGGCCAGAAAAACAGAAGGGTAAAGGATGCTACCCTGGTAAAAAAAGTAACCGGCAAAAAGGAGGTATCGCGTGAAAGAAAAGCATGAAACCGTGTATGTAAAGGCTGACAGAAACAGCGTCTGCACGAATCCCCAGATTAAGATTATGGACGTAATGTCAGTCCAGTGTGCAGATGCGGCAATTTGCGCCGGAATCAAAAATAAAACCCTTTACACCTTTAAAAAAGAAAATACCTCCAAGAAAAAAAGGGTGGAAGTATTTTCTATTTTGAATGTCATAGATTTAATTCTGGCGGACTATCCGGATGTTGAGGTTGTCAGCTACGGGGAGCAGGATTTTGTTGTGGAGTATGTCCAGATGCCGCTTTCACCGAAATGGATGGAAATATGCAAGGTAATACTGCTTTGCATTGTTGTTTTTTTTGGTTCGGCATTTACCATAATGGCATTTAACAATGACGTGTCTGTAGGAGAGGTTTTTGACCGCTTTTACAAACAGGTCATGGGTGTGAACAAACCCAGTGTGACGGAGATTGAAATTTTTTACTGTCTGGGACTTGCGGTTGGAATTTTAGTATTTTTCAATCATGTGGGCAAGAAGAAAATCACCTCCGACCCTACGCCGATTCAGGTGGAAATGCGTAAGTACGAACAGGACGTGGATACCACCTTTATCGAGAATGCCGGACGGAGGGGACATGAGCATGATGTGGACTAGTCATATTTTAATGGCACTGCTTACGTTTGCCTGCGGAGTGGCTGTTTCAGCGGGAACATTTGCATTTCTTTTAGTAATCGGCGTTGTGCCGCGGATGATAAAAAAGATGAATCTGGCAGACCGCGTGATTTCCATTGAAAATGCCATTGTCCTGGGCGTGCTGACGGGGGCTGTGTTTTCTGTCATCGAGTGGGAGGCGCGTTTTCCTGTTGCATGGATTGCGCACCTGGTGCTTGCTGCATACGGGATGATTGCAGGAATATTTGTCGGCTGTATTGCAGTTGCACTGGCGGAGATTTTAAATACGTTTCCAATCATGTTCCGGCGGATGTACATTAACCGCGGATTAAGCTATATTATGATCGCCATGGCGCTTGGAAAAATGATTGGCTCGTTTTATTATTTTTTCTGCGGGTACGGACTTCCGGAATACTGGTAAATATATGGAAAAAGCTTTACAGGGAAAGGCTCGTCTGATATAATAATTTTATAAAACAGTGTATGGGAGCGGGAGGGAAGCATTATGCCGACAAATGAAAAAGAATATAATGGTTATCTGTTCGACCAGCTTTCAATCCTGGAAGATATTGAAGAAGTTGCAGAAAAAGAAAACGCACAGGAAACGCTGAAACTGATTAAAAAGAAACGCAGACAGATTGAGCGTAAGCTTTACCAGGCTCCGCCCCTGACTGGGGAAACAAATGAATAAAAATCAAAACCAGATGTAAAGTCTTATGGATTTAAGGTTTTACATCTGTTTTATTTACGATATTACGATACTGAAAGGAGATTTTTTATGGCAGACAACCAGGTACTTTCCGAAGTGGCAAAGGTCATAAAAGGAAAAAACGATATCATAGAAAAAATATTTGCCACCATTCTGGCAGGAGGGCATATCCTGCTGGAAGATATACCGGGTGTGGGAAAAACGACGGCCGCCATGGCATTCGCCAAAACACTTTCCATGGAATATAACCGTGTGCAGTTTACACCGGACGTCCTGCCGGGCGATATTGTCGGATTTTCCATGTACAATGCAAAAACCGGGGATTTTGAGTACCGCAGGGGGGCGGCATTCTGCAACCTGTTTCTTGCGGATGAAATTAACAGGACATCCCCAAAGACACAGTCTGCTCTTTTAGAGGTCATGGAGGAAAAGCATGTGACCGTGGATTCGGTGACAAGGGAACTGCCGGTGCCATTTACTGTTATAGCCACGCAGAACCCGATTGGCTCTTCCGGTACCCAGATGCTGCCGGAATCACAGCTCGACCGTTTTATGGTCCGTCTGTCCATGGGATATCCGTCACATGAGGCAGCAGTTGAGATACTGAAGGGACAGGAATTTGTGCCGTTAAACAGTGTCAGGCAGGTAATGACAAGGGAGGAGCTTGTTGCCATGCAGAACAGGGCAAATTCCCTGCCGGTGCATGATTCTATTTTTGATTATATTGTATCCCTTGTGGAGGCAACCAGAACCAGCGAGTATTTTTCCCTGGGAGCAAGTCCGCGCGGTGCCAATGCACTTCTTCGGATGGCGCGTGCATCTGCCGTGTTAAAGGGTGCTGATTATGTCGTGCCGGAGGATGTAACGCATGTATTTTATGATGTGCTGGGGCACCGTGTAAAGCTGTCTACAAAGGCAAGGGCAAACAACATGAGTATTGAGACGGCACTGGCGGAAGTGCAGAAGAGTGTCCGGCTGCCCCGGACATAAGGGGGAGTTATGAAACAGGTATTTAGTTTTCTGCGGTATGCAGTCCTTTATTTGCTGAATCTTTTAATGCTTCTTTTTCTGCATTCTTATTTTAATTTTATTCTGCTGATTGTACTTACAGTGCTGCCGTTTCTGTCCATTGGCTGTGCGCTTGCTGCGCTGTATTTTATTTCGGCATCGTTTGAGGGAACAAAGGAGCGCCTGACATTCGGAGAGCCGTTTCTTCTTAAAATCGTGGTAAGAAACAACAGTGTGGTTCCGCTTCTCAATGTATGGATGAACCTTGCAGTGGAAAATGCCTTTTTTGGAATTACGGGGAAGCATTCTTTAAACATACCTGCATTTGTGAAGCAGGATAATCCGGTGAAGTATGAACTGCTCAGTGAATATCTCGGAGTGGTATCCGTTGATGCAACAGAAATTACCGTGATGGACTGGTTTGGATTTGTCCGTTTCCATAAAAAAATTTCATTACATAAAGAGTATGTAATTGTGCCGGGGGAGCGTATTTCTGTGGAGCCGGATTATGCCGCAGTGGCTTATGGAATGACAGAAGCAGAGGAAAATCCGAAAAAGGGATTTGATTTTTCCGAGGTAACGGATGTACGGGAATACCAGCCGGGGGACAGACTGCAGAATATCCACTGGAAGCTTTCAGCAAAAAAAGATGAAATCATGGTAAAAGAACGGGAAAGTCTTTCCTCCAGCCGGATGATGGTGCTGGTGGAACTGGAATCCGCCGGAGCTGTTTTAAATGACATTCTTGTGGCGGCGTACGGGATTGCGCATGATTTTCTGGAAGGACAGACATCCTTTACACTCAGCTACTGGAGCATAAAGGAACAGGAGCTGAAAACCTGTACCGTGTCCAGCCATTATGAGCTTTGTGACTGGATGGAGCAGGTGTATTATGAACAGCCATACAAAGAGGACGGGCTTGGCAGACAGATGATGCAGCAGCTTTTTCCCCAGATGCGTTTTCTGGCAGTTGGAAAGGCCGGGAGCATGCCGGGACAGGCTGTATTTTCATATAAACACAGCGTTGAGGGAAGGATATGTGGGGATTAGGAAAAAAACAAAAGAATACAGAGGAAAAGATATACCTTTGTGAGGGACTGTCACTGGCGGCTCCGGTATCCATGCCAAAGCTGAATAAATCGCTTGAAGTGCTTACAAGGGGCGCCATAGAGGTACTGATTGTTTTTGGAGCAGTCGGCGGATTTATGTCCAGCATTAATATGGATTACCGGATGCCTTTTATTCTGCTGTCGTATATTCTGATGGCAGCGTATTTCAGCAACCTGTTCCGTACACAGAAAATCTGGCTGCGGGATATCGGGTATGTGGCGTACCTTGCCGTTTTTTTTGTATTTGTTGCGGCAATGCACCGGCATATTAACAGCGGGTTTTATGCACTGGTAAATGAACTCATGAATAAAATAAGTTCATACTACGGCGTCAGCGATATCCGGGTATTTCAGGAGATGGTCAGTGAACGGACAGTTACGGTTCCGGTTGCAGCATTATTTATTGGAAATGTTGTAATCGTCATTTTAAATATTTTTCTGTCTTATTTTATGAGTGAAACCGTGGCGGTTATTATTTGTCTGCCCGTTTTTGTGGTTCCGCTTTTTTTCCGCCAGGAGCCGGGCATTATTTATATTGTCTGTATGGCGGCGGGACTCGCCGGGGTATTTGCGCTGAAGGGAAACAGGCATTACCGGATTCCGAAGCACAGGGAGCAGTTTCTGGTAAAACAAAAGGATAAGCAGCAGGAAATCACTTACGGAAGATCCGGCAAATCGGCTGCGGAAATGACGCTCTGCTTTTTTCTGGTATCGGTGATTACAGTGTTTTCTGTCAGTGTGTTTTATCCGAGGTCCGATTATTCCTACGGCAGGAGGACAAGCTCACTGAAATCGCAGATTGAACGGCCGCTTGGAAATGTGCTGCTCTATGGTCTTTCCGCGCTTCGGAACATTCCGAATACAGGCGGTATGGCAGGAGGAAAGCTTGGGGGCGTTTCTTCTGTTTTAAATGACAATAAAACGGATCTGGAGGTTACATTTGTGCCGCGTTCCACAGACCGTATTTACCTGCGCGCATTTGTCGGTGATATTTACGCAAGGGACCACTGGGAAAAGGATGAGGACGGTCTTCTGCCAAATACAGTGGAAACAGCAGAAACCGTGCGCATGGATGTGAAAAATGTGGATGCCAGCAGACAGTATCTTTATCTTCCGCCGAATATGGTTCTTGGGGAGGAGGAACTGGTTAATTACCGGGAGGAAAACGGTATTAAACGGGGGGATACCGGTATTTACCAGTATGCCCCGGATGGATGGCCAACGGAAAAACCGGATAAGGAATCCTATCTCCAGATACCGGAGGAAAATAAAAAGGTGGTCAGCAGTTTCTGCAAAGAGGCAGGCCTTTACGGTACAGATACCGAAATTGTAGAAAGACTGGAAGCGTATTTTGAGAAAGAGTATTCTTACACTTTGCATCCGGGGGCAACTCCGCTGGGAAGTGATTATGTCAACCATTTTCTGGAAAAGACAAAAAAAGGGCTCTGCGCCCATTTTGCATCTTCCACAGTGTTAATTCTCCGGCAGATGGGGATTCCGGCGCGTTATGTGGAAGGCTATGTGATAGATTATGTAAATGTGCTGGAAAGCGCGGTTGCAGCAGATGGCAGGGTTTCAGATTATGACACGGACGGTCTGCAGGGGGTAGGTGTGGTTTCGGTGGAGGTGCCTGATGGAAATGCCCATGGATGGGTGGAAGCGTATCTGGACGGCAGATGGCAGATTGTGGATATCACGCCGCCGTCAGGGGATGAGGACGTGGATACCAATGATTTCTGGGCGATGGCAGGTTTCAGTCTGTTTGACATGGGTTCACCCGACGGCGGGGAGCCAACGGGCGCTTTAAGTGACAAAGGACTTTCCCTGGCACTGGACACCGGGCTTGGAATTCTGGGAATTTTTGCCGGGGTGGCGGGAATCGTGGTTTCCTTTTTTGCCGGACGTTTTGTTTACCGTAAAGGAAAACGGACTGCGGCATGGCATGGGAAGGACGAGAGTGAGAATACAGTTGCATATTATGCGTATCTGTGTAACGTTATGCGGCTGACAGACCGGAATTTTCCGGCAGCGGACAGCCATTACAAGCAGCTGAAGATAATGGCTCCGTCAATGGATGATGAAGAACTTAAGCAATGTGCAGAAACGCTGGAAAGAATTTCCTACAGCCTGGCCGGGGAAAAGGAGCAGCTTTCTGGATTGCGGGACATATTAAAAGGGATTCTGAAACAGAATAAGAAGGCACTGGGCTGGAAAAAGCGGTTTACGGTTTTCTGGAAGCTTTAAAAGTCCGGCGGGGAGGAAACGGATGGTACCATATATTGCAAGGCAGAGTGTGATTATCAAGTGCAGCATGAAAAAATCAGTTCTTCTGGGAAACTATGAGTTTTATTATGCGGCAGGTCTGTTTAAAAAGCTTTTCGGTGCAGAGCTTCAGGCGGATATGCCGCCGCAGGAGGTACTGGAACATATTTTAAAACAGGCGGAAAGCATTTCCCCGAAGGATGAAAAGGAGGAATATCTTGTTTCCCTGCTGAAAAAATATGAGCCGGAGGACGGGCAGGATGAACAGATGCGTCTTCTGTTTGAATGGGGGGAAAATGAGAAGGCAGAAACTATATGGAATATGCAGCGCGTTTGATGAAATATTACAGATAGCAGAATAGTACCAGTTTGTGCAGGAATATGACAAGATTATTTCCAGAAAAATGCATATACTGTTTTTATCAGATGTGAGCCGGTGGTGACCGGAAAATAATCATGAACGAAAGTGGGAGGGTAAACACATGACACTATCAAAAATCGTATCCTTGAAGTACAACAAAACTATCGAAAAGTGCAGCAACGAGGAAGTCTACAGCGCACTTCTTGATATGTGCAAGCTGATGTCTGAGGATAAGGTAAGCAATGACGGAAAAAAGAAGCTGTATTATATTTCAGCAGAATTTTTAATTGGAAAACTTCTGTCCAACAACCTGATTAACCTGGGGGTATATGACAAGGTAAAATCAGAGCTTGAGGCATCCGGCAAGTCCCTGGCGGAAATCGAGGAAATCGAGATGGAACCTTCCCTCGGAAACGGCGGACTGGGACGTCTTGCAGCATGCTTTGTGGATTCCATTGCAACACTTGGATTAAACGGGGACGGCGTTGGATTAAATTACCATTATGGTCTGTTTAAGCAGGTATTTGAAAACAACAGCCAGAAGGAGACACCGAATCCATGGATTACAGAGCAGAGCTGGCTGACAAAGACTGATATCACCTATCCGGTACAGTTTGGCGGATTTACGGTACAGTCCAGACTGTATGACATTGATGTCATCGGTTACAACAGCCGTACAACAAAGCTGCGTCTTTTCGACATTGAGTCTGTGGATGAGAGCATTGTCGGGGATACCATTGATTTTAATAAAGAGGAAATTGAGAAGAACTTAACACTTTTCCTGTATCCGGATGATTCCGATGACAAGGGCCGTCTGCTTCGTGTATACCAGCAGTATTTTATGGTAAGCAATGCAGCAAGGCTGCTGATTGACGAGGCAGTGGAAAAGGGTTCCAACCTGCATGACCTGGCTGACTATGCAACGGTACAGATTAATGATACCCATCCTTCCATGGTAATTCCGGAGTTAATCCGTCTGCTTCAGGAAAGAGGAATTCTGATTGACGAGGCGATTGCAATTGTTTCCAAGGTATGTGCATACACCAACCACACGATTCTTGCAGAAGCCCTTGAGAAATGGCCGATTCATTTCCTGGATAAGGCAGTGCCGCAGCTTATGCCGATTATCCGTGAGCTGGACAACCGGATAAGGGGTAAGGTAAGTGATGAGAGCACCTATATTATCAAAGACAATCTGGTACACATGGCACACATGGATATCCACTACGGATACAGTGTCAACGGTGTTGCCTACCTGCATACAGAGATTCTTAAGAACAGCGAGTTAAATAACTTCTTTAAGCTTTATCCGGAGAAGTTTAATAATAAGACAAACGGTATTACCTTCCGCCGCTGGTTAATGTCCTGCAATCCGCAGCTTTCCGCACTGATTACAGAACTGATTGGCGAGGGCTGGAAAAAGGATGCAAACGAGCTTGAGAAGCTTGGAAACTATGTGAATGATGATTCCGTACTGGACAGGATTCTTGCGGTAAAGGCAGGTAAAAAAGCGGAGCTTAAGAATTACCTGCAGATGAAACAGGGAATGGACTTTGATGAAAACTCCATCTTTGATATCCAGGTAAAGAGACTGCATGAGTACAAGAGACAGCAGATGAATGCACTGTATGTCATCCACAAATACTTCGAGATTAAAGGCGGAAAGAAGCCGCAGACTCCGATTACCGTGTTCTTCGGGGCAAAGGCAGCACCGGCTTATATCATTGCAAAGGATATCATTCACCTGATTCTCTGCTTACAGCAGATTATCAACAATGACCCGGAGGTAAGTCCTTACCTGAAAGTATTTATGGTGGAAAACTACAACGTAACCCTTGCAGAGAAGATGATTCCGGCATGTGATATTTCCCAGCAGATTTCACTTGCTTCCAAGGAAGCATCCGGAACCGGAAACATGAAATTTATGTTAAACGGTGCGGTTACACTGGGAACTATGGACGGTGCAAACGTAGAGATTGCAGAGCTTGTCGGCGATGACAATATCTTTACCTTTGGTGAGGATTCACAGACCGTTATTGACCGTTATGAGCGTGGGGATTACAAGTCAAAGGATTACTATGACAGCAATGAGAACTTAAAGAAAGCGGTTGATTTTATTGTAAGCGATACAGTAAAGAACGTTGGAAACCCGGAGAAACTGGAGCGTCTGTACAACGAGTTACTGAATAAGGACTGGTTTATGACCTTCCCGGATTTCGACGCATATACCGAAACAAGGGAAAAGGCATACGAAGCCTACAATAACCGTAAGGAATGGGCAAAGAAAATGTTGGTTAATATCAGCAAGGCAGGCTTCTTCTCATCTGACAGAACAATTGAGCAGTACAATAAAGAGGTATGGAAACTGTAAAAGTCAAAATAGGAAGGGGAAGAATCATGGCCGGTATATTATCGGCCATGGTTCTTTTTTGTTTTTATTGTGTATGGGCTCTCGAACAATCTGATTGCGATTTTGATATGTATATGTTATGCTTAATAATATCGTTATATTTAAAAATTAAACCTGGAGAGTGTAAAATAACAGAATATGCTGTAAAACACGTTTATATAAGCGGAGGCCACTATGTTAAAAATTATATTCGGAAATTGTGAAAATGCAATCTATAATACATCAGTATATTTTAAAAATACTTATCAAGATGAATGGATAACGAATGGGTTATCAGTTGAGATGATCAGGGATGTGGATAAATCAGTTGTAGTTGGACCACATATGATAGAAAGTCCTGTTTTGGGAGCTATTACACCGAAAGAATTATCAGGCGGAGTAAAAACTTTGATTTTGATCAGTAAAGAAAAATCTAAAATTTTTAATGCGTCAACCTGTGGAGATAATTGTGCTAAATGGTTATTAAAGATCGGAGAGATGAATGATGTGATTGTCAATTTGCGGCATATCATGGATTTTGGAAAAGGAGAATTTGAAATTGAAGTACTGAATAATCATCAGATAGTTCGAAATATGAAAGAACTGGTTGATGTTGCAGGAGCAATGATTTAGGAGGGATTATTTTGAGAGGAAAATATCTAATTACAATAAAAAATAATGTCCTTCGATATCAGTTTGAAATTCGGCGCAATATTACGATTATTAGGGGTGATAGTGCAACCGGTAAAACAACTTTGATTGATATGATACGGGAATATTATGACAACGGTGAACAAAGCGGCATTATTTTACAATGTAAAAAAACATGTGTAGTACTGGAAGGACGACAATGGAAGGTATTATTGGAGAATATTCATGATTCTATTATATTTATAGATGAGGGAAACCGATTTATTACAACAGATGAATTTTCATCAGCAGTAAAACAGTCAGACAATTATTATGTTATTGTTACTCGTGAAGGGCTGCCGAATTTACCATATAGCACTGAAGAAATCTATGGGATAAAAAATTCAGGTAAGTATGGGATATTACAGCAGACGTATCAGGAATTTTACCGAATATATGGAGATGTAAAAAACAGCATTCAATTTAATCCGGATATTATTATAGTTGAGGATTCCAATGCGGGGTATGAGTTTTTTGAAAATGCAGCAGAAGACAGAGTCTGGGAAACGATAAGTGCAGGTGGAAAATCCAATATCTACAAATTATTAAAAAAATTTGATAATAAAAAAATTCTTGTAATAGCAGATGGTGCAGCTTTTGGACCTGAGATGGACAGGGTAATGAAAAAAATTAATTTATCGGCTGATAAGGCGATTTTTTTACCGGAGTCATTTGAGTGGTTGATTTTGAAGTCTGATGTAATAAGAGACAAAGCCCTTGAAGAAGTTTTAGATAATCCGGGTGATTATATAGAAAGCAGGGAATACATGAGCTGGGAACGATTTTTTACGGCATTATTAGTTGATAAAACGAAGGATACATATTTAAGCTATTCAAAGAGTAAGCTTAATGAAGCATACAAAAATAAAAAAATCCAGCAAACGATATTGCAGGAGGTTCCGAAACAGCTTTTATAAGGGAGGAGAAATCATGCGGATAGCAGTTTGTGATGATGATGATAACGAGCTTGCCCGTCTTATGGAACTGATGAAAGAATACCAGTTAAGCCGCGGTGTAACCCATGACTGCCGTTTTTTTCATAACAGCACGGAGTTTCTGTGTGGTATCAGGGGAGGGGAATACGACCTTGTTCTGCTGGACGTGATTATGCCGGGTGTAAGCGGGGTGGAGGTGGCACGGGAACTGAGGGAAGTGGACAAAAATGTAAAACTCATCTTTCTATCCTCCTCACCCGAATTTGCCCTGGAAAGTTACAGTGTCGGGGCATATTATTATCTGCTCAAGCCTGCAGACGCGAAATCCCTTTTTTCGCTGCTGGACAAAGCAGGGGACGAACTGCGCATACTAAAAGAACAGGGGCTGGTATTAAAGGACCGGAAGGGGATTGTCAGAATTTCATTTTCAGAGCTGGAATATGTGGAGGTTATCAATAAGACGGTTTCTTTTCATCTGGCGGATGGTGAAGTCCGTGAGGTGGCCATTGCCCTGGGGGATATTGAGGAAAAGCTTGTCCAAAGGCCTGAGTTTATAAAAACCCACCGTTCCTATCTCGTCAACTTAAATTACATCGAGACGGTTGATGCCAGCTGTGTTGTGACAAAAACCGGACATAACATTCCGGTATCCAGACAGCGGCGGAATCAGGTGCAGGATGCTTGTATGCGCTTTCTGTTTCAGTCAGATGTGGCGGATACGCAGGAAGCAGGGACTGCAAAAAAGCAGGAACGTCCCGATGGTCCGTGGCGGATTCTGTTGGTAGATGATGATCCCGCCGACTGCGTATTTTATTCAGATATCTTAAAGGACCACGGATGCATGGTGCAGTATGTGGAAAGCGGTAGGGATGCACTTAAGCTGGCGGCAGACGAACCGTATGACTGTGTACTGTTGGATGTGATGATTCCCGGTGAGGATGGATTTGCCATTTGCGAAAGCCTTCGAAAGCTTTCTGATATTCCCGTTATTTTTTTAAGCTGCGTTACCGAAGCGGATAAGCAGGTGGAGGGATTTGCAGCCGGAGGGATAGAATATATTACAAAAGATACGCCTGCGGAGCTCTTCTGGACAAAGGTAAAGACGCGTATCAGGCTGTCAGCAGCCGACCGCACCCAGTTACGCTTCGGACCGCTTCTTCTGGATCTGGCGGGACACAGGGCGCTGATGGACGGGAAAGATCTGTCCCTTACCCCTGCTGAGTTCGATATTCTGTGGCAGATTTCAGAACAGGCGGGGCATATTTTTACACCGGAAGAGATAGCAGGCATCGTCTGCGGCATGCCGTGGGACGGCGGACAACAGATGCACATGTCAAGGCTCAGGCGTAAACTGGAAAAAGCATGGGACAGGCATCATTTTATTGAGTCCGTCTGGGGACAGGGGTACCGCTTTGTTCCACCGAACCACTGATATTGCAGGAAAGGGGAAGTGCGCATGAAACAGCAGAAAATCTGGTGGCAGACACTGGCTGTGCTGGCGTTTTTTTTAACAGCGTTATTTTATGTGGATAATAAATACCAGACGCCGCCGCCGTATGGAAATTCCGGGGTCATTACTTTAAGCGGACAGGATCTGCAAAGAAATACTCCGGTCTTTCTGATTGACGGATGGCTGCTTACGGACGGGCGCGTAACGGACATGCCGACTTATATTGGTGAATTTTCCAGCCTGCAGCGGGGGGATCTGTCAGTTTCACCACATGGACAGGCACATTACCAGCTGACGCTGCGTTATGATGGAATGCCCCGGACGGTATCGATTGATTTTCCGCGGCTGTCCTTTTGGTATACCGTTTCACTGGACGGGATGCAGCTTGCACGCGGCAAAGGAAACGGACGGATTACATTTGTGCTGACAGCGGGAGACCATGTGCTGACAGTGGAGACTTCTTCAAAGGCGGGGTATTACAGCGGCATGTATTTTCCCCCTGCCATAAGTACAGACAGTACCATACAGAGGGTGGGCAGTATCCAGGGATTTGCTTATGCCCTGGCTTTTCTGCTGCCGCTGGCGCTGGCGGCGTTTACGCTGTTTCTGTGGCGGACGGGAGGAAGCTTAAACCGCTGGTTTGGTATACTCTGCTGCTGTTATGCCCTTTATATGGTACGTTATTTTGTATTTCTTTTTGCCATGCCTGCTGCGGAGTACTGGTTTCTGCTGCAGAACCTGGCACTGTACGGCCTGTGCTACAGTGTGGTGCAGCTTACCATTCTGGCGTCTTCTGCCAGCAGCCGTTTTCGGTGGGTAAAGGTGGTTCTGGTGGCACTGCCTGCTGTTCTGCTTCTGCTTGGTGTGCTTATTCCGGTACTGCCGTGGGCAGTTTTTATTCATGGAAGACTGACGGATTTTTATTATGTGTTTACCTTTTGTGTCTCTGTCTTTTTTGCAGTGCGGCAAATCGCGGAGCAGACCTGGGAAAGCTGTTACACGCTGGCGGGCTGCACGGTGTTTGGAGTGGGACTGTTTGTCAACCTTTTGTTTGCCAACCGCTTTGAACCCATTCGTTTTTTCTGGCAGTTTGAATACTGCGGTCTTTTTCTTGTGATTCTGTTTGCAGCCATGATGGTATCAAGAAACCGCAGGATTCTGCAGGAAAATGAAGAACTTACCAACCATCTTGAAGAAGAGGTGAAGAAACGTACGAAAGAGGTTACCCAGCTTTTAAAAGAACGCAAGGCGTTCTTTTCGGATATGGCACATGACTTAAAGGCACCGGTATTTGCCACCCAGTCTTTTATTGAGGCAATCCGTAAAAGCGGGGTGGGTGTGGATACGGAGCTGCGCGGATATCTTGACCAGGCGGAAGCGAAACAGCGGGAAATGGCAAGACGCCTGCAGGGGCTTTCCACGATTAATGCGCTTGACAGAATTGAAGGTGAATGTGTCCGGATATCGGTAAAGGAAATGCTTTCAGAAATTTACGCTGCCCACCACGGGGAAGCGGAAGTGCAGTCCGTATACTTTTCCGTAAAACCGCCCAGGCAGGATGCGTTTTTTGTGGCGCAGCAGGAAAAGCTGGACATCCTTTTTGAAAACCTGATTTACAATGCACTCAGGGCAACACCGGAAAACGGGAGTATTACGGTATCTGCAGAAACTGTGGATGGGAAAATTCTTGTGACTGTTGAAGACAGTGGATGCGGTATTCCACAGGAAGAACTGCCCCATATTTTCCAGAGGTTTTATGTAGGGGAAAATAACCGGGAAACCGGCACCGGACTGGGACTGTATATTGTACACAGCATCGTAACCGAGATGGGCGGTACAATAAAAGTCCAGTCTGCCGTGGATAAGGGGACGCAGTTTATTATGGAGTTTCCGCAGGATATTTAAAATGTTACCTGCCAAAAAACAGTCTGCGCAGCGAATGTTTTATTTTTCCGGTAATTTTTCCGGCGGCAGCAGCTTTGCCGGAGGCCGCGGTTATAAAGATACCGGCAATACAGATGCCTGCCATGACGGCTGCGGCGGGAAGAGGATGATTGCCGCGTTTGGGCTGTTCCAGGGTATCAGCAAGAGTGTCTGTGTTTCTATCTGCCGCAATGTCAGTGTCAGCGGAACGGCTGTCAGCAGAAAGCGTGCGGTTTATGTTATCATCCGTCTGTTCCCACTGATTCTGCCGCTGTCCGCTGCTTTCATTTTTTGGATTCCGGGATAAATCCGTCTGCTGCCCGTCTTTTTCATTCTGCGGTAAATCCTGTCTGTGGTTTTCATCAGTGGCAGGAGCTTCCTGTTCTGGCAGCTCCTGTGGGAAGCTGGTTTGTTCGTTGTTTTCACTCTGCTTTGGAGGCTTCTGCGGGGGAACGCTCTGTCCACTGTTTTCATTTTCCTCCGGGGCAACCGTGGAATCCGGTTTTGTAACAATCTCCGGTGTGTTTTCCGCTCCTGCAGAGGAACCCGGCTGTTCTTGTGTGCTCTGCGGCAGGTCCTGCCGCTGTCCGCCTGCCGTACTGTTATCACTGTTTCCGGAACCGGCATTGCCCTCATTTCCCCCGGCGCCGGAAAGCTCTGGCAGTTCTAAAGGAAGGTCATAGGTGTCCGGCCATGCAAGAATCATCTGCCGTCCGTCGTAAACGCCGCCCTCTACCGTAATGCCGATATAGAAAGGCACAGGCTCTTTTCCTTCAGCCACTGCTGCCAGATAGGACTGGTACGGTTCCTGCCCGTTCTTAAGAAGGTATGCATAGCCGCTGTTTTTTGTGGAGGGCTGGGCATTGACCTCTTTAAGCAGCGTAAGATCTTCAATTTCTTTCCATCCGCTGTCTCCTTCAGAAAATGTATATGCATGGATGGCTGTGGCACCGGTAGGCTTTAAATTAAATGCCACGCTCAGTCCGTCCTTTTCTGCAGACAGTGCGCCTGTGGGATTTTCGCCCTCCGCAATAACATTTAAATCCAGCCTGATTTCATCGTTTAGTCCGTCCTGGTTTATGCCAATTGGTTTATCCAGTTCAAAGACGCCCAACGGTGTGGTAAGCATTGTACCTGCCGGAACCACAATTTCTTCGGCAGCATCCGCAATTGTCAGGCTCTCACCGGCAGCCAGCTGCGGAAGGGACAGGGGTTTCCATGTAACAGGGCAGTCCGCCATGCCTTTTGTATAAAATTTCTTTCCTGCATGAAGCTGGATTTCAACCGGAATGGTTTCCGGTAAAAACGCGGCGATTTCCTCTGCCGTGGCATTTTCGTTTACTGTAAGATGGTATGAGCCATAGTAGAGAAACGGGCGTGTTTTAAGGACTGCCATATCAGGGGAAAAAGCAGCCATAGGGGTTACTCCATCGGGAAGCGGCTGCGGACTGCCGCGGTCAATGACTGCAGTCTGGGATTCATAAGTCATCCCGTTTTTTCTGGTAATGCGCAGTTTCAGATAAAAACGGTCCAGTGTTCCCCCAAGGTAACTGCTAAACGGCTCCTGGGTGGGATAGAAACAAATCTGGTTCTGCAGCATTTTCAGTTCGCCATCATCCTCAGTGCCCAGCAGGCGTAAGTTCCATTCTTCCCCGTTTATCTGCCAGTTTTCCCCGTCCAGCGAGGACATGGGCTGGATACACGCGGTATCAGGAGAAAATTCCGTAAATGTTCCTTTTAACAGATATCCCTGGAAAGAATATTCGATTCTTGCGGAAAATGCAGGCGCTTCCACCAATTCCGGGAAACCGGGTTCTTCTGCCATTGTGTCACTTTCTGTTGTTTGCTCCGTTGTTTCCTCCGGCAGTCCACCGGCTTTCAGTGTAAATGCCGGTAAGCCGTATAAAATAAGGAACAGTACAGCAGCTGCAGCAAGTTTCTTTGGTAGTTTCATATGTATATACTCCATTTCATGTCATCAGCGGTCATTTTTAATTATCTTAATAAGAAATGGAAGTTGTGTCAAGCGATTTACCATTCACACCATATTTTTACGTAACAGTTCAGCCATCGGCAGACAGTCGGGTGAATCATGCCTGCATGAATGAACACGGCTGTCTGCCGATGAGCGGAGCGCCCGATTATGAGCAAAAATAGCTGCGAAGCAGCGGAGAAGCGCTGGAAGCGCGTTTTGCGAATGCTGCCCTCCGCTTGCGGGGGCTTTGGGCGCGGGCTGAACTGTTACATTTCGCGCCTGTTTTATGAATATGAAGAAAAAATGGAGGGTTTATTCAAACATATGCTGAAAATAAGTTTCCCGGAACGCTGCATAGCTGTTTCTTGAAATCGGAATCAGCGCATGGCTGAAAGTAGTAATTTCTGACTTTGTGAACTGTTTGATCCTGCTCAGGTTCACAATATAGCTGCGGTGGCAGCGGTAGAATCCGTTTTCCGGGGAAAACTTTTCTGCACATCTGGAAAAAAGTTCGTGAACGGCAATCATTCTGCCATCCGACATATGAAAGAGAACCTGCTTGTTCTGTGCTTCCAGATAATCCACGTCAGAAACCATAATCTGCAAAAATCCGTCGCCGGTCTGGGCGGTAAAGGTATTTTTCGGCAGGTTCAGTGTTTTTTGAAAATCATCCAGGACAGAGAACAGTTTTTTTTCATCGACAGGCTTTAGCAGATAGCCAAATGCCTTTACATCATAGGAGTCCACGGCATATTCCCTGGAAGAGGTCAGAAAAATAATGGGAACCGTCTCATCCCGGCATCTTAACTCCCTTGCAGTATCCATTCCATTAAAAAGGGGCATAATAACGTCCAGAATAATTAAATCCATACATTCCTTCCAGTGCATGTCAATCAGGTCATCCCCGTTAGAAAACCGAAAGAGTGTAAGGCTGGTATTATGTTCCCCTGCCCACTGTTTCAAAAGGGCGCAGGTACTGTCAATAAATAGTTTTTCATCATCACAAACTGCTATTTTCATTTTTTATTCTTTGCCTCAGATAATAATTCTCAAAACAAACCGGTGGCCCGTGACAGAAAAATTACACTGTCCGTTCAGTTTCTCTACATAATATACCATGCTTTTAATGCCGATTCCGTGTCCGGCCTTACCGGAAACAGGAATCCCGTCCACAAAGACCGGAATTTCTTCCACCGGATTCTCAAGGGAAAGCAGAAGATGGCTGTCCTTGCTTGAAATGATAAGCTTTGCCCATTTGTCCTCTGTCTTTAGCGTTTCTAAGGCATGCATGGCATTTTCGAGCGCATTGGATAAAATCGTACAGAACGAAACCTCCGGGCCGGGAAGCGACTTTCCAACGGAAATACTGCATGTAAGTGAAAATCCCCGGTCCGAAAAACGCATCTGGTAAATCGAAATCACGGAATTAAGCATGTCATTTTTGCAGTATGGGGTAATCACTGTTTCGTCATATGCACCGCTGATATCCTGAATATAGCTGATGGCGGCATCCGTATTGCCATTTTTAAGCTGGGTGAGAATCAGATTCAGGTGATGGCGCATGTCATGTCTTAAAATCACCAGCTTTTCCTGGTTCTGTTTCATCTGGCGGGTTTCATTCTGGATAGAGTGAAGCTGCATTTCCATCAGTTCGCCGTACTGGAGGGTTTTCTGTCTGTTTTCGTACTCCCTGAAATAAACCAGCAGAAAAAGCAGATAACTGATACAGTAGACAAAGCCCGTAAATTCCGTGGCAACCCGGCTGCCGGAATAGAGCAGGTCTGTAAACTTTGTTGCAACGTAGTCAAAAACATAATATAAAAACGGAAGGGCGCCGAACAGGAAAAGCTCCCGTCTGTTTTTCGCAAAAACCGATTCTGTCGTGCGGCATACAAACCTGCATAAAAGGAATAACACGGCTGTGGTGGTTATGATTCTTGCAATATAATAGCATTCCATCAGATCCGTCAGGCTTAACACGAAAAGACCGACCCAGTTGCTGATCTGGCAGCACAGATAGGCCGAAAACACAGAAACACAGCTTGCAGTCAGCGGATATTTGTAGTACAAAACCAGAAAAAGAACCAGCGGCAGATGCGTGATAAACGGATAAAGCTGGAAGGAAGTGATTTCTCCGGACAGCAGAATGCCTATGGCGTGCAGGATACCAAGAAAAGCACAGAATGCCGTCAGTATTATGATATTTTTCCTGTTCTGCTTTATTCCCAGAAAAAAAGCGGACATATATACCCCGAACATCAGGGTGGTGACATTATGCAATGCGGCTAACTGTGATAAAAACATCTGTCGTGCCTCCTTATTATAATTATAAAAGATTTGCACTAAAACAGGCAACCGGGTATGTATGCCATTCACACCATATAATTACCGTTCGCGCCTGTTTCGAAAATCCGGTGCAAAAACGGCTATAATGTAGTAATAATAATAAACCAACGGAGGTAAAATTATGAAAAAAACTTTAAAAAAGGTAATGGGACTGGCACTCGCGTTCTGCATGGCGGCAGTGATGCTCTGCGGAGGACTGGCTGAAGTACAGGCAGCGAAATACAAGAAGTCGTTCACCAAGGACATCAACATCACAGGAGCGCTTCTGCAGATGACCATTGATGCCAAGAAGGAGGCCGATGTTACGGTGACAATCAGTACCAAAAGCAAGGCAGAGAACCTGCAGCTGAACGCAAAAATGTGGTATGCAGACGGAAGTGACCAGACAGGAGTGAGCTTAAAAAAGGGGGATAAAAAAGGCTCGTTTAAGATTCATCTGAAAAAGGGCAACAGTATCCTCTACATCGAAAACTTCACCTATGACCCTAAGACTTATGAGCCAAAAAGTGTAAAGGTAAAAATCAAGGTTTCCACAAAAGACGGCAAGGTACTAAGGTACGGCGGTAAGGAAATCATGGAGGATGTAGGGTAAACCTTCTATAATAAAAAAGAACTGCATGGGCTGGCAACCAGACAAATACTGGCAGGTTGCCAGCCCGTATTGTAATACCGCGTCAGCGGTATTGCCTGCGCAAACTGTCCCGCGAAGCGGGTTTGCATGCAGTTTGCTCCATAAAAGATTGCGGAAGAACATGAAGGCTATAAAAAAGAAAGGGGTAAAGATTGAAAATGAAACGCTATTTCAAAAAAATCATGTGCATGGCACTGACGCTTTGCATGATGCTTACCATCTGGCCGGCATCTGTAACAGAAGTGCGGGCGGCGGAGAAGATTCCGGTTTCCTCCGCGCAGGATTTTGTGAACATTGCAGACAATCCGTCCGGCAGCTACTATCTGACGAAGGACATCACGCTTCCGAAGGAAATGCAGACGCTGTTTCCGGGAGACGGGTATGGGAAAGATACGAAATTTACAGGTACCCTGGACGGCAGGGGACATAAGATTAAAGGCTATACCTACAGCGGCAAAGGAAACGGCAACTACGGGGCACCGGTGAGCCTTATTGGTCTGGCAGAAAAAGCAACCTTTAAAAACCTCTCGCTGACAGGGGTAAATCTAAATGTAAACGCGGGAGAGGACGGTGCGCAGGTGTGTACACTTGTGTCTAATGCGCGTGACTGTAAATTTGACAAGGTGAAGGTTTCCGGAAAAATTACAATCAAAGGAAACTGCACCGCAAAACCCGGCGTCCATTATGGAGTCAGGGGATTATGCGGCGGCAACAGCAACATATTCACAAACTGTTCGAGCAGCCTGAAAATAAAGGTCAGCACAGGAATGACGAATGAGCTGGACATCAGCGGCCTGGCGAATTCTGCAAAAAGCTTAAAAAACTGTTCCTTTAAGGGCAGCATCACGGCAGATGCAAAAGCCGCGTATGAATGGGTGAACACTGACCACGGAGCTTTGAGTGAAAGCGGGAATTTCCTGGCGGCGGGGCTTTGCGTGTCAGCGACTGAAAAAGTTACGGGGTGTACGAATTCCGGGAAAATTAAGCTTAGTGTGAACAAGGGTTCTGTAGATAAACTCCGGGAAACGAATAATGAAGTGATCGTCGCTTACGGAATCGCCGGAGGCAGACCTGAGTCAATGACATCCTGCGGAAACAGCGGAACCATTCAGGTATCTGCTCCGAAGATGAAATCGGCTGTCAAGGCATACGGGCTGGTAGAGGAAGTGTACAAAATGAAAAAATGCTGGAATAAAGGGAAGATAAGCGTCACAGGAGGAGCAAGCGTTGGCGCGGCGGGGCTTTCCGAGGGTATTACAGATGCCAGTGAATGCTATAACAAGGGAAAGGTGTCTGCGACAGGCACGAAAACATCGCAGTCGTGTTACGTATGTGATGTAAGCGAAGAGCCTAACAATGTCTCGATTGGATCAGTGGCAGGGGGACTGAGTATTAATACAGGCCAGATGAACAACTGCTACAATGTAGGCAGCGTTACAGTAAAAGGCAGGGGCGCCGCCGCAGGTCTTTCATGTTTTGTAGGGAATTTTGACAAGGTTTCAAAATGTAATTATTCAATCGGAACGATTACCGCAAAGAATGGGGCAGCAGGGCTTTTTTACATGATTGATACGTTTGAAGCGATTATGCACGGCAAACCCATTGTATACGACAGTTATTACAAGGGATGTAAAGATGGATATTGCCGCGGGCCTTCGCCTACCAATAAAGGAGTGCCGAGGGTGACAAAGATTTCTTCCGTGACAAGCAGAAGCTGTCCGAAGCTTTCCTCCAAGTACTGGACATATTCCTCTAAATACAAGAGACTGGTGCTTAAGAATAATAAGGAGAAATAAAGGATTGCGGAAGAAAATAAAGGCAGCAAAAAATAGAATAAGGTAAAGATTGAAAAATGATAAAAAGGGGGTAAATAATGAAGCACAATTTTAAAAAGCTTTTGTGCACGATGCTGGCGTTTGGCATGATGCTTACCATCTGGCCGGCATCTGTAACAGAAGTGCGTGCGGCAAAGAAGATTCCGATTTCCTCCGCACAGGATTTTGTGAACATGGAAAGCAATCCGTCCGGCAGTTATTATTTGACGAAGGACATTACGCTCCCGAAAGAAATGAAAACATTGTTTTTTGATGTGGCGTTTACAGGCACGCTGGACGGCAGGGGGCATAAGCTTAAGGGTTTCACCTATCGTGGAAACGGGGAAGAAGGGACGGTCTGCCTCTTTGGACAGGCAAAAAAGGCATCCTTTCAGAGACTTTCCCTGACAGGTGTGGATATCCGCGTGGATGCCGGCGATGCCGGAGCACGTGTGGGTACGCTCGTAAGAAGTGCAGAGAACTGTAAGTTTGACAGAGTGAACGTTTCCGGAAAAATTACGGTAAACGGTCACTGCAGCAAAAACGCAGGGGCGTCCTTTGATGTGACCGGACTTGTGCGTGATTCCCAGAACACTGCCATATTCACTGACTGCTCAGGCAGCCTGAAAATAAAGGTAAATGCCGGGATGGCGAACCAGATGTACATCAGCGGTCTGGCGGGAAATGCAAAAAGCTTAAAAAACTGTTCCTTTAAGGGCAGCATCACGGCAAGTGCAAAGGCCTCATACGAATTTGCGGAGACGGATAACGGATATCTGGATGAAAGCGGAGATTTCCTTGCGGTGGGGCTTTGCGAAACAGCGTGGGGGAAGGTGACAGGATGTACAAATTCGGGAAATATTAAGCTTACTGTAAATAAGGGCTCCATAGACAAAGCGCGGGATGCCGTGATAGCCGCTTACGGAATTGCGGGAGGCAGGCCGCAGACCATGACGTCCTGCAAAAACAGCGGGAACATTGCAGTATCCGCCCCGAAAATGAAATCGGCTGTCAAGGCATACGGACTGGCGGAGCTTGTATACGGGGATGGGGGAAATAATAAGACATCCATCATAAAAAAATGCTCAAACAGCGGGAATATAAGTGTCACGGGAGGATTGAGCGTTAGTGCGGCGGGGCTTTGCGAGAATGTTTTGTATGCCAGCCAGTGCTATAATAAGGGGAAAGTGTCCGCAAAGGGCACAAAAACAGCTGCAACCTGTCAGGTGCTGGTCGACGAGGATGATCTTGAGATTACAGGAGGGTCTTTTGCAGGAGGAATCAGTGTGATTGTGCGCCAGATGAACAACTGTTACAATGTGGGCAGTGTTACATTGAAAGGCAGGGGCGGCGCGGCCGGTCTTGCGTGCATGGTAGGAGTGGGTTCTGACAAGGTTTCAGGATGTAATTATTCAATCGGGACCATTACTGCAAAGAATGGGGACGCCGCAGGGCTTTTTTACTTTATAGAAAATTTCGCCTTTGGCGAAATCCTGAATGAAAATGGCCCGCATGGA
>CANOLA010000054.1 GCA_947566705.1 uncultured Lachnospiraceae bacterium | reverse complement strand
AATAAACACAAATTCATAGCATAAGTTGCGTTATTTAACTGCCAAAGTAATAAAATAAGAAAAAGAGCAGTAATCATATCATTAATCCCTCCGGAATCTGATGAAAAGCAGTTAGTTTATTATAGCAGATTTTATATTCAATATCAATCAGGCAATCTTTAAGTTTTCTTAAGGTTGCTTTTATTTTTCCTTTAATTCCATAAAGTAGGATAGGATATACCAGAACAGACATATGGAAAAAGAAAGGAAGTAAACTGTGGCATGGGACAAAATATAATTACAATATCCGGGCTTACCAAGTCCTATCAGGGAAAAAAGGTTGTAGATAATCTGTCATTTACAATGAAGGAAGGAACACTTTTTGCATTACTTGGAAGCAACGGGGCAGGAAAAAGCACCACAATAAAAATGATACTTTCCCTGGTGAAAAAGGAGGAGGGAAGTATAAATATTCAGCAAAACACCAGTATCGGGTATTCACCGGAAACACCTTACTTTCCACCGTTTCTGACTGGTATGGAGGTATTGGTTTATTATGGAAGGCTGCAGAAACTTCCTGCCGGAAACCTGAAAGAAAGCTGTGAGAAACTGCTTTCGCTGACCGGGCTTGAAAATGAAAAAACAAAGATAAAATATTATTCCAAGGGAATGCTGCAGCGGCTGGCACTGGCGCAGGCGCTTCTTGGAAATCCGCAGGTGCTGATTTTGGATGAACCGTGCGCCGGACTGGACGCCATGGGACGGATTGAGATGATTGAACTGATTGACAGGCTCAAAAAAGAGGGAAAAACCATTCTGATGAATTCACATATTTTAAGCGATATTGAAAAGGTGTGTGATGAGGGCATCATCATGAATAAGGGAAAGGTGCTGCGGACTTTTACAAAGGATGAGTTTTCAGAAGATAAAAAACTTGAGGATATTTTTGTGGAAACAGTTAGTGGAGGGGAAGCGGAATGAAAAACAGCATGGGAATTATTATGGCAAACGCATGGAAGGAACGGATGCGCAGAAAGGAATTATATGTGATTATTGCAATTGCTGTACTGCTTATACTTTTCTGCAGCAGTGACAGTGCAACTATTACGATGGACGGGGAGGCGCTTACCGGATTTTCCAATATGTTTATGATTATGCATGTGCTGGTGCATTTTATCGGGTGTATTCTGGCTGTTGTCTTAAGCCTGAAAACCATACCGAATGAGTATGAGCGTAAAAACAGCCATCTTGTCTGGGTACGGGGGATCAGTCAGAGCGAGTATCATGGCGGGCTTGCCCTTGCAAATATTTTTGCATCACTTGCTGCAGCCGGAGTTCTTTATCTTGTACTTGCTGTTTATGCAGTGGCAAAGGGACACGCAGAGGTTCTGCCGCGGATGGTTCCGGCTTTTGGTATTATGGCAGTGTCGGTCATCTTTGTCAGTCTCTTTACCAGTGTGCTCAGTATTAAGCTTCCGGGCATGGCTGCGGGGGCTCTGGCAGTACTGGTTGCAGGATTCGGGGTTTTCCATGGTGTGCTTGATATCTTTAAAAATATGCTTGGTGGCGCAGGGGGAAAATGTCTGTCTTTTCTTCTTGCAATTGTACCGGATTTAAACGGAATTCAGAAAGCGGCATACCGTCTGGCAACAGAAAAAAGTGTGGAAACACATGTGGTCTGGCTGGGACTTCTGGCACTGTGGATTGTGTCGCTGGGGCTTGTGGTTTTTAAGAGGAAAGAAGCGTAATATGGCAAAAATTCCTTATAATTAATTATTTTGAAAGATGGCGGATTTTTATATTGACAGAAGGATATACTATGTATATACTCATATTAAAGGTATATCCATCGTATATACTTGAAGGGAGAAGTCAATGGAACAAACAACAGTACAAAAGGATGGAAAATATGTAATACAAACAAATATAAGGAGGTGGGGAAACAGTCAGGGTATTAGATTATCCAAAGAAATACTGGCACAGATGAATTTGCAGGAGAATGACACTGTAGGAATAAATGTTTGCGATGGAAAGATGACTATTGAAAAGATCAGTAAGCCTAAATACCTTAATTTAGCAGAAAGGTTGGAAGCATTTTACAAAAGACCGATTGACGAAATTTATGTCGAAAGTACGCAAGAGGTTGATGTAGGTGATCCGAAGGGAAATGAAATTTGGTAACTTATAAACAAGGTGACATAATTGTTATGGATTTTAACCCTCAGAAGGGTCATGAACAGAGCGGAAGAAGACCGGCACTTGTCTTGAGTAATGATATTTTGAATCATCATAGTTCATTGGCACTTGTTTGTCCGATAACGAACACCAACAAAAAACACCCATTTCATATAGAATTGGATGAGAGGACACAGACAACGGGTGTGATACTGTGTGACCAGACAAAAATGTTAGACGTTGGTGCCAGAAACGCTCAGTTCAAAGAAGAATGTCCAGAAGATTT
Organism: uncultured Lachnospiraceae bacterium; assembly: GCA_947566705.1. GTDB lineage: Bacteria > Bacillota > Clostridia > Lachnospirales > Lachnospiraceae > Roseburia. The sequence goes on along the minus strand of CANOLA010000054.1, from coordinate 20,597 downwards.
GTGGAACGAAGCAAAGGAACTGATCATTAGTTTCATGTAGGTGACAGGAAAGAGTGAATTATTTAAAAGCATTTGGATAATTAATATCCAGATGCTTTTAATCCCAGTTAATAGAATCGTGGGAAACCGTTTCACCGTTTTCAATCTCTTTTTTTGCCTCTTCCAGTTCTGCACGTTCTGCAGGTGTAACCTTTGTAAAATCAGGATCCCATGCAAGTACTAACTTTTTGATGAACTCCAGTGCAAAATTTTGTTCGCTTTCCGGCAGAAGCTCCATAAGATCCATAGCCTGTTTGGTTGCTGTACTCATTTTTTTCGCTCCTTTTCCTGAATTATTTGTATATATCCCCTCTTGAATCAACATTGATGATATATAATATTTCTATTTCGCCATTTTGGCAGTTAAGATAGACAATTCTGTATTTTCCAACTCTTAACCGTTTCCGGTTGTCTGAAAAGCCTTGTAATGTTTTTATATCTCCTTGTGGTGGGAGCTGTAGCAATCCTTCAATTGCTTTCTTAATACGTTGTTTTGTTGGCCTGTCCAGCCCGGCAATATATTTTGCAGCTTTTTTGCTGTACTCAATAGTCAATTTCTGGTTTCCTTTCCCATTTTGTAACTATGTAGTTCTGTGCAAAAATCATACCACATAATACCAGTGTGGACAAGAGAAAACAAAACAGATACCTGATTCTTTAAAAAATCTTTAGGTTCCCTTTATTATCCCTTAAACGGCGGAATGTAAACTTATAATCAGAAACAATTTAATAATAACGGATATTCACAGAAAGGAAAAGAGAATGAAATTATTTAAAATCATGTATGCTGCCGTTGGGATAATATTTGCAGCCGGCAGCATTGTTACCGGGGAATACGGCTTGTCAGAAGTAAACCGGGAAATCTACCGCACAGCTGTTTCACTGGATAAAGACATGCAGAAGCTGGATTTTCCGGGATTTTCCCTTGCAGATTACAAGGTTCGGTTTTACAATGGGAACTGTGATTATGTGGTGGAAGCGGGGCAGGAAAAGGCGAAAAAAGAAGACGCTGTTATGGACACGTTTGTTGGCACCAGTATGGAGGTGGACGGGGAATACCAGGTGCTGCTTCCGGCTTATGAGAAGTTTTCCGACATGTTTGATATGCTTAATGCGGTAGATACGGTTTCGCATGGAGCAGGCGACGGGACAATTTCCTTTACAGAAGACACCTACAGCGAAAATGCCCACGCGGCAGTTATATGGCATGAGGCATTTCATGTATGGCAGATGGAAAAGTGGGAAAAAGAAATTGATGAACTGATAGAGCAGGCATATGCACAAAATGATGCAGAAACTGAGGATATTGAGGAAATTATCGTAAAGGAAGCAGATACAAAACCGGAGGCAGTGAGTGCGTTCGAGGAGGAAATCAGGCTGTTAAAAGAGGCATATCATGCACCGGATAACGAGAAGAAAGAATGGGTAAAAAAGGCTCTGGAGGTTTCGGAAAACCGGAAAAAACAGTTATCGGATTCTGCCTCTGCCATGGAGTTTTACTTTGAAAATCTAGAAGGAAGTGCCATGTATGTGGAGGGGCAGGCATACCGTTTTCTGGAAGGAGATGCGGCATGGGAAGAACACTATATGGGAGAATTCCAGTATGAAAACGGGCGTGGAAAATATTATCATCTGGGAATGCTTAAGTGTGTTCTGCTTGATGAAATGATGGAAGGATGGCAGAAGAAATTTAATATGAACTGCGGTCTTGATGAACTGCTCCAGGCATGTACGAGATACGCTGTTAAAGAAGGGAAATAAAATGAAAAACGAGACGTTTGTAATTCTGGCAGCGGATGATGAGGTGGAGCTGTTAGACGCGCTTGAACTGTTTATGGGAAAGGAAAATATGACGCTTGTCAAGGCAGCCGATGGTCTGGCTGCCCTTGAGCTGTTTGAGAGGACAAAACCGGATTTGGTGCTTCTGGATATTATGATGCCGGGAATGGACGGGTTTTCCGTTTTAAGGAAAATACGGGAAAAAAGTAAAATTCCGGCACTGATGATGACAGCGCGGACAGAGGATTATGACAAGATACTTGGACTGGAGCTTGGAGCGGATGACTATATTACAAAGCCTTATAATCCGCTGGAGGTAATGGCGCGTGTGAAAGCGCAGCTCAGGCGGTGCTATGATTATCAGGAACAGAAAGAGGAAAATAATGATATTTTAAAAGCGTTTGGGCTGGAACTGAATCTGACAGACTGTGTGCTGAAAAAGAACGGGCAGGAAACTGCACTTACAAAAACAGAGTTTAAAATCCTGGAGCTTCTGATGAAATCGCCGGGGCGCATTTACACCAAACAGCAGATTTTTGACTATTCATGGGATGAACCGTATATGGGGGATGACAGCACCGTTATGGTACATATCAGTAATCTGCGGAATAAAATAGAGGACGAGCCGAAAAAACCAAAGATGATTAAGACGGTCAAAGGGCTTGGATACCGGTTTGAAAAGGAGCAGAAATGAAGGGAAAACACCGGATAAAAAAACAGAAGGGAAGTATTTTCAGTAAGCTGATAGGAAGTTATATTCTTTTTGCCCTGATTGCTGTCGGTACTGCACTGGGCAGTTTTGTCGTGGCTGTTATGGTTTCCGGCGGCAGGACACTGCAGAGTTTTCCCGGACTTTCTGTTAATGAGGATGGGACAATTGATAATCTGCAGGAGGTCTATAATTTTGACGGGTGGGTGGAGGTGGTTGACAGTGAGTTTTGTGTGACAGAAGTTTATGGAAACAAACAGACCCCGGAAAATTCTTACAGCCCGAAACAGCTTATTGAAGCGACTGCTTTTGACAGTAATGACTGGACGTACCAGTTTGGAAGTGATTCCGTAATCTCCGTGCAGGACTTAAGAACGGACGGACAGATGGAAAACTACCATATTTTCTGGCAGAAACGAAAGGGGGGATATTACCTGACATTTTATCCTCCGGATGCTTTTGATATTTTATATAATATGGATGTCAGCAAACCGTTTGTAACGAATGTGGGGTATGCAGAGGCTTTGGCGGTTCTGCTGTTTTTTTTACTGGATTTGTTTGCAGTAAGTTTTTTTATTTTCAGGAAAATCAAGCGTCCTCTTGACAGCCTGATTGAAGGGATGAAGCGTGTGGAAAATGGCGAGGAGCAGGTGGAGCTTTCCATGCAGACAGAGCGGGAATTTGTGGAGATTGGGCAGGCATTTAACCATATGACAGAGCAGCTCCACGCACAAAAAGCGGAAAATGAGAAAATGACCCAAAGCAGGCAGAGAATGCTGCTGGAGCTTTCCCATGACATTAAGACACCGGTTGCAACCATCAAATCCTGCGCCTGTGCCCTGCGGGAGAAAATGGTGCCGGAGGAAGAGCTTGATAGGTATTATGAAACCATTGCCCTTAAGGCAGAGCGGGTAAATACTATGTCTGAAGACCTTTTTACTATGTTAAAAATGGAAAGTATGGATTATACTCTGGAACTGAAAACCGTGGATTTGGCAGAGCTTACCCGCCGGATCTGCGCGGAGTATTATGCGGAAATTACGGAAGCCGGATTTGTGTTTGAAATAGAAATTCCAGAAGAACAGGTTCCGGTACTGGGGGATGAAAAACTGCTGGCGCGTGTTATCAGCAACCTGCTTATAAATGCTGAAAAATACAACCGGACTGGAAACCGCATAGGGGTTGTTCTGGTTCTGGATAATGCTGTATTTTTACGTGTTGAAGATGACGGGGAGGAAATTACTTCTGAAGTGCAGGATATGATGTTTACCGCATTTGTCCGGGGTGAAAGCGATAGAAACAGCAGGGGCGGAACCGGGCTTGGGCTTGCCATTGCAAGGGCGGTCATGGAAAAGCACGGAGGCAGTATTTCTTACCGGAGAAAAGGGGATGAAAACGTGTTTGAACTGCGGCTGGAAAGGGAATGAGGTTGTCTTTTCCGGGGGTTTCGTGTATACTGTTTGCTGTAGTACAAATGTTTTGTTTTTCCGGAGGACAGTATGATAAGGTTGTATAAGGACTTAACCATAGGATATATTCTGGGTGTTATTGCCGGGGTTATTCTTGCGGTAGTGCTGATATTGCACGATGCAGAGATATTTGCAATATATTTATTTGAATTTTTGTGGATAGGCATCATTCGCTATTTATGCAATGCAGCTGCCATAAAACGGATTAACAAATTAATTGCCATTATGAACCAGGAATGTCATGCGCAGGAGTTTTTACGCCAGCTGGTGTGTCTGCAGGAAAATGCAAAGGGAGAAATAATGGAGTTGTTTTTTGCCACAAATCTGGCGGCCGCTTATCTGAATCTTGGTGATGCGGATACGGCGCTTTTTCATTTACAGAATATAAATGTGGATACAACAAAACGCAGCCGCGGAAAAGATAAAATGTTTATCGTTTTTTATAATAATTATGCCATGGCATATATGCAAAAACAGGACTGGGAAGCTGCCATGGATATGCTTTCAAGGATGAAAAACCTGATAGATACTGTAAAGGCGCCACTGGCAGTCAAACAGACATATGAGAATTATCACAGGCTAAAATGTATCCGCATACAGGCTATGCAGGGAAATTATGAAGGAGCAGAGGAAGCCTTTATGAATGCGCTGGAACATACCGGGTCCCTTCTTGACCAGATTTCTTTAATTTACTTTTTAAGGGACGTTTTCTTATATGAGGGAAGATGGCAGGAAGCGGAAAAATGCCGTGAATTTATTCGTGAAAACGGTGGGGATACATATTATGTTGCAAAAGTTGGATAAGCAGAGTGGAAAAATGAATTTTATTGATCTGTTTGCAGGATGCGGCGGTTTAAGCGAAGGCTTTTACCAGCAGGGATTTCGTGCGCTTGCCCATGTTGAAATTAATCCGGTGGCATGCGAAACGTTAAAAACAAGAATGAAATATTACGGCTATGCGGATGCAGAAAAAGCCGTGTTAAACCTGGACATTACGGATGATGAAGTCATACAGAAACTGGATGAAGCGGCAGGAGGGCAGCCGGTTGATATTATTATCGGAGGTCCTCCCTGCCAGGCATATTCCACCCTCGGCAGGGCAAAGGATGAACATGGTATGAAGGAAGATCCCAGGAATTTTCTTTTTGAAAGCTATGTTAAAATATTAAACCATTTCCTGCCGAGATTTTTTGTATTTGAAAATGTAACGGGCATGCTTACGGCAAGGATTGGCGGCGAACGGATTGTTAATAAAATTGTGGCGGCGCTTGGTGAAAATTATAAAGTGAAATTTGACCCGGAAACCAGTGTTTTAAATTCAGCTAATTACGGGGTGCCGCAAATTCGGAAAAGGGTAATTATCATAGGTGTCCGGAAAGACTTGCCCATAGCTCCGGAAACGCTGTATGCCGGAATTAAAAAGACCCATTATGACCCGGAAATGGCAGAGGAAAAAAGAGGTAATCTAAAAAAATATGTCACAGTAAAAGATGCTATTGCGGAGCTTCCGTTTCTGTATCCGGGACAGGGAAAACCGGTTGTGGATTTTCACTCAGAAAGAAATAATGAGTTCCTGCAAAAAATCCGCAGGAAGGAAGACCGTATTTTAACGGACCACGTTGCAAGAAACCACAATGAGAGGGACATTGAGCGTTACCGTCTGATGAGTGAAAATCACTGGACGTTTCAGGAGCTGCTGGAAAACAGACCGGATTTAAACCATGAAAAACAGAGGGTATTTGGAAACAGCTATGTTGTCCAGTGGTGGGATCTGCCGTCCAAAACCATTATTGCGCATTTGTATAAGGATGGAAACCAGTTTATACATCCGGACAGTGCGCAGGGCAGGACATTTACCGTCAGGGAAGCAGCGAGGCTGCAGTCATTTCCTGATGATTTTGTATTTGAGGGACCGAGGACAGAGCAGTTTAAGCAGGTGGGAAATGCAGTGCCCCCTTTGCTTGCAGAGGCCATTGCAAAATGTATCAGGAATCACCTGATAAGGTTGGAGGCAGAACATGATATTTAAACCGGCGGACAGACTTCAGACCAAAACGGAACGAGCCTTTTTTCTGGAGCAGATTCGGGTATACCGGAGATTAGTGGAAGTATTCTGCGAAAAAAACGGACTGGAATTAACGTCTGAAATGCAGGGCGGATATATTTCCGAATTAATCAGCATCGGTGTAATAGAGGATGAAAACGGTCTTGCGGAGCTGAAAAAATTCCTGCGCGGAGAATACAGCAGATTTGAAGAAGCTGTAAATTTTGTGATTTCCCACAGAGAGCAGGTTGGAAATCTGGTTGATAATCTGTATAATTCCAGAAGAAAAGAAAGGCAGCTTGAAGCAGAGAAAAGAAATGACCCGTCGCTTGTTGATTTTTTCTGTGGGGCGGGCGGATTAAGCCTGGGATTTTTACAGAAAGGCTTTCAGGTAAAACTGGCAAACGATATCGAGGATGTATGTATTCAGACATATAAATATAATCATCCACAGCTTCCTTCCTCGAAATTAATACAGGGGGATATTAAAGAAATTGTGGACCATATTGACCAGTACATAGACGGGGAAATTGATGTAGTGGTGGGAGGTCCGCCCTGCCAGGGTTTCAGCGAGGCAAACAGACAGAGGGTGATTGATGACCCGCGGAACAAGCTGTACAAATATTTTGTCAAGGCTGTAGAAAAAATCGTTCCGAAATTCGTTATAATGGAAAACGTTAAGGGAATGCTTAAGGTGGCGGAGCAGGTTGTTGAGGATTATGAGAATCTCCGTATTAAAAAAGACGGAAAAGTTTATTCCTACCAGGCAAGATACCAGATACTTAATTCGCAGGATTTCCAGGTGGCACAGAGCAGGGAACGTTTAATTTATATTGCCATCCGCAGTGATGTGGCTGCAGAAAAAAAAGTAAATCCTGAGAAGATTTTTAACCGGATTAACGAAGTCTGTGAAAATAATAAAAGGTATATTCTGATGGATGCACTGCGCGATATCAGGGAGCTTGAAGCTCCCAGAATAAAAAACCAGAATGAAACAGACAGTGAAATAAGCGGAAAAAAGATAGACGTAAATCATTTTACGGAGCACAATAATGAGTATCTGAATCTGATAAATATGAACAGAAAAGTTCCCTATGTTTTTAACCATAAAGCAAGATACTGCAGTGACGTGAACTATGAAATATACAAAAGACTGGAGCAGGGGGATGATGCCACGAACGAAAAGGTAAAGGATATCATGCCGTATGCCCACAGAAACCACTGTTTTAAGGACAAGTATTTTAAGCTTTATGCTGACAGGCCGTGCAGGACAATTACCGCACATCTCAGAATGGACTGTCATTCGCATATCCATCCATACCAGGTGCGGGCGCTTACGCCAAGGGAGGCTGCGAGGGTTCAGTCGTTTCCTGATGATTACCTGTTCTGGGGGGCATACCTGAAAACCTATATGCAGATTGGAAATGCCGTACCGGTAATGATGGCAAGGGGAATTGCAGAGGTTATCAAAACATATCTGGAATAAATTTAACATAAGGATGTGAAACGTATGGATGTACTGACAAAAGAGCAGCGGCGCAAAAATATGCAGAATATCCATTCAAAAAATACAAAAATAGAAGTAAAACTTCGGAAGGCTTTATGGAAAAAAGGCTACCGGTACAGAAAAAATTACGACAGGCTTCCTGGTAAACCGGATATTGTACTGACAAAATACCGGATTGCCATTTTCTGTGACGGGGAGTTTTTTCATGGCAAGGACTGGGAGGTCTTAAAGCCGAGACTGGAAAAAAGTAATAACAGCGAATTCTGGATTAAGAAAATTTCCCGCAACCGTGAACGGGATGATGAAATAAACAAGCGGCTTTTGTATGAAGGCTGGACGGTTATACGGTTCTGGGGGGAGGATATCTTAAAGCGTACGGATGAATGTGTGAAGGTGATAGAAGAAACAATTTTTGAAATTAAGATGGAGAATTCATACTGACATTAAGGAGTACGGTTCACATGGGAGAATATACAAAATACCTTAAAAATCTCAGGGATGAAATTTCACCGGAGGATGATAACTATACAGAAGAGCTGCTTCAGGTAGTAAAGTCGTTTCGGGATTTTGATGAAGCCCTTGATAATTTTCTTCTCAAAAAGGGATATGCAGGGGATATCCATGATACTGACGAAAAGGTCAGTTATATCAAAGATAAATTTAAAGAAGCGGGCATTTCTTCCCTGCCAAGGAATCTGAAAAAGTGGTTTGCCGAGAAGAAAAGAATTGAGAAACGAAAAATTGCTTTTCAGTTTTGTTTTGCCTTTCATCTGAATCTGGAGGAGAGCGAGGAATTTTTTAGAACCGTCTGTCTGCAGAGAGGATTTGACTGCCACTATGTTGAAGAAGCAATTTATTATTATGCCATCAGTAACCATTTGTCTTATGGGGAAGCGGAAGAACTGATTGAACAGGCTCCTGAAGATACAAAAGGGAAGATTGATTTTAACGGTGAGGTTTTATTTACTGCGTCTATTATCAAAGAAATTAACCGCTTTAAAAGCAAAGAAGAATTATTGTTATTTTTCAGGGAAAACATAGAACAGTTTGGGTACAATAATGCGACTGCATATAAATACATCACAGATCTATGGCACAAAATAGATATGCCTGACGGGCTCGCGGAGAAAGAAAAAGCATTGATGAATCTGTCTGGTATGCAGCAGATAGAAACAAATAACAAAAACCGTTCTGTGTGGAACATTTATCTACAGATTTTAGGACTGGATGGCTGCGATGAAGCGGACAATTCCCCGTTATTTGTACTGGATACAGACCGCACATTAAAGCCGTTTTTAAAAGATAATGATTTGCTGCATCCATTAGCGGAAGATTCGTTTCCGGACAGGCAGGGACTGGAAGCCATCTTAAGGGGTGAGCATAAATCCAACGAACTGGTCAGAAAAACTATGATACTGCTCGTTTTTTATGAGTTCTGGGTGAAGCGGATTTTGAGAGCGGGAAACTGTTATGCGCAGGCTGAACCTGCGGACGCGGAAAGATGTCATGCAGAAATTAACCGCTACCTTCTGGACGCGGGCTATCCTGCTTTATACGCAGGAAATCCTTATGACTGGATTTTTCTTTTTGCCATGCAGGATACATATCCACTGGAAACCTTCAGGGGGTTTATGCAGGAGCTGTATATTAATTGCAATGCCCTTGAAAAATAGGGGATTACAATTTACAACTAAAAACCCATAAAAGTAAAATCATATGATAGAATCTATGAATAACAGCTTAAAACTGCAATTAAGGGTGTGAAATCATGGATACGAGAATTGCATTACCGGATAAAACTGAACTTAGATTTCATAATGCGGAGCACGGAATCTGTACATATACAATTCAGAAAGAGCTTGCAAGGGGCGCGTCATGTATTGTCTACGACGCTTCTTATATCAATAATTCGGGTGCCCAAAAATCCGTCCGTATCAAAGAATGTTATCCGTTTAAACTGAGTATTTGCCGTAATGAAGACGGCTCACTGGTTCCCGTGGAAAGTGATATTTCTGATTTCAATAGAGCCATTGCCCATATGCAGGAAGCGTTTGATCTGGGAAACGAGCTGTTTGCCACAAGCGGCCTGACGAATTTTACATCCAACACCGTGGATATTTATCATCTGAATCATACCGTATATGTCGTAACCACCTATCAGGAAGGGGATACGCTTGCAGACCATAATTTTACTTCTTTGAAGGACTGTATTTCCATCGTAAAAAGTACAGCAGGGGTTATTGCAAAAATTCATAATCAGGGATATCTGTATCTGGATTTAAAGCCGGAAAATGTTTTTGCGCTTGCAGGTACAAATGAACTGGTTCAGTTATTTGATTTTGATTCCCTGATTCCGTTTGCCGCCCTGAATAAAAAATCCGGAGAATATGAATATAAAATTTCTTATACCAAAGGATTTTCTGCACTGGAACTGCAGCTGGAAAATCAGAGAAAACTGGGAAAATACAGTGATGTTTACAGCATTGGTTCGATTCTTTTTTATCTTATTTTTGGAACGTATCCTACTGCGCCTGATTGTGAACTGGAGGCGGTTTATGAATACGGTCAGTCAAAATATGCGGTTCATTCATTTCAGGATAAATTATATTTTGAACTGACGGATTTTTTTCATAATACACTGGCAAATTATTATCTGGACAGATACTCCGATATGCAGCAGGTTATTATCAAGCTTGAGCAGATGGAACGGCTTGCAGACACCACCGTTCCCTATATTCATAACAGCTATATTCCGTGTCCGAAGTTTCTGGCAGGAAGGGATGAGGAGATAGAAAAATTAGGGCAGTGGTTTAATCAGAACAACTGCAACTGTATGTTTGTAACAGGAATTGGAGGAATTGGAAAAAGTTCTTTGGTACGCAGTTATTTTGCGGCGCACAGGATGGATTTTGATACCATTCTTTATTTGAATTATTATCACTCATTAAAGCAGACCATTACAGATGATAAACAGTTCTGGATTAATACTGTGGAGAAAAATGAGCAGGAGGATGCGGATGATTATTTCAGAAGAAAATTAAATACTGCAAAAAAGCTGGTTCAGTCAAAAAATACGGCGCTTATTATTGATAATTTCTGTATGGACGGACTGGAAGGAATTGAGGAGCTGCTGCAATTAAACTGGAATGTTATTCTAATTACGCGCAGCAATATACAGCCCGATGAATACGACAGGATTCAGGTTGGGGCGGTTCAGGAAAAGAAGAATTTATATGCTTTATTTGAAGGCTATCTCAGACGTCAGATTGAGAATGGGGAATATCCGTATGTGGATTCAATCATTCAGCAGGTTCAGGGACATACACTGGTGCTCGAATTGATAGCAAAACAGATAGCAAACAGTTATTTGTCGCTTCAGGAAGCGGTGCGTCTGATGCAGGAAAAAGGGTTTTTGGCGCTTGCAAAGGAAAAGGTCAGTTACACAAAAGATTTGTCGGTTTCCACTGATACAGTAAAAAATATTATTGATACGATTTTTACATCAGTTCATATGACGGAATATAAGCGGACGGTTTTAAAAGCAGTTTCATTTTTTGGAACGCCTGGTGTTGATGTAAGTTTATTTGCCGGTTTTTTCGGACTGGATTCTAGGGATATAATCCATGAACTGACAGCGGCGGGGTGGCTTACGGTTGACAGCCGGACACTTGTTATGCATCCCGTCATTATGGAAACGGTGCGCTGCTGGACACCTACGAATAACTTTCGGGAAGCTGCCTGCCATATAATGGACGGTCTTTGCAAGGCTTTGGAAAACGGAACGGATCCATATCTAAGGTTAAGCGAGGAATTTGTAATCTGTTGTTGTAAGGAGCCTGTTTTAAAAGGAACAGAAATCTGCCAGCGGCTTCTTTATATGACTGTTATTCATATGCCGCGTCATCGGGAGGAATTTGTTCTGGAAAATGCTGCCGCGCTTTTGACAAATAGCGGTCATTTAAATGGGGCGGAAATCATTCGGTTAAGTGATTTGATTACGGGAATTTATGAGGAAAGACGGGATTTTGAAAATGCCCGTCAGGTTCTTGAGAAAATCCGTCCCGCCATTGCCTTATTTCATGACAGCCATATTACGGGACAGTATTATGATTTGTGGGCAGGTTTTTATGATGCAAAACTGGATGGGAAATATGTTCCGGAAAGTACAAATGAAGAACAAATTTTTACCTTGTTAATGAAGTCTATTGACAAATCAATTAAATATATGAGGAAATCCCGCCATACTGATGCTAGAAAACTTCTTGGGGAATATTTAAGTGCGAAAGCAAATATTCTTATCAGAAGCATGCCGGAGAAGAAAAAGAAAATTCTGCATCAACTCGGGCAGGTAAAAGACATCCTCGAAAAAGAAGGTTTGTATGATTCTAAGCTGGCACGCAATTATTATCTGGCCTGCGCGTGGTATGATACCTATGTAAAGCCTCAATTCGAAAGTGCTGTACAAAATTTAAAAAGTGCTTATGATATTGAAGTTAAAGAAGGAGGTCATGAACTGGATTTGATTGATGATATTCTGATCCCAAGTGCTAATATTTTTCTGGAGTTTGGGGAATGTGAAAAATCAGCGGAAATTCTCAAGCACGGGATCAGCTTGTGTGAGGATAATGAAGAGATAATTTCCTTTGTCAGAAAAAAAGAGGAACTGGAAAGTTATTGGAGCGCAATCCCAAAACTATTGTAATTATTGAAGTTTTTGGATATACTAACAGTACCATTAATGTTCAAGACGGAGGTGCTATAATGATCCAAAGACCAGAATATTTAAACAAACTGATAGCATTTAAAGATAAACAACTCATAAAGGTAATCACGGGTATCCGCCGCTGTGGAAAATCAACCCTGCTGGAAATTTATCAGGAATATCTGAAAGAACATGATACTGCCGATGAACAGATCATTTCAATTAATTTTGAAGATTTGGACTATGAAGAGCTGACGGATTACCGGAAGCTTTATGCCTATTTGAAAGAAAGACTGGTAAATGGAAAAATGACTTATGTCTTTCTGGATGAAGTCCAGCATGTTTCTGATTTTCCAAAGGTTGTTGACAGCCTATATGTTAAAAATAATGTAGATATATATATTACCGGTTCCAATGCGTATATGCTTTCCGGTAAATTTGCAACCCTGATTTCCGGAAGATACGTGCAGATAGAAATGCTCCCTTTGTCCTTTAAGGAATATATGGAAAGTACCGGCAGTATGAACGACCGCGGTATCAAGTATGCAGAATATCTGGAAAACAGTTCTTTTCCCTATGCACTTGAGTTGAAAGGACAGCCGAACGAAATCCGTGATTATCTGGAAGGAATCTACAACACGATTGTTGTCAGAGACATTGTAAACAGAAAAAAAATCACAGATACCATGATGCTTAAAAGTGTCTTGAGATTTGTGTTTGATAATATTGGCAGTCCCTTGTCCTCAAAAAAAATTTCTGATACTATGACTTCAGGCGGCAGAAAAATTGATACGAAAACAGTTGAAAAATATCTGGAAAGCCTGACCGAAAGCTATATTATCTATCAGGCAAAACGATATAATATTAAGGGAAAGCAATACCTGAAAACCCTTGAAAAATATTATGTTGTTGATATTGGGCTGAGATATATGCTGCTGGGTTCTGCTCAGGCTGACTCAGGCCATATTCTGGAGAATATCATATATCTGGAATTATTGCGGCGCGATTATGACGTTTATGTCGGAAAAGTTGGTGAATATGAAGTTGATTTTGTTGCCAGGAACTATAAAGGAACTATTTATTATCAGGTCGCTTTATCGGTACACGATGAGACCGCCCTTCAAAGGGAATTAAGACCATTGATGGCAATCCATGACCACTATCCCAAATTCATTCTGACACTTGATGATGAGCCGGAGGCACAGTATGACGGTATCCGCCGTATCAATGCACGGGACTGGCTGCTTGGACTTACGGACTGAAACTGTAAATAGTGTCCGCTGATTAACACGAACCGATGCATGAGCAGATGTTCAAAGGAGGAGATTTACAAATGAAAAGAACAAAAATAACTGCTATGTTGATGGCAGTAATACTTGCTGCCGGAGCATTCGCTGGCTGTGGTGCAAAATCAGCAAAAAAAGACGATAACAGCGAAGAAGTGGCCGTTGAAACTGTTGATACGGAAGCCGGTAATACAGAAAATATTAGCACGGAAAATGGTGCTGTGGAACATGAAATAGAAGCGACAGAGAGTGAAACAGAAACTTCTATTTTTTCTAAAGTGAAAAATTACAGATTCTCATTTTCGAGCGGTGCAGGTGCATGGTGTACAGAACTGATGATTCTGCCCGACGGTTCTTTTTCGGGACTGTATAATGATTCAGACATGGGAGATACTGGAAAAGATTATCCGGATGGAACCAGATATCATTGCGATTTTCATGGAAAGTTTACCATACCGGTTGCAAAAGACGATCATACCTATCAGTTTGAAATCGATTCCATTCAGTATGATGACAAGCCGGGCACTGAGGAGATTATGGATAGCGTGAAATATATATACACGGATGCATATGGTCTGGACGGGGCAAAAGAAATTTATTTATATTTGCCGGATAAACCGGTTGCAGACCTGCCGGAGGAATACCTTGGATGGGTAAATGATCTGGAACTTTCTGGGGATGCAGGGGCGGTACTGGGAACTTACGGACTTTACAATGCTGCGGCCGGTGAGGGATTTTCCAGTGTTTTCATAGATGAGAATGCAGATATTGATGCAGAGCTCGCTGCACTGGAAGAAGAAGCACAGCAGATGAATGACCGATTGCAAAGCGGCGAACTTGCCCAGCTTGAGATGAACCGGCTGTCAGGGGAAATATTCCAGCTGTGGGATGACGGGCTGAACAGCCTGTGGAGCCGTCTGAAAGAAAAACTGGATGCGGACGTCATGGAGGAACTGACGAAAGAGGAACGGGAATGGATTCAGTGGAAAGATCAGGAAGTGCAGGCTGCAGGAAAAGAGATGGAGGGCGGCAGTATGCAGCCGCTTCTGGAAAATGATAAGGCGGCTGAACTGACGCGCAAACGGGTTTATGAACTGGCTGAAAGATTAAAGAGTGAATAGCTTCTTCGCCTTTTCTGATGAAGCCGCAGTATACAGAATCGCAGGGAATTCTGATGACTTTTGGGGTATTGTGCTGTATAATATATCGGCAAGTACAGGGAGATAGAACGAAAGAGGTGATAATATGTTGACAATGTTATTTATTTTGGCCCTGATATGGCTGATGTGGAAGATGGTTCTTTTGGGACTTAAACTGACATGGGGAATCGCAAAATTCCTTGGTGCTATTATTTTACTGCCAGTATTTTTGGTAGGGCTTGTTTGTGTCGGGTTGATATACATAGCGATTCCGGTACTGATTATTGCAGGAATTGTGGTATTGGTCAAGGGGCTTGCGGAGGGATAAGTTGGCAGTAAATCTGGTTAATTATATCTTGCCAAGTACATAATGGGAAAAGGAGTTGATTTAGAGGAGCAGTCGAAACAGTAGCAATTGACGGAAGGACAGATTTTAAAAGAAATGAAAGAATTAGGCTGGATGCACATATTATAATCAGCTATCATACTTTTAAACAGAGATAAAAGAGAAATACGGAAAGTATTTGAGAAAAAGCCGAATACTTCCCGTATTTTTTTATTGCACCCACAAAACCAGAATCAATGCAGCAGGTGTTATACTTGCTATTGAACTTAAAAATGATTTTAAACTGTATGTGTTTTCACAGAAAAAAGATTATGGGGGAAATAATGGGATTTTGCGAGAATTGTGGAAAACCACTTGCTTCAGGTGTAAAATTTTGCTCTTATTGTGGAAGTAAAGTAAAACCAGTGAATTTTTCTGGTTCTTATAATTTTAAAAAGGAAAATGAGGCAGGCGTACAAATATGTCCAAATTGTGGGGATAGTATAAGCTTTTTTATGACAACCTGTCCTTCGTGCGGGGCCGAAATTCATAGCAGAAAAACATCAAGTGCCGTTCAGGAGATTACATATATGATGCAACAGATTGATGCGCGGCCAATGCCTGATGTACCACAATCCTGGATGAAAAAAATCTTTGGAAAGGATTTACAGGGGGATATTGATGCAGCAGATGATGCGGAAAAGAAGTGGAAAGAGCAGAAAATTAACGAGAAGTGTAATCTAATACAAAACTTTTCTGTACCCAATACAAAGCAGGATCTTTTTGAATTTATATCTATGGCAGCGTCTAATATACATGCAAACCGTGGGCTGAACATAATTTCAAACGGAGTTTTTGATAAAGTGACGAAAGCATGGATTAAAAAGCTGGATCAGGTATATCAACAAGCGGCAGTGGTTTTTAATCAGGATTCTGATTTTAGAAAGATACAAGATATTTATTTCAGGAAACAGGAAGATATTAAGAAAGCAAAGTCAAGATTCCATTCATTTATTACAGGATGTGCACTGGCAGCTTCGATTACAGTAGTACTTTTGTTTGGCATGATATTTGTAGGCATTTTTGTTAGTGATAAAACGGATGAAAATTATGAAGATGGGGTCAGAGTATCTTATTCAGCAAATTCAATAAAAAGAAAAGATTATCGGGATGTCATTAAGATATTTCGGGCGGATGGATTTACAAATATTACCACAAGAGAAATTGATGATTTAATAACTGGATGGCTTACCAAAGAAGGGGAAGTAGAATCCGTTTCCATAGATGGAAATGATTCATTTGAGGAAGACTCATGGTATTCGGCTGATGCCGAAGTAGTTATTTCATATCACACTTTTCCAGAGGAGAAACAGGCATCGGAAACAGAACCCACAAGTGAACCTGTGACGGAGTCAGCAGAAAATAAACTTTTGGATTTGTTAGACAGCGTTGAAGGAAAAAATGTTGTGGAGGTCAAGAAAATACTTAAAGATAGTGGATATAAAATCACTTTTTTGCATGATTATACAGAGGTGGATTTAACGTCTGAAATTTCCTCATATAAGAAAAAAGAAAAGCAGGAAAAACTGGAGGAACAACTGACTGAAAAATTAGATCCTTATTATGCGTGGTATGCAGCAGAGGAGTATGGGGAAACACAATATCCATATGGGTTTGAATTACATTATATTGTCGGAATCTTAGCACAAGAACCCGTCGATAAAGATACTTGGTTTTTGAAAGCCGCTTGTACTGTTGAAAATGCCTATGGCAATAAATCTGATATGACCTGAGAGGTGAAAGTTTCGGGAACAACGGATAATCCGCACATAGAAGATTTTAAGGTATACTGATTTTGAACGTTGTCCTTATTTAGGACAGTTACAAAATATTATTAATAATCCAAAGGAGGATGCAACATGAAAAAATTACTAAGGACTTTGGCAATCGTGTTATGTTTAAGCATGATTACCCCAACTGCCGCCAACCCATTGGTGGAAAAAGTGGAAGCAGCTACTAAAATCAAGCTGAACTACAAAACGAAGACCATTTATGAAGGTCAGAGTTTCCGGCTGAAAATATCCGGAACAAAGAAAAAAGTGAAATGGTCATCTGCTAACAAAAAAATTGCTACAGTTTCTTCCAAAGGTCTTGTGAAAGGAAAAGACAGTGGAAAAACAAAAAGAACGGTTAAAATTACGGCAACTGTTTCTGGGAAAAAATATGTTTGTAAGGTTACAGTAAAGGCTCCTAAAGTGGATACGGATGACAATGATGATTCAGACGATTATGATGATGACTCCAGTGATGATTCGGACATTTCGGATAATCCGTCCCAAAGAAGTGCAGCAGAAAATATTGCTATTTTAAAGGATTATATACAACACAATGGTTATACAAATACATACGGAAATAAGGTGATAAACTATAAGGACAGGTATAATGGCGATGAATATTTATTTGCAATTGTATATGAAAAAAGTACCGACATACTGACTTTTCTGGCATCTGCGGATATGAAAGTCTCTGGCGGCACTACGGAATGTGTTACAACAATGGATATGGTTTCAGCAGATAATTCTGCTGTGTTATATCCGGAACATATTTGTGTGCTCACGAGTTATGGATATGGAGATGCTTTTTCAGCAAGTGCCCAGATCAATCCTGGAACTTATACCGCGGATTCTGATATTTATTTTCATCTGATGTCGGATGATTCAATACTTAATGAAAGCGACATCCAATCGCTTTCCAATACATTGATGAGGTTTGCATTTGTTGGGTGGAATCATATTTTGGTACAGAATTTAAATATGTCCTTAAAGGATATTGGCTTCGTTTCCTACGAATAAGGCTCTAAAGTTATGGCGTGATAAAAATATGGGATGTAATCAGAGAACCTGATAGTTCCCATATTTTTTGCACTCATAAAATATTACAGTAGCATCTACTGTAAATTAAAATGCTATTTTTCTTGCTATTTTTTTATGATTTCCATATAATATAAGCAAGGAGATGATGAATATGCCAAACATTAAACCAATATCTGATTTACGAAACTATACAGAAGTGTTAAAAGAAGTAAAGAAAAATCAGCCAGTATATCTCACCCAAAATGGCAGGGGTGCTTATGCCATCGTAGAGGTGGATGAATTAGACCGACTGAAAGCAACAATAAAGCTTTTGGCAAAATTAGAAGAAGGAGAGCAGTCTGCCAAGGAAAAAGGATGGCTGGAAGCAGCTGAAGTCGAGACTGCATTAGGATTATAATATGCCTAAACTGATTTATGCTCCAAAAGCACTGGATGATTTACAAGGAATAAAAACATATGTTTCTAAACAATTTGGAAGAGACAAAGCAAAGGCCTGCATTCAGGAAATTACAACAATTGCCAGACAATTGGAACGATTTCCTGAAGAAGGCTCTTGTTTAGAGGATTTAATGGATTGTTCAACCGACTACCATTATTTATTTGTAAAACCCAACTATATCTTTTACCGCATTGAGGATGATATGGTAAAAATTATCCGTATTTTGAATGAAAAACAAGATTTTCTTCATATACTCTTTGGAATGAGCAGTATTTCAAAGGAAAACGAGGAATATTGGGAAGATTAGAGCTCGCTTATATGCAGATGCCGGTTATGCAATTGATTTTTCTCATCTAGAAGTAGATTTTTTAGGAATAATTCAAGGTACTCTGTCGTTTCATAAATACCCTTTTGTAAATTCGAATAATTTGCATGAACAAGAGCATTTCTAAAATACAATGCATTTTTTGCACCCACAAAACCAGTATAAATCCTGCAGATGATATACTTGACATTGAACAAGAAAATATCTTTTAGCAGGAGGATTTAATTTATGAAAAAGAAATGGATAAGAACAATTGGTATTATGGTGCTTGCACTGGCTTTTACAGCTTGTGGAAAGGAACAGCCATCAGAACCTGTAATAAATCAAGGGGATATTGCAGAGGAAGAAACCACAGATAGTTTTTTGGATGCACCTGATGAGGAAGAAGTCTCTGAAGAGGAATCCGAGGAGAGTACAGAGAAAAAAGATGAGAAGAAAAAGGATTCTAAAAAGAAAAAGGATAAAAAAGATAATGAATTGATTGACGGTATGCGTCCGGAATTCAAGGAGGCAATGGACAGCTATGAAGAATTTTTTGATGAGTATTGTAAATTTATGAAAAAGTACTCAAAATCCTCTGATCCGTCCAGTCTGCTTGCAGACTATGCAGATTATATGGCAAAGTATGCCGACTACATGGAGAAAATGGAAAAGCTTGGAAAGGACGATTTAAATGATGAGGAACTGAAATATTATACCAAGGTCACGATGCGGATTAACGAAAAGTTGCTGGATGTTGCAACTGATTAAAGGGGAGCAATTATCATACAGGAGTTGGCTGTTATCTGTACTTTGCAGTCACAAAGGTGGTTTTTCTTGGCGCGGTCCGGCTGCTGATTGCTAAGATCAGGATGAAAAAGATGTCTTAACGGGAATAGAAAATTGTAAAATAGAATTCAGTGATAGCCCTGTCGTTCAGGCGGCAAGGCTAAAATTTTTGTGGTAATTTAGGATAGCAGCCTCGTTTTTTGTTTGATGCAATATGCCAGATCTTCCAACAGCTGTTTTTCCAACTCCCGTTCCGCACCAATGGAAAACTGGTTGACACAGGCCAACCCCTCTTTTAAATAATCGGTTGCCATTTTCATATCATTTTTTATTCCATAATAGTATGAAGCCAGTACTCTTTTTGCATTTGCATCAGAATCCATGCTTAAAACCGGCCAGACTGTTTTTAAATACCTGTCCGCTTTTTGCGGGTTTATTTCATATCTTGAGTAATAATAAACCAGCCAGTAATAAATTCCAGTCTGCTGTATAATAAATACCGTATCATCCAGAAGACTGGTCATTTCATAACTGATTTTTTGCAGTTCCCGGGTTTTTCCAGTAGCCACAAGATAATAAACATAAATGCTGTCGTACTGCAGCCGTTCAATGTTTGATATATGTCTATATGGTAGTTCTTCCACTGGTACCAGATGAAGTGATTCAAAAGAATACCCCTGTATTAACTTTTTGAGTATGTTATCTGTATATCCGCCAAGGCGTTTTATAATTATCTGATATGTATATATGCAAATTAACAGACAGGAAATGGAATGGCATACTATTCCTGTCACAAAGGAAATAATAAACAGTTCCATGGAAGACAGTGTTTCCCTATGAAACAGTTTCAGAAAATATTCTGAGGATATAAAAAGCAGGAATACCCCGAATAAAAGCATTAGTATTCTAATAAAATAGTTTGCTTGTTTTTCTTTTTTCCATAAATCCTCTGGAATCGGCTTGCTGAGATCACGTATAACTTCTGACTGGCATGACCATGATAAGCGTTTGAAACTAACTTTCCACTTTCCATCTTGTTTCAAAAATAATAATCCAAAAAATGAAAATGAACGAATTTTGAATCCAAATAATGGCGTAATTATAATATCCAGTATTACACGGATAATTTGCCCTGCTATAGTGGAAAGTATTAATAATCCCACTACTATTATTTCTAATTTATTGAGTGCTGA
>CANOLA010000053.1 GCA_947566705.1 uncultured Lachnospiraceae bacterium | reverse complement strand
GAACCGGACAGTTTTCGTATACATTAATTTGTTCCATGGTAATAATGTACCTCCTGGTATAATAATGGTGTAGTCAATCCCTTTTATCGTCTGAATATATTTCGGACTGCTGGGATTTTCCTCTATTTTTTTCCGTAGGCGGCTGATTATCGCCATAATATTGCTGTCATCATAGAAATATTCTTCTCCCCAGACTTCCTCATAAATTCTCTGCTTCGTCAAAATCAAACTGCTGCAATGTCCCGTCCTGCCCATTAAAGCGGGTATAACGGCGTATGAGGGAAATCATACGTGCTATCAGTTCGTCCATATCAAAAGGTTTTGTTAAGTAATCATCAGCTCCTGCACGAAGCCCACGCACTTTAGAAGCACTGTCATTTTTAGATGTGAACATCAAAATCGGCAGACTGCTCTCTTTTCTAATTTGTTCCAATGTTTCAAATCCGTCTATTCCCGGCATCATCACATCAAGGATAACAAGCTGATAATCCTTTTCTTTTAATTTCATCAATCCCTCTTTTCCAGTATTGCAAAAATCGACTTTTATATCTTCTAATAATATGCTTTGCCTAATCAAAAGGCAAAGTTCCTTATCATCATCTATCATTAAAGCACTAGTCAACAACCACCAGTTCAACTGGTGGTTTGATGTCAGCCCTATAAGGGCTAATTACTGTTCCGCCTAAAGACGGGATGTTACGAACATTTTTACTGGTGGCCGCTAAAAAGCGGCTCCTGATTTATCTTCTTTCCTGGACTCTTTCGACTGCTCCTGAATATAGTTTTTAATTGCATCTTCGGTAATATTACCTACTGTCGCAACATAATATCCCCTCGCCCAAAACGACTTGTTAAATTTACTGCCCAGTTCTGGATGCTTGTCATATATCATCAATGCGCTTTTTCCTTTTAGGTATCCCATAAATTGCGATACGCTTAATTTCGGTGGGATGCAAACACATAGATGTACATGATCCGGGCACACTGCTCCTGCCTACTCTATTCTCCCCAGCATAGCTGGGGATTGGGGTTTTCATTCATGGTGTAGTTCCTTTCCTTTATCAAAACTTTGTCAGTTATAATTATATACAGCGAACCGAATAAAGACAAGTTGCAGAATAAGATATGCAGACAGCTGCAGTACTCCCACACCATCAAACACGTCTTTGGCTATATACGAAGGTTCAAAAATAATTGGCACTTTCATTATGACCAGGATAACTAACCCTGTCCTTGATGCAAGTGCCATCATTTAATCTGACTGGAGGAGCAACCTATGAAAAGCAAAATCAGCAAAACATAATTAACAATTCATCCAATGAACTTATCTCTCTATTTTGTCCATAATTTTTAACGCTGTCACTTCTATTTATTAAAATTGAATATGCACCTGCATTAATCGCACACATTATGTCTTTTTCCTCATCGCCGACAAATGCCATTTCCTTAACGCTAATATGCATTTTTTCTGCTAAGAACTTCAATCCTTCCGCACGAGGTTTTCGAAAACCGACATCATTGGAAGTAAACGGATAATCAATATACTTTATTACTGCACTGATATCCTCCAAAGCATACATATTGTCCATACCATATGCAACATCAGATAAGGTTCCTAATAATATTCCCTTATCAGAAAGCCTTTTCAGCGTCTCCTCAACTTCTGCATACACATAGGCATCTTGTTTGAAATAAGAATAAAAATGGAACTTAACCTTCTCCATATCCTTCATCGGTATATCCATACCACTTATAATTTCGCTAAAAATCTGATTAGATGACACCTCATTCTCCCGCGGATTTATTCTCGTATTATACTTAGTCAGCACACGGCCAGCATGCTGATAATGATGATCCGAAAAAGCATATCCACATTTATCAGCAACACTTTCAAATGCAGGTCTGTATAACTTGGACCAATTCAACGGCATCTTATATTCAACCAGCGTCTGCCCAATATCAAATACAATAGCTTTAACCATAATCTACCACCTCATCAAAATTGTCTTTAGAATTCTTTTCGTCTCATCACAGTAATACTGACCAGATAGGAGATCCCCAGAATCATTACTGCCGCGATTCCTAAAATACCTGTTTGTATCCACCAACCCTGTTTCAGCAGACGATCTACCCATTGCATAATCTGTCCTATCTGTTCTCCTGACCGTTCCCCTATTTTTTGCAGCAGATAGCCAATCAGGATACAGCCGCAAAAGGTAAATGCCATAACAATTCTGCCCTTTTCCGAGCCGAATTTGAACTGTATCGGAAGCATTATTGCCAAGAAAATCAGAATAAGCGGCAGCAGCACACATGCCTCCCCCATTCCTTCCTGCACGCTGGACTGCTGATTCTTTGCCAGATAAAAGGCACTGGAAATCAAACAGCCTACCAGCCATGCCATTGTACATATCAAAACAGCAAACACATATTTCGCTCGGACATAGGTCTTACGTCTAACCGGCAACGTAAATAGAAACCGATATCCATTCTCACATTCATCATAAGCAATACTATTGATTACAAAAAACGAGCAGACAAAGGTCAGGTATAACACCACAAAAGATCCACCTGAATTAAAATTCAATACAACGGACAATAGCAACAGCAACACCAGAAATTTCTTTTGCTGTAATACTAAACAAAAATCTTTTACCAATAATCCTTTCATTACTTACACCTCTTTCCCCTTTGCTAACATCATTAAGATCAAATCATCGATACTTCCCTTCTCCATAATCAGATTCGGATAATTTTCCATATAATACTGTCTCTTGTTAGTCAGGCAGCTATAACCATAAGATTCCTTCTTTGATTTTAGGATATATTGCGGATCCAATTTAACATACATAGCCTCGTCCGCTTTTAGCAATGCATAATCGCTGAGTAACACATCCGTCTCCTCATGCAGGATAATCTCACCCTCATGGATCATGTAGAAATCATCACACAACGATTCCAGATCAGAGGAAATATGGGAACTGATAATAATAGACCGAGAATCGTCTTCTTCCATATAAGCACGCAGAAGATCCAGCAATTCGTCCCGTACTACCACATCCATTCCTGCTGTCGGCTCATCCAGAATTAATAAAGAAGCATGATGGCACAAGGCAATTAAAATCTTCAGTTCCGCATTCATACCGGTAGAAAATTCCTTGATTTTCTGATCCAATGGCAGCCCAAAATGCTGACATTTCTGTATAAACCAATCGTGTTCATAGTCCGGATACAGACATTTCAAAATACGTGTAATATCCCGTATTGACAAATATGTGCTAAATCCGGAATCCGAAAGTACCACGCCTAATTTCTGCTTATCCTGATCGGTCAATACCGATACATCTTTCCCAAACATCTCCACACTGCCACCATCTACGCGGATCAATCCCAGTGCAGCTTTCAATGTGGTACTTTTCCCTGCTCCGTTTCTGCCAACCAGACCGGTAATACAGCCTGGCTGCACCTCCATAGAACAGTGCAGGGAAAAACCCTGATATTGTTTTCTCAATTGATTAATCTTTAACATCAAATCCCTCCATAATAATCTCAAACAGGCTGCGGATTTCCTCTCCGGAAAGTCCACACCGAATCCCCTTTGATATCACCTGCTCCAGATCCATTTCTATCTCTCTGCGACGTTCCTCCTGCTGCAATGCCGGATTAATTGCTGCCACAAAGGTACCCTTGCCATGCACGGTTACGGTAAAGCCCTCCTGTTCCAGATTGTCATATGCCTTTTTGACAGTAAGAGCACTAATCTTGAGCTCTCCAGACATTCCTCGGACAGATGGCAGGTTCTCCCCTTCCTGCAATTCTCCGGCAATAATTGCTGCTTTAATCTGATCCACGATCTGCTCATAAATTGGAACCATGGACGACGTGTTCACTATAATATGCATATTATTCTCCATTATTTCATTGGATTCAGGCATCAAAAACACCCTTTTGACACTTGAATCCTGTTAATAAGCTTCAGAAGTCTTCTGTAATAAACAGTATATAACAGCATATAACTGTTGTCAACTGTTTTATACTGTTTAGTCCAAATTTTTGTTCGTCACTTTATTTCTTAATGCACAAAAAAACAGGGCAAACTTTCAAAGTATGCCCCCACTTCATTAGATAACATTCCACTTTTAGCATATTAATCATATTAATTTTGATGCGGTTGAATTTGGTAAAAAGAATGAAAAACAAGTAAGTTGTTTATTTACTCCAAGTCATAAGCAGTTCTTTTACTTGTGCATAATTATTTGTCCAATATTCTTTGGGTATGAAGTTATGTGCTTTGATGTTTGTATCAAGCTATATTTTCATAACAGCAGCTAAATCATTTTCTATAAATCGTCTTATCATGGTATCACCTTGTCAATTCCCGGTTTGTCTGACTCTTGAAATAAAATTATGCCTTACTATTCTCCATTACTTGAATGCACCCCAGAGCAGTCTTCACCTCTGTAACAGCCTATTATTTTCACTGTTGAAAAATCACCAGATTCAAGCGCATTCCGCATGGTCAAAAGACAATAAATGGGAATTTATTCTGTCATCGCTGGCATAAAAACTAAAGGAATCCGTAAAACTTATTCCAGACAATTCTGCTCCAGCCACTTTGCAACACCGTCCTGATTATTGCCTCCAATCACAGCGGTTGCTGCCGCTTTTAGTTCCGGTGCCGCATTTTCAACTGCATAAGCTTCATCGGCCAGTTCATTTTCCGTGCTGACCATACGCTTTCTGGAGTCATTTCTTGAAGCGATAAATTCAAGTGTTCCTTCTGAACTCTTTTCCGGAATATTGGAAAACCTTTCTTTTCCGTCGAGCATGGAATAAACGGTAGGGTAAACATTTTGAGAAAACAAGTCCTCCAGCAAACTGTAAACACCGTCGTCAAAATAATTCGCATTTATTATTTCTCCCGACTGGTTATCCATGATGAATACGCCATTATACAAAATTAATAGAATTTTTGCATTTAAACCTTCTGTTACGATTCTGGCTGTATGTATGGAACGAGCTGTCGCATAAGAAAATAAAATCCCCCGTTCTGTCATTCTGTTGATAACCTGATTGGTATATGCAGAAGTCATCTGGTTACTTCTTAACAGAGTACCGTTAAGATCCGATATATAAAGAATATTTTTATTCAATTCCTGTTCAATTCCTTCAACTACTGTACACATCTTACAGCCACCTTTCTAACATTTTGATAAGGTTTCATCATAAATTGTCTCTCCTTCCAGCTTTGGAAGGAAAGACATTAAAACCGGAATTTCAAACAGATTATTTACATTCACTTTCTGATTGTCCAGTATCCATTATACGCGAACCCGTCATCCTGACTAATCATCAGGGCTTTTGACTCTTTCCATCCAAATTCTGCAGCGGCTGCTGCCCGCTCCACTGCATAGACCGGAATCTTTGTAATAATTTCATCGCAGCCAAACAGTTCATATGCAGGCGGAATAATAATGCCAAAAAGCTCACCAAGAACTTCCTTTTTCTCATAGCTGCTCCCAACATCCAGCCGCAGCACTCCCACTCCATCAAACGCATCCTCTGCTGTCCGGTGAAACATTTCAACCGAACCGACTGCCTTATCCTCCTGCCTGTCGATTACCGTCCAGCGGACAAACCATCCTTTTTGGTATGCCTCGCACCAGAAATCAACCGCCTGCTCCATCCGTTCCCTGGATGGGTAATAAAAATTGTCCCCGTGGCAGTTATCGCTGTTGAAAAAAGGCAGCGCATTTTTGTCGCTGTAAACCTGCAGCAAATCAGTTGCATCAGCCTTTGTTATAAGGCGCAGCCTGAATTTTTCATTCTCCAGAACCGGACAGTTTTCGTATACATTAATTTGTTCCATGGTAATAATGTACCTCCTTAAATTTTTTAACAGTATACAATGCCAAAAAGGACAACAGTCTGTCATGTTTCATATTTTTTTTTCATTTTTTTTAAAATTTCTTTAAAACCCTTCCTGTAGCTTTCCGGCTCAAGAATCTCCGCTTTGTCTCCGAAAGAAAGAATATATCTGTAAAATGCCGGTATATCCGACCAGGTAAATGTGAGAACAATATCGCCGTCCTCATCATACCCGATTCGGTCTGCTCCGAATTCGTCCACCACACGCCATTTGACTTCCTTATCAAACCTGACGGTTGCTTCAATTTCATCCTTCGTGTGGCACAGCTTATTACTGGTATACTCCGGTATCTTCCTTTTTGCACAGGCTTCCCCCGTATTCTTTAGTCTGCTCATCCGTGACAGCCTAAACATCCGGTAATCGTTTCTCATCATGCAATACCCCCACACATACCAGTCTGACCACTGGAAAATAAGATGACAGGGTTCTAAGGAACGGTCGCATTCCCCATTCGGCGAACAGTAGTAGAATTCGATTCTCTGGCTGTTTTCGATTGCATGCTTAATCAGATCAAACTTATCCGATACGGCTGACTTATCCCAACTGGAAAGATCTACAATAACCGAACGATCAGCGTCCACAGGATTTTTGTCTTCTATCGATAATTTCTCCATAAGCAGACGGTAGCTGTTCGTACCGCTCACACTGTCCAGACTCCGGAGTCCGGAAATAATAGCCTGCATATCTGACGAAGTCAGCAGCGTTTTGTCTAATTTATATCCCTCCATTATGGAAAGCCCACCCCCTGCGCCCTGGGAAGTCACAACCGGAATCCCAGCTTTTGAAAGGGTTTCAATATCACGGTTAATTGTTCTCCGCGATACCTCAAATTTTTCCGCTAAATAAGGCGCCGTTACTTTTTCCCTCTGAAGCAGAATGGATAAAATACCTATCAGCCGGTCTATCTTCATTTTATACCTCCGTTTGTGGATTAAATGCTTTTGGCCAGCACCCATAAATTCATTTTAGCATACCTGTTGACAAAATGATATGGGAATACTATACTGTGAAAAAATCAAACCGGAGAAAGTAATGAACAAAATAATAATCAGAAAAGAACAAATTAAAGATTACAGAGAAACGGAGCTTATGACCATGAGGGCATTCTGGAATATTCATGGTCCCGGATGCAATGAACACCTGCTGGTTCATAAATTAAGAACAGCAAAAGAATATCTTCCTGATATAAGCCGGGTGGCTGAATCAGACGGCAAAATTGTGGGGACGATTATGTATTCCAAATCCCGTGTATATGACAAAGACACGGTGCATGACGTTATTACCTTCGGACCGCTGGCAGTAGATCCCATGGCGCAGTCTCTGGGTGTAGGCGGAATGCTTTTAAAGGAAACTCTTAAACTCGCAAAAGATGCCGGATATCCGGGCATATGTATCTTCGGGGAACCGGAGTATTACCCGAAGTACGGATTTGTTACGTGCGACCACTATGGGATTACCGATGCCAATGGAAACAATTTTGATGCATTTATGGCATACGAACTGCAGGAAAACGGTTTTTCCGGGATCAGGGGAAAATTTAAAGAAGCAGACATTTTTGAAACATGTGAAAATGAAGAGGAAATTGAAGAATTTACAAAACAGTTTCCTCGTTATGAAAAGCTGAAATTAGACTGCCAGTGGCTTCACAAAGAAAAATTAGGCTGTATTTCCAGGGTGGAAAATTCCTCTTATACGATACAGTTCTGGGAGAAAAAACCGTTTTAAAAACGTCCTCTTTTTCCCTTGACATTCTTGTGTAATAAATGTATTCTTTTAGCAAAGAAATGTATAATATGGACAGTACAAGTCACATTATCACATACAATAAATAAAAAGGAAGTGTTCGTCATGAGTTATAAAGAGCTTGCCAAAAAGCTTATAGACCAGATACCTGACAGCAAAATGTACTATATCGTTGCCTATCTGCAGGGCGCCGCTGTTTTGGAAGAAACACCCAATGCTGAAACCGTTGCTTCTATAGAAGAACTGGAAAGCAACGGTGGGACTTTATTCACCGGCAGCACAGAAGATTTATTTGCTGAATTGACAGAGGAATAACCATGCTCAATGTACGATACTCCACCAGATTCAAAAAAGATTTCAAATCCTGCTTAAAGCGTGGTTATAATATGGCACTATTACAACAGACCATTGATACCCTCCGCATTCCTGCCCCACTGCCGCCAAAGAACAGGAACCATAATTTAAGCGGCAATTACTCCAGCTATATGGAATGTCACATAGAACCGGACTGGCTGCTCATATACAAGCAGACCGATACAGAACTGAAGCTGAACCGCACCGGCACTCATGCGGATTTGTTCGGCTTTTGAAATTGATTTATGTTGTAATTGGATTGGCTTTTGCCGTAATCTCCTTTACTTCCAGCCTTACAACAGCAGTACGGGATACAGCGGCGCGGTTATAATCAAAATTCCTGGTTTCATCATGCCTTGCCATAATGATATCATCAATTGCCGACTGTTTCTCTTTTCCCTCCAGAAATTCCGCTGTTGCTTTTCCCATAACAGATTTATAGCGCATCGTAACATCCTTCTGTTTGGCAAGACAGTCTATTTGAAGCGGAATATCCATTTCAAAAGAACACTCCGGATTTTTGCGCAGCATTTCATATTTTCTGCCCGCCATGGCACCATGTATATAGAGGAAAAGCTGCCCGTCAATCATCCGGTATGCAAAATTCACCGGAACAATATAGGGATAATTTCCATCCGCCAGTCCGATACGGACAATTTCGCACTCATCAACAATTTTTATGATTTCTGCAAATTCCGTGATTTCACGGTCTTTTCTTCTCATAAGACATCCTCCCTGAAACGGATTTATTTTAAGTAACTATTCCAGATTTATCTTTCTGTCCTTATAATAGTACTCTTTATCGTGCTCGTTAATCTCCCGCATGACCCTGCAGGGATTTCCGACAGCAACAACATTTGCAGGAATATCTTTTGTCACCACGCTTCCTGCTCCGATGACCGTGTTATCGCCAATTGTAACTCCCGGCATAATGATTGCACCTGCGCCAAGCCAGCAGTTTCTGCCGATATGAACCGGCATATTAAACTGGTATACCTTCTCCCTAAGCTCCGGCAGAACCGGGTGTCCGGCCGTGGCAATCGTCACATTGGGGCCAATCATGGTATAATCGCCGATATAGATGTGGGTGTCGTCCACACAGGTCAGGTGATAATTGGCATAAACCATATTTCCGAAATGGCAGTGATGCCCTCCAAAATTTGCGTAAAAAGGGGCTTCAATATATACGCCCTCACCGCAGTCGCCAAGCATATCCTTTAACATTTCCGCCCTTTTCTGT
The DNA here is from genome assembly GCA_947566705.1 of uncultured Lachnospiraceae bacterium. GTDB lineage: Bacteria > Bacillota > Clostridia > Lachnospirales > Lachnospiraceae > Roseburia. Next base: position 14,414 of record CANOLA010000053.1, on the reverse strand, counting down.
GATTCAGACGGTTTCGTCAGATTGTATTCGCACAGCTTGTCCTGATAAACAACCTGCTCCTTCATAATTTCTTCATCCCCCGGAAGATAAAGTTCTCCCGTATGCATTTTTTCTTTCATTTCACTCATTTTATTTACCTCTTATTTTGCAGCTTTAACCTACAACAAACTAATCAGTCTCCTCTGCAGCTTTTCCGCAAGCGCAGCCAAAACTGCTGAAGTCTCACGGCCTAAGCGATTGATACCACCTTTATTTCGGCGCATTCTTCTCCTTGCGCTTCTGTTTCTGTTCATACATACTCTGATCGGCAAGGGAAAGATAATTATCCAGCAATTCTCCAACGCCTGTATGTGTCAGCTGGACACCCATACTGACAGAAATACGATCCTCCGCAAGCGTCTTTTGAACCCGCTGCACATACGCATCTGCTTTTTCCGGCGTTGCATTCGGGAAAAAGATGACAAACTCATCTCCTCCATATCGGCAGGCATATCCATTCTCCGGGCACTCTTCCTGCAGCACTTTCGCAATCCTGATCAATACCTTGTCCCCAAACTCATGTCCGAAATTATCATTGATGGACTTAAAGTTATCCGCATCCACAAAGATCAGGGCACATACTGTCCCTTCTCTGCTGTATCTGGTAAATTCGTCACAAATCATCTCCTTATAGGCAATACGGTTATAAATACCGGTCAGCGGATCCCTGTTATAGAGAGCCTGAAGCCTTTTCAACGCATTCTCCAGCTGTTTCTGCTTAAACTGTGTCTCCATTTTCCTGACAATTGTACAATGAATATCATAATAATATGGATTGTCATACAGAAATCTGCCATTTTTCATAACAATATATCCCACAGCCTGTTCACGGAAATGAATCGGCGTATACATATAAGCATTACCGCTGCCATTCTCCTCCAGATGACGGTCCAGTTCTGCCACATCCCGAATGGAAGTCCTCTCATGGTCTTCAAAACCGGCTACCACTACAAGATTATCCCAGTCATATCCTTCCATAGGAAAAACCGTTTCAACATCTCCCTCGTAAAGTTTTCGATCCGCCACAATATAGAAGCCATCGCATCGCAATTTTTCAAAATAGGCAACGATACACTCAAAAATATCCTCAAACTTGTCGTGGAATGCCATCTCCGCCTCCAGCTCAACCAGAAGCACATCATCTGCATACTTTACAACACCGTTTATAATCTGGTTCTTAACATGCTCACGATAGTCCACCAGACCGCTGTTCGGGCAGCCGCAGCTCTCCCCGTAAATACACTCAGCTGTAACAAAAGTGTGCTGCGGCACTTCCTTCCCTGCCCACAAATCAGTCAGCACATCCAGGCACATTCCACCAATCTTCTCCCGATTCTGGGAAATAGTAGTAATTTGCGGGCGAAAGTAAGATGCTTTATCAAGATTGTCAAACCCCGTTACCAAAAAGTCATCCGGCACATGATATCCCCGTTTTTCCGCCTCCGCGCACAAACCTGCCGCAATATTGTCATTCGCGCAGACAAAAACAGCCGGCAGCCTGCGTTTTTCTTCATCAAATTCCTTCATATAACGCACGCCCGTGCTGTAATCATAATCTCCATACAGAATCGGATTCTCTTCCAGACTTAATCCAAACTGCTCCATGCATTCCTTATATGCCTTCGCCCTGTGCAGGCTGCCGAACGCAGTCTCCGGTCCTCCTGCAAAGACAAAGCTCCGGCAGCCGTGCACCTCGTACAGATGGTGAACCAGTTCCCGAATCGGAGCTTCATTATCCTCCCCAACATAATAGAAACCGTCCACATCATAATCTATCGTGACTACCGGCACGCCGCTTTCGCGCAGTCTCCGGATGATTTTTTCCCTTTGTTCATCCTCAATAATATTGCTGCAGTCCAGTACGATTCCGTCAAAAGAGGACAAATCGGGCAGATTATAAATGTTATACTCTCCTATATTATGAAACGCATCCTTGCTCCAATTGCCATACGAATTATACTGATAAAGCGCCGCATCCACTCCAAGTTCCCTAATCCGGTTCATAATGCCCTCCACCCATGCATAGGTGATCAGACGGCGCCATCCATCTGAAATCAATGCTATCTTCTTCATATAGTTTCCCTCTCCTGTCTGAATATCAGCTTGTTCATTCTGCATATCAAATTTTCACAATCAACAATTTCTGCCGTATCTATATCAGTACCTTCATAGATACGATGTAAAACAGTTATTTCCTGCTTTTAATCTATCATACTTTTTTCTCGGTTTCAACGGAATAATTAGTGTCTTACTTTAACCCCTTTTCTTTATTTTGAATATTATGCCTGTATATTACAAACCCAGGCACCGCAGTCAGAAATTCTGTTACCGGATAAGCAAGCCATACACCTGTCATCTTCCACACACCGGACAGAAAAAACGCCATCGGAATAATAAGAACCAGACCTCTTAAAACCGTAAGAATATGGGCAGGCAGAGCCTTTTCCACCGAAGTGAAAAATGTCGCCAGAATCATATTGTAACCAACGAACGGCGTAGATATAAAATATAATTTTAGCCCGGAAACGGCAATCTGCTGCAACTGCATGTTATTTTCGCTGTTGAAAACACTGGTGAGTGGCTGTGCAAATACAAAAATAAGAAGATAAACAATAACCGATACTGACAGCATGGTTGTCATGGCATAACGCAATACTGTATTTGCCTGCCTGTTGTTTCCAGCGCCGTAAAAGGCACTGACAAGCGGCTGGATGCCCTGTGAAATGCCTGTATACACTGCAACAATGACCAGTGATATATTTGCCACCACGCCATAAGCAGCCACCCCTGTATTTCCCTCTAACTTCAGTATAATTGCATTAAAAGTTATCATAACGATTCCTGAAGAAAGCTGGGCAACGAAAGAGGGGAAACCCAGTGACAGTTCCTGCATGACAATCTCTTTTTTTATTTTCGTCTTTATGGAATGAAATGTATTTTTTCTGCCTGCCCAGTGGGGAAGCATCATAATCATACTGATAACCGGCGATAATCCCGTGGCAAAAACAGCCCCGAAAATCCCCATATTCATTGGAAAGATAAAAATGTAATCCAATGCAATATTGGAAAAGCTCCCAATCAGCATTGCTGTCATGGAAAGCTGCGGACTGCCGTCATTTCTGACAAAGCAAAGCAGTACATCATTTATAATAAATGCAGGCGCAAAAAACAGCAGCCATCGCAGATATACATTTGTCATATCTATTACGGCTTCATCCGCTCCCAGAAAAAGCGCCAGCTGATTAGAAAAAGCAATACCAGTCATAACAAATATTACCGAAAAAACCAGGGCAAGACCGATTGTATGCGTATAAATCCGGTTCACCTCTTCACTTCTGCCCTGGCTTTTACAGACTGAGAATTTTGTTGCCCCGCCCATACCAAGCATAAGCCCTGTTCCATGAATAAAATTATATACAGGAATGGCAAGATTTAAAGCGGTAAGACCGTTTGCACCCAGCCCCTTTGAAACAAAAAATGTATCCGCCAAAATATAACAGGACACTCCCAGTGTCCCTAAAACACATAAAATTGTATAATGGGCAAAATCTCGCTTGCATGACTGCTGCATATATGTATCCATCCTTTCAAAATAAAAACAGCATCAGAACTTCCTGTCTTCTAAGGCCTAACGATAGGAAGCCTGATGCTTAACTCCTTACCCGGCGGCAAGGAAGTATCTTCTTTTATTTCTTTTATTCAGTTTGCAGTATCTATTATCTTATAACATCTTATCATGGAACCTGTTTAAAAACAATCCCGTATTTTTTTGTATACCGCCTTACATCTGCTCCCAAACGACCGTTTTACAACCCTGAAAATTCCCCACATACCTGATTCCACGTCCCATTTAAAGCTGCCTGAGCGGTAGAGGTAATCTCCCGGACATCCGGCACCGTCCTTAAGTTCGATATCAAACTTATTGCCGATGCTGACGCCGCCCTGCAGGGGAATCATTCTGGAAAACGGATCCTGTCTTTGTTCTCTCCACAGATGGTCATGGATTGCAATGGACGTATTCCTTGGTTTGTCTGCAGGCATCATGGTCCGAAAGACCACCCTGTCTCCCGGATATGCTTTCCACACCGGAGTTGCCGGGTCACCGTGTACCTTGCTGCTGAAAACTTTCCATGTTCTGGGATCTTTTGCAAGCCGGTTGGCAAATCTCTCAGAAGCATAATTGTATCCTTTTTCTCCTGTGTCCTCCGCATCTGCCGGCTCACCATCATTTTCCTCCGTAGTCTTAATCAGTTCCCCCTCTGCGTCAAGCAGACGGATTCCGTTCTGGATAAACAGGACATATTCCCGGAAACTGTCTGCACCCGGTGCCGTAATCACTGCCTGTTCCGCAAAACTGTCTGTTTTTCTGGTGAAATTCCGGTACCATACGGCTCCCGGTGGTTCTACAATTACCGCACCGAAAAGTCCATGGTAACGGTGGTTTCGCATATCCCCAAAGGACTGTATGATGCAGGCCCCGTATTCCCTGTCCGCATGCCAGAGATAACGTTTGCTCTCACCAGGCCCTGCCGTCTGCTCCATTTCGTTATACCCCACATTGATGCCGGAATCGCGGACCGGGTCATACTCAAGAAACTGCGGGTTCAAAGAAACCCTCATGGACGGGGTGTACTCTTTATCCAGCGGAACCCTCGGATAAGGAAAATAAGGAACGGGATGTTTTGGATTCCATGCATTATGCAGTGTGACCTCTATCCAGTCGCCTGTATTTGCCCTGAGAATCAAAGGCTTCGGCATACATTTTCCCACCAGTACATTATCCACATCCTCCAGAGGCACAAATACCAGACCGTCCGGATCATGGTCGCCATAGCGGTTGTAAACCAGCTTCTTCTGTACCGCCACAACCTCATAACGCCTGATGACATCATCCTTTGACGGGCATGGCGGAAGGGAATGGATCATTTCTTTTCCGCTGTATAATGGTTTTAAATGCTTCCTGTATCTTCTGTGTACGCGTATGATTCCCCACAGCCCAAGCCATGCATCATCAATTCCTCCGAAATAGTAAAGGTAGTCTCCAGCACCGTACTTTTGGGTTACATTAAGATTAAATGCTTCCGATATTCCAATTGTCTGGGAAGCAGCCAGTGGAGACCTCTGGTCTGACGGCTCTTTTCTCCATGACATCCCTGCAATATTAAGGGAATGCTGTTCCTCATGCGCCCCGTCAAGCAGGCGGATCATCAGTTCATCTCCCGGATAGGTTTCCAGAAGCGGCGTTGCCGGATCCCCGTGAACAAAGGAACTGAACAGATATGCCGGATCCTCTTTTTTCCGGAGCCGCTCCCACATCGGTTCTGCCCGGTAGTTAATCCCCATAACACCCGGATCGTCATGCGAACCCGGAACTTCGGGCGGATTTAGAGGATTTCCTTTTCTGTCAAACAGAAGGGCAAAATCATGGACAAACAACGCAAATTCCCGGAAAGATGTTCCGTCCTTTCGGCGGATGACGGCCTGTGTTCCGGAATGCAGTTCTTTTCCGGTCTGCGGACTGTAAAACGTTGCGCCTGCCTCTTCGATAATCAGCGCGCCGAACAGTCCGTGCTGCTGGTGGACATTCGCAAATAGGTGGTCGTGGAAAAATACTGTCCGAAGCTCCTCGTTTGCAAAAAACCGCTCCACTAATGTCTCATATTTTCTTGCGCCTGCAATATTGTTCCAGCCGTTTGCCGATCCGTCTGAAACAATGGTATCAAATTTTACCAGGTGCAGGTGATGCCCCACGATATCTGTTTTCGTCCGAAGCTGGAACGGGCTTTCCTCAATAAATTCCGGCAGGAGGTTTGTGGTACGAAGCTCAATACAGTCCCCGGCATTTGCACGGATAACAAGAGGCTCCACTTTAATTTCCTGTTTTTCCACTTTACGGATATAACAGTCCAGTCCCCCGTGACGCTCCAGCTCTTCCTTAAGAACGAAAAATCGTCCCTGCGGGTCATGCCAGCCATAACGGTTGTAGGTAACCTTTGCCTGAACCATGGCAATCTCAAATACTTTTACATTTTCATCTGCATGGCACGGGCAGGTATCTGTATATAATGCGCCGGGTACTGCATTTTCCACAAAATTCGCCTTTTCAAGGGGAGTTGGTTTATTGGTCACTTCCCCATCCGGCTTTAATACGCCAAGCGGCGGCTGCAGTGGTTTTTCACCGAATTTTCCCTCTATAAAATTCGGATAACCCGGATGCATTTCGTCTTTCTTTTTCGGACGCTCCCTATCTTTTAACGGCAGAAGCGGACGAATGGGAGTTCCGTCAGGGAGTTTTCCCGTTCCGTCCTGAAGCCTGTCGTAAATCCTCCACAGGGTCCACATGCCATCGATGAAATGCGGGTAGAGATGGCAGTGGAATATGACATCTCCAATCACCCCGTTGAAGCTTCCTGCCCCGTATAAAATATCCAGCGTATAACATTCCTGCGGACTGATGGTAATGGAGTCCAGAATCGTTGAAACCGGATTCTCCGCCTCCAGCCTCCACTGATGGTTGTGAAGGTGAAAAACATGGGTTTCCTTCACTCCTCCGTGAAACAGCCGGATTTTTGACGGATCGCCGACATAAGCGAAAAGCACAGGCGGCGCCGGGTCCCCGTATACCCATGAACTCATGGATACATCCTCCCCGGAATCCGCCGGATCATGCATATGCGGCATCCGGTTTCTCATCGGCTCGGAGCGGTAGCTGATTGCTGTTGTGGAGGAAGGGAGTCCGGTATGCGGATCGACTGGCGTTTTTCCCTCTTTGTTCAGGATTTCCAGCTCATCATGGAAAAAGACACTATACTCCCGAAACGCCGGTTTTCCCGGCTGGTAAATATCCGCCATTAATCCGCTTTCCAGTTCTTCGCCCGTTTCCGGGTCAAACCATTCTGCCTCAGGAGCTTCTACAATGATGCCCCCGAACAGTCCGTGTATATTGGTAGCTTCCTCCGAACTTCTGGGATCTGCCATATCATTGAACAAATATGCCCCCTCTGTGTCAGCATACCAGGTATACCAGATTTCCCCGTCTGTGGTACTGTCCGCATTGCAGCCTACACTGCTTCCATCCGAGGTATTCACGTCATAAGAAAGTCCCTGCACATGAATCGACAGTCTGCGGTTTAAGGAATTTTTAAACCGGATTTTTACTGTATCCCCCAGGTTTACCCGAAGGACTAACGGCTGTACTTTTTCATACGGCTGCGGTATCTCCATTTCAAACCGCTTAAGCGCTTCTCTTTTAATCTCTTCTGCATCCTCCTCAAGCACATAAAGCAGACCGTTTGGTTCATAATCCCCATACCTGTTATACACAATGGGAATCTGGATTGCTTCAACATGAAAAGTCCTGACATTTCCGGTTTTCGGATATTTGCTTAATTCCATTTTACACCCTGCCTTTTTTGTGCTTCTTCCAGAATCCGCAGATAATGGTTTGCCTCACGGAGCACATGGTCTGCCAGAAGCGGAAGAATGATGGAACGGATATCACATCCGGTAATCCCTTCTGTTCCCGCTGTCTTAAACTGCTGGTACTGCTTTGTTGTCTGCAGCGTTTTTTCCGTCAGGGCATATGTTGCCTTTTGGTCCTGCTCTTTTGCTTCTTCCAGAAGGCGGCAGTAGTCTTTTGCAAATCCATTTGCCGTTTCCATCAGTTCACACTCTGACGGGTCTAATAGCCCCTGGATAAACTGGGCATGCTCCATCATAATCCGGTTCCAGAACAGTTCCTGGCTTCTTATATCTGCTGCACAGACGGTTCCCTTCCTCTCAAGCTCCATAATCATCTGGCGGTACAGTTTCGCCTCCCGCAGAATATGCTCTATTAACAGCGGGTAATTTGCTGTATAAAGCCTGCACTCCTGTACTTCCTTTAATACTGTTTCCTTAAACGCAATTAATCCGTTCAGGCTGTTTAACATCTGCCTGTTCAGCATTCTTACATGGGGAAACCATTGCAGGATTTACCATCACACGGTTTCCGGCGCGAAGCTGCTCTTCTGCCTCTGTAATCTTTACGTCAATCGGTATCCCCGTCAGATTCTCTGTCTGGCGTTCCGCTTTCCCTGTAAATTCTGTTACTATTTCTCCTGAGTTTAAAACTGATTCGCTTACGATATTGTCAGAAAGCCTTACCGTCTTCCTCAGCCCATCTTCAAATTCCTTCCGAAATACTTCCGCACGCTGTATAAACGCTGTTTCTTTCGCCGGAAATCCGGCAAGCAGAAACAGGGAATGCTCCTTCATAATCCTTCCGAAAAAAAGATGTGTTTCCAGTGATAACTTTACATATTCCTTCATGTCCTGGCATATCCTTTATTTTATGGTTCTTTTTACTATATGCACAAAATGTCAAAAAGATTTTATTCCTTAATTTCTCCTGCCCATTGAAAAGCGAATTTTGCAATAATAACAGCAATACCAGTAAATACTAAAGACACACCAGAATGGGGCAATAATGTGAATCCAAGATATTTTGTAACAGCTGCGTCTGCTTTTGTCATTTTTCCACCCAGATAGGCACCACCGATTTTTCCTATCGCCCTTGAAAAAATATAAATTGCAGTAAATAAACCTGCCCCTGCTATTAAACGGTAATCCAGTGGCATACCAAGATTTACTATCACAATAACTAATGACAGATTCAAAACAGGATTGTACAACTTCAATACACCGGCAAGTTCCGGTTCCGGTATCAAATTTGCGATTGTTGCAATAAACCCCAAACCAACCAGCAGATAATTCAAGCTAGAGGAGTGAAATATATATTTATCTGCCAGCAAACCGCACAATGCTGATATGCAGAGAAACGCCAGCAGCAGAGCCAGTCTTTGGATATTATTTTTTGACCGCTTCATCAAAAATGCAGAACAGACTCCCGTAAAAATTCCGATTACAAATGGGAGCAAAATCATTCCCACAACCGCAAATAACGAATCAGAAGAACTTCCGTTCATTCCATTTACAATGGAAATTTGTCAATAAAATAAATGTAAACTTTCTATGAAATTCCCCAAACTCTTTTCTGGAACAATACTATGACGGGGACATTACTGCCTTCAAAATCCGGTTTCCGGCACATCCCCTAATGCAAGCCGCTGATAACAAATACCGCAAGTGCAAGAATACTGCATATAAGCAACATCCATAAGCTACTAATAACCATCCCAATAATGTTTACGGCACTTCTGCTATCGTGATTTTTAACGCAGACAACGGATAGCGCAAATCCAACCAGTACAGATACTATATTTACACCTGCCCAGACCGAACGCACTCCATCAGACAATGTAATGTTCAGCAAGGATGGGATAAAAGTCGCCAACGGCAATACACTAATGACAACTGCCGCTATACTCAGTTTTTTGAATTTTTTATTTTCCATAATCGTATTACCTCATTTCTTTTTTCCAAAGCGTGTTACCGCCACTGCAAGTACCAAAATAAAAATTAATATCGCACATGGCAAAAATGGAAATAGCTGAAAAGCTGCACTATCACTTTTTACGCTAAAATCATGTAAAGAACACGAAACCAGATAACCGCTATAACAATAGGGATAAGTAATCCAGAGTGGTGTATTTGCTACTAAGACACCGGGAATAACAAGCAACAGATTCAGTCCGACAGAAAGCAGCGGCCTGCTAAATAATACTGTAATTGCCCACATGATTGTTACACTCGGAAGCATAGTAAGAAACAGCCCGACGCTCCATTTCAGCAAATACATGATGGGTAATGTTTCCGTAATTCCTGCACTTTTCGTTGCAATCAATCCTGCAACAATAAACACACCAAGAAACACAACCATTTCCATGAACAAATAGAATAGCAACACACAAAATTTTGCGGTGGAAAGTGCATACCGGCTAACAGGTAATGCCAGCATTTTTAATATTCCGTTGTTTCCCGTTTCACGTCCTGCAAGCATTACGCAAACAACAATCATACTAAATGGGAGCAAATAATAGGCGTATACTAATACACTTTGAATAAACATTGCTGCCCAGGCATTGGTGTATTCGGGCGTAAAATAGCTTTGCAGATTTGCGATACCAGAAGCTACTACCAATATCGGAGCAATGAAAATCAGAGGAACAATTTTACCTCTCTTCACTTTCATAAATTCAATTTTTAGTAATTCCAAAAAACCCATATCGGCACCTCCTATCTTTGAACATCCGCTCATTCAAAATTTGCCTTCGGCAAATGAGCGGATGCTGCATGTCAAGTTTTTCATAAAAAACTTGACACTACTCATAACGCAGATTTTTTGCTGTCCATAATCCTGCAAAAAGCAGGACGGCTGTTTCAATCAATGCTATTAGTACAATAGTCATATCCGGCTGTGCGCTCGTCGCAACGGCAGGCTTCAGCATAACTACAAACGGATGGACGCATAACCATTTTATATTTGATGTCGCTAACGCCATTCCACTTAAAAAGCCTGCCACTCCAATGCCAAGAGGTATCCACATATTTTCAAATCGGGAAGATACGAAAAGCATAAAAGCCAGTACGGGCATTGATGTAGTAAAAGAATATCCTGCAAAAGACAGCAGCGTTCCAGGTTCAAATGTTCCCTCTGGCAAATCTGTCATTCCAATTTTAGCAAGAGCTAAGTGCTGCAAACCTATGGCAAGTAAAAGCATGACCGTCAAAATAAGAAACTTGCAAAAATACATAGCAGGAAGGCTCATTGGCAGCATATACATCTTTTTCACGGCACTTCCCTTAAATTCCATGTTATAAATGATACAGGAAGAGACGATAATGCCAAACATATTTAATACCATAATCATGCCGTAAACCTGCGTAAGAAGAACATCCATAGGAGCTAACGGCAAATGAAGCAGCGTATCTTTCCGCACGATAAAGTTTACAAGTGCATATGCCGCACCCAAAACTCCAACCGCAGGCATTAACAGGATAACGCCTGTTCTTTTTTCTTTCCGCAGCTCAACAGATAACGCCCTCATAATATCGCCCTCTGCTTTCTGCCTGCATTATCCTTATCAACCATCGTCAGGAACATATCTTCCAGATTATCAGCGGCAAATCCAGACTGCACCCCGTTCTGTTTCAGACTATCCAGACTGCCCTCAAAAAGCAGATGCCCATGATTGAGTATTCCTATATCGTCTGCCATCAGTTCAATTTCAGACAGCATATGAGAAGAAATAAGAATGGTACAATCATAAAGGTCAGGCAGCGATTTAATCAAATTCCGGATTTCATGTATGCCAGACGGGTCAAGTCCGTTCGTCGGCTCATCCAAAATCAAAACAGGCGGTCTGCCAAGTAACGCACCAGCAAGCCCTAATCGCTGCTTCATACCTAACGAGTATTTTTTTGCAAGACGATTGCCAAACTCCAAAAGCCCTGTCAATTCTAATGCGTCCTCAACAGCACTTTTAGGCAATCCCAAAATACGCCTTATAATATCCAGGTTTTCTCTGCCTGTTAAGTTTGCGTAAAAGGACGGTGACTCAATGAAAGAGCCAACTTCTTTCAAAATGGAAAGACGTTCATCCGGAAATTGTTTCCCATCAATTTCAAAGCCGCCTTTTGTCGGGGCGGTAAGCCCCAAAAGCATTTTCATTGTGGTAGACTTTCCTGCACCGTTCGGACCTAAGAAACCATAAATACTCCCTTTCCGAATATGCAGTGAAACATCATTGACAGCAACAAAAGATTTGTATTTTTTTGTCAACTGTTCTGTTTTGATGATATAGTTGTTCATAGCAACATCTCCTTTCTGCTCTTATGATACTGTACCAACCTTGCGGCAGCCTTCTTACTGCCTTACATTTACCTTACTTTTACCGCCGGGCTAAAAAATTTCATTTTTTTATGGTATAATTCAAAATATAAAGGAGGCCGCATTATGAACAATGATTATTTGCTTAACAAACGCATACTGCTTGTCGATGATGAAGAGGAGCTTTTGGATATGGTTGTATCAATTTTAAAGGAAGCAGGGTTTTGCCAAATAGCAACAGCGAAAACAGTAAAAGATGCTCTTGATTTGGCAGATAAAATTCAGCCTGAGCTTGCTATTCTTGATATAATGCTTCCAGACGGCGATGGCTTCTCTTTGATGGAAAAACTAAACGGCGGCTATCCTGTATTATTTTTAACTGCCCGTGGCGAAGATGACGATAAACTCAAGGGGTTTGGACTTGGGGCTGATGATTTTGTTGTAAAGCCGTTTTTACCAAAGGAATTACTGTTTCGCATTATGGCAATTTTAAGAAGGAGTTATAAAGATGAAAATCCGCTTATTAAACTTCAGGGAAGCCAGATTGATTTTTCACGGGCCGAAGTAATAAAAAACGGAGAGCATATCCCATTGACCGCAAAAGAGCATGCTTTATTATCTGCTCTATACCGTAATGCAGGACGAATTGTAACGATTGATACCTTATGCGAAGCTGCATGGGGAGATAATCCATTCGGATATGAAAATTCTTTAATGGCGCACATACGTCGTATCAGAGAAAAAATAGAGCTAAATCCTTCCCAGCCTGTTTCATTGGTAACAATAAAAGGGTTGGGATACAAGCTGATTGTGGAGGAGGGCAGATAGTATGAATAATTTACCTAAACTCATACGTCGTTTTACGGGTATTCTTCTGTTAAGCTTCGTTCTGTTGTTACTTGTTAATTTTGCTGTGTTAGCGCTCCTTATGGTCTGGCAGTCGCCATCTGTTGCTAACTCACCATATAATATGGCAGTACAGGCAGGCAAAGCGTTTCAGACATCAGAAAACGGATATACATTGCAGGAAAATATTTCTGCGCAATTAAAAGAATCGGATGTATGGGCGTTTGTTATTGACAACGATACCCTGCAAATCGTGTGGAAAACAGAAAATGTTCCCGATACAATACCCGTCAGTTACTCATTGTCTGATATAGCTGATTTATCTGTCGGGTATCTCGACAGGTATCCTGCTTATACAGGCAAAACAGAAAATGGCATTGTTGTTCTCGGTTATCCAAAAGACAGTTTCTGGAAACATACAAGAGCGAGTTGGAATTATAATTTATTTGCCCATTTACCGCAAATTGCTTTTGTTGTTTTAGCTGTCAATATTGCTGTCATCCTGCTGATTTATGTAACAGCAAATATGAAATTCTTAAAACCGGTAAAACCAATTACCAAAGGCATACAGGATTTATCTGCCGGAGAGCCTGTTCACATTCCAGAAAAGGGACTGCTTTCTGATATTTCTGCCAATATCAATCAAACTTCCGATATATTGCAGGAACAGCGAAAACAGTTAAAGAAAAAAGAAACTGCCAGAGCAAACTGGATTGCAGGCGTATCGCATGATATTAGAACACCCTTGTCAATGGTTATGGGCTATGCGGATCAGCTAAAAGACGATGCAAATTTAACTGACGAAGAACGCCAGAAAGCTGAAGTCATCGTAAAGCAAAGTAAACGTATGCAGAATTTAATCAATGACCTTAATCTTGCATCTAAGTTAGAGTATAATATGCAGCCGGTAAACCCTGTAAAGCAAAACCTGGTTGCTATTGTTCGCCAAGTCGTTGTTGATTTTATCAATATGGATATTGAGGACAAATATCCGATTGATTGGCAAACAGATGAAACCTTAACTGTATGTTCTGTAAACGCTGATAAAGACTTATTAAAACGGGCGGTCAGCAATCTCATTCAAAACAGTATTAATCATAACGAACAGGGCTGTAAAATCCACATTGGCGTTACGGCTGACAATGATTGCTGTACCATAATAGTTTCTGACGATGGTGTGGGAGCAACAGATGAGTTAATAGAAAAGTTCAACAAAACACCTCATTATATGCTATGCGACGAGAACACAACCGAGCAGCGGCACGGTTTGGGGCTGCTTATCGTAAAGCAGATTGTATCTGCGCACAGTGGAACAACCACTATTGAACACAGCTCCCATGGTGGTTTCTCAGTGAAACTCACATTACCAGTACTGGCCTAAAAACAGAGCCATCAACGAGGAGGACGCTGCAATACACTATATTGTCTTATATTTTTCTCTGATAATTTTCCAATTGATGGAAAACGCCTGCCCGAAAGGAACAACGGTCAAAAGCAATTTCTTATATGCAGTATCTGGTTCCAGGTTCCTCAATGAATTTCTCTATAAAACCGTCATGAATGACATTTCCTTCCGGTGTCCAGCAATATGGCAGAATGATGTATTTCTCCTCTATGATTTCAAGTCAATATCTTTTTTTGAAATTGACAACCAGATAAATAATGCCTATAATATTTTTATTACATACGTAAGATTTATGGAGAATTTGAAATGAGCGATTTACCACAGATTTCTGAAGCTGAATTTGAAGTTATGAAA
>CANOLA010000052.1 GCA_947566705.1 uncultured Lachnospiraceae bacterium | reverse complement strand
ACAATAGGCTGCCATGGCACAGGCTCTTCTGGAATACCGGAAGAGAACCCATGGCGGTCTTTTTATATTAATATAGCAGAGAAAGAAAGGGACTGATATGAAAAAGACAAACTGGAATTACAGCGGTACACAGATACAGGAGCCTTCCGAACGGGAACTTGCACACCGCAGACTGGCAAGGACTGCGGCAGCAGAGGGAATGGTACTGTTAAGAAATGATGGTCTGCTGCCGTTTGAAAACTCTGAATCCATTGCACTGCTTGGCAGCGGGGCTGTCCGGACCGTAAAAGGCGGTACAGGTTCCGGGGATGTGAATAACCGGGACAGTATTTCGATTTACCAGGGACTCGAGGATGCAGGAATTTTTGTGACAAGCGGGGACTGGCTGCAGGATTACCAGAAGCGGTATGAGGATGCCAGGCAGGCATGGAAACAAAAAGTGCTTGCGGATACGGGTAAGGTCGGCAATCCATTTGACGCCTATGCGGCAAACCCGTTTTCCAGACCTGAAGGCCGGCAGATAACAGATGAAGATATCCGTGGGGCTTCGGCTGCAGTATATGTGGTCAGCCGTATTTCCGGCGAGGGGAAAGACCGCAGACGGGAAGAAGGGGACTACTATTTAAGCAGTAAGGAACGAGAGGATATTTTATTTCTAAACGGAAAAAATATTCCGCTTGTGCTGATATTAAACACAGGCGGACCGGTGGAACTGACGGATATTCTGGAGGAAGCCGGAGGTATTCAGGCGGTTCTGAGTATTTCCCTGCCCGGACAGGAAGGCGGTCATGCGGTTGCCGACATCCTGACGGGGAAAACAGTTCCGTCCGGCAGACTCACGGCCACATGGGCCCGTCGTTATGAAGATTACCCTTCTGCAGAAACTTTTGGTTACCTGAACGGAAATCTGGAGATGGACGAATACCGGGAAGATATTTATGTTGGATACCGGTATTTTGATTACTGCGGCAGGAAACCATTGTTTCCATTTGGTTACGGGCTTTCTTACACTGGGTTTTCTACAAAATGCGAAGGGGTCAGATGCGGAAAATGTGTCGCTGTAGATGTATCCGTTAAAAATACCGGGACGCGTTTTTCCGGCAGGGAAGTGGTGCAGGTGTACCTGACTCTGCCGCAGACGGGACTGGCAAAGGAGCTGCGCCGGCTGGCTGGTTTTGCAAAAACAGATATTCTTGAGCCGGGAGAGGAGCAGAGGCTTACCATTACTATGGAACCAAAGCAGTTTGCCAGCTTTTCGGAAGAAGAACGCGTATGGCTGGTTGAGGAGGGACAGTACGGCGTATGGATTGGACAGAATATTGAATCACTGCAGCCGGCTGCGCTTCTTACGGTGGAAAAGAAGACAGTTCTTGAACAGGCAGAAGGTATCTGTCCAAATCCGCCGTCATTTGAAGCTCCTGGCAGGTCGGAACATCTGAGAGTTAAAGCAGAAGAGCTGCTTGCACTGGCAGAGGGGCAGAATGTGCCTGTCCTGCAGTGGAAACCGGGGGAAGAAGAGAAAAAGACTTCCGCTGCCGAAACTATGGAAGAAGAACAGCAGACAGTTGAGCTTCTGCCGCTTTTATATGGAAATATTGCAAAGAACGCAGGTACGCTGGGCGCGGCGGGAATACGCGTGCCAGGTTCTGCCGGAGAGACAACCCATGCCCTGGAAGAGAAATATGGAATCCGGTCGCTTATTATGGCGGACGGTCCGGCGGGACTGAGGCTTCAGCAGAGCTATGAGGTAAACCGGGAAACAGGCGCTATTTACGGAGCAGGCGTTCTTGGTTCACTGGAAAACGGATTTCTTGAAGAAAAAAAACAGCATGATGATGCGGACGTTTATTACCAGTACTGTACGGCATTTCCGGTGGGAACGGCGCTGGCGCAGACATGGGATACAGACCTGGTATATAAGTTCGGTAAGGCAATTGCTGCTGAAATGGAAGAGTTCCACATTGACCTGTGGCTGGCGCCGGGAATGAATATTCACAGAAATCCGTTGTGCGGGCGTAATTTTGAGTATTTTTCAGAAGATCCGTTTCTGTCAGGGATGCTGGCAGCAGCGGTCACAGACGGGGTACAGAAAAACGGGAACTCCGGTGTAACCATTAAGCATTTTGCCTGCAATAACCAGGAGGATAACCGGATGAGCGTGGATGTGCATGTTTCTGAGCGGGCACTCAGGGAAATTTATCTGCGTGGTTTTGAAATCGCCGTGAAAAAAAGCGCCCCGGCAGCAATCATGTCTTCCTATAACTGTATTAATGGAGTTCATGCGGCAAACAGCAGATATCTGTGCAGCACGGTTGCGCGGGAAGAATGGGGATTTGCAGGTGTGATTATGTCAGACTGGTTTACCACGGGACCGGAGGACGGAAGTGTGCCATGGCAGTGCATAACCGCCGGAAACGACCTGATTATGCCGGGTGACAGTAAGGATGAGGAAAATATCATAAAAGCCTTTGCGGAGGGAAAGCTATTAAAGGAAGAGGTACGGATGAGCGCGGGACGGATACTTGCAATGATTCAGAAACTGACGGGATAGACTGTGGAAGCGGGCAGGAGAAGAACTTATCTCCTGTCCGGGTTTACGATACTCCAGCTGGAACTGGAATAGAGGTCGCGGTATTTTTTTGGCGTCATTCCGGTAAATTCCTTAAACATCTGAATAAAATGGCTCTGTGAGGAGAAGGAAAGGTAATTTGAAATTTCAACCAGGCTGTAGTCGCAGAATTTCAGCAGGTGCTGTGCTTTTTCAATCTTCTTCTCACGGACATAATCACTTATTGAAACGCCTGTTTCTTTTTTGAAAAGACGTGACAGATAACTTGCGGATAATCCGGTGTATTCGGCCAGATTTTCAATTGTAATACGTTCTTTAATGTGTTCATAAATGTAATCAATGCAGATGGAAACCGGCTTTGACGTACCCAGATTTCTTACATTGAATCTCATTTTTCCAGTGAAATCGAGAACCATCTGGTCATGAAGGTCAATAACTGCCTGGGGGGTGTGCAGATTGTCCAGCTTCAGGATATAAAAATCACTTAGCCGGAATGCCTGTTCTGTTTCCATTCCTGCGGCGATACAAAGTCTTGTAATAAACGCAGTTGTTATGACAAAGTGGTATTTGAGATTTGTGACGGGATCGCGTGAAAGCGTACCAACGCCTCCTTTTTCTGCAAATCTCTGCTCCATACAGTTCTGGCGCACAAAGTCAATGTCCCCGGAACTGACTGCATGGAAAAAAGTCTGTTCATCATTTAACGGGCGGTGGAGGTTTTCTTCCTCACTGTCTTTTGTTTCCTGTACATACCATTCCTTTAAAAGTTCCATATCTGCACCTTCCTTTAATATAAACGGATAAAACGGTATAAGTAGTATATCATTAATTGGTTATTTGCGCAATTAACAAAGAAATTTAAGTTTGTCCAGATGTAGTCTGGTCTATGGCAGTAAATTTATTATAACAAAAAATCTTGGTTTTTTGTATTATTTTTTATAAACAAAATCTGGGAATTGACTTTCAATATGGAGGTACTGACGGAAAGACGTGGGAAATAACAAAATATGGCTGTCCGGCGATGCATTGCTGTAAATGTTTCGTCCTGCAGATTTTCCCGCCGGGTGGTCTTCCATTCCGGCGGACTGGTATTTTGGCAGGACAAAACATTTTTAAAGCCGTGGTGTTTGATATACTGTCTGCAGAAAGCAGACAGGGAATACTTACTCTACAAAGAATCTGTCTACCATGCTTTCAAGCTGCACAGCCAGTTTTTGGTTATCTTCTGACTGTTTTTGCACATTTTGCGCAATATTGGCAGTTATCTCACTTTTTTGGGTAATGATATCTATGGCATCCTTGTTTTCATTGGAGATATCCTGAACATTATTAATGCTGTCCGCAATCTGTCCGAATGCCCGTTCTAATTCGTTCATGTAACCATTGATTTCGTCTACTTCCGACTTAATCTCTTCTGCCGCTTTGCTGTATTCCACTGACTGGCTGGCAAATAACTGGAATCTTCCTTTTACTCCCGACTCAATAAAATCAAGAATCGTATCAAAGCACGTTTTAACCACTTCAATACTGTCATTGGCTCCTGAACAAATTGATTGTATTTTTGACGCCATCTCCCTTGATGTTTCCGCCAGAGCCCCAATTTCTTCAGCCACTACGGAAAAGCCTCTGCCGCTTTCCCCCGCCCGGGCTGCTTCAATGGAAGCATTGATAGATAAAAGATTAGTCTGTGTTGAAATATCCAGTATGTTGGATACCATTTCATTTACCTGCAGTAGTTTATCAAGACTTACCATTGCATTGTTTATGGATTCTTTTGTTTCTTCCATTTTAAGAATGGTGCCCCTGTATGCTTCCTGGGCCTCATCCTTCATTCTGCTTGCTCCATCATATACATCATCACTGGAGGATGTACTTTTTTTAAGGCTTTCCATGATTGAAGCTGCCAGTTCTTTGATAAAATGCATCTGCTGATAAATATTATCCACTGCCATACCCGTATTATCCAGACGGGCACATAATTCTTCTGTAGTCGATACATTATCGGATGCGCAATCCACCAGATTTGCGGATGTATCTTGTAAATCTTTTGATGTACTGTTTAACACTCCGCTGCAGTCCTTAAGGGTTAAAATTATTTTCTTTAAAGAAGAAATAAGCACGTCCGATGCTACAGCGATATTTCCCAGATCATCTTTTCTCTGGATATATTTTTTTATTTCACGGTTTTCCCTGATATCACAGTCTTTCAGTTTCAGCAGGGCCCGTTCAATTGGTGCAAGTGGTTTTGTGCATATATTGATTACAGCAAATGACACTATTATCATAACAATAAGCGCTGCTATGCAGATGATAATCAGTACAATACTTGTTTCTTTTACAGCAGTAAATATTTCATCAGAAGAATCTGATAATATAAACATCCAGTCCCTGTCCTGCATAATTTTATAAGAGGCAATATATTCGGTATTATTTTCCTTATATGTTATGTATCCGGCGTCTCCCCTGCCTTCTTTTTTTGAATCCTGCAAAAGCTGCTTAATGTATTCCTCATCTGCAACTGCAGCCACTTTTTCTTCATCGTTATGGAATATATATTCTCCTGTATTCATGTTTACCAGACAATATTTTGCCTGATCCATGCCATTTATGTGTAAATTGTTCAGTTTTTCAACAAGACCGTATGAAAATATTCCTCCGCCCACCAGTCCGACAGGATTTCCCTTTTCATCGAAGCATGCCCTGTAGATAGAGATAATCTGCTGGCCGCTTGCGGGGGAAATGATGATACCCGCATTGTACACACCGTTTTTTGATAACATTGCTTCCTGAAGGGCTTTAAGTGAATCCCCTTCCCTGGTTGTAATTCCAACAACTTTTGCATTCGTATGAGCCAGCACATGGGTATTCCACTCGCTTACGTAAATTCCTTCCAGATTTTCCCTGTCACTGCCAAAGATTTCAGTGTATTTTTGTGCCCGTGCCACCCTTTTTTTATTGTATGGTTTTTTCAGTAATGCACTGATTTCACCGGCACGGCTGTAGTCGGTCAAATAATTTTCAGCATCCAGAACATAATTTTCAATGATTGCAGCCCTGTCCTGTGCAATTGTTTCCATACTCTTAACTGCGTTATCCCTGATCTGGTCTGTAATTTTAGAATTTACAAAAAGAAATACAACCATCATAATAATGATTTCTATTACTACAATAGCCGCTACAATTTTGTGTCCTACTTTTATCCTCATTGCTTTTCCTCTTTCTGTTGAACGTAACATTACTTTTAGGATGATTACTTCTTTGCAGTATTTATAAAAATGCTCCTTTTAATAAGAATTGTTATATATTAATTCTTATTAAAAAGGAGCCATTTTTGGAAATATAAACTCGTTAATACTGATTTATAGCATTTCATCTGCAATGGCATCTGGGCTAATACTATATTGCTTCATACCATATTATATTGCAGGTGCATCAATTTTGTCAAGCCTGATATTGTCAATGCAAATGCGGTGCTTCTCGGTAATCTGTTTACCATCAACTGCGCCCATGGAAATACTTAAAATGGACTTTAAGTCCGTTTTGTTTTTCATCTGGAACACAATTTCAAAGGTCTGGTATTTATTGGTAAGTTCGACGATTTTTTCTCCGGAATACGGAGTCCAGTCATCATCGCTGCTTCCGTCCCTTTGTATGGCAAACATAATTTTTCTTGCAAGATCTGACTTGGCATCCAGGGAAAGCTTATACCACTGTCCCTTTTTCAGTTCGATATTATTCTGCTTTAACTGGATTTTCCATGCCGCATCCCCGGTATCACTGATTGTAAAATCCAGTGCATTGTCTTCTGTCAGGCTGTCTACGACATAAGATGCATTTGCACTGCTGTCGATGTATGGTTCATAGCCTGCCAGGCCTGCGTTGAAGCTTCCGTTTTTAATCAGGCTGTCATCAACAACGCGTACATCATCCAGATAATAGGTGCCCGGACTTTCAATCCGGAATACAATATTTTTATCCGGCAGGGAAGCTTTTGTTGTAAATTTGAATGCGTACTCTTTTTCTTTGCCGGTTAATGCCGCCTTATATGATTTTCCGGCAATGGAAACTTTGATGCTGCTTCCTTTTTTCCCTTTTGCAAGAAAACTTACGGCATAAGGACTTTTTGCGGACAGCGCAAGCTTTTTCTGTGAAATGACAACCGGTTTTTTGGAGGATGTTCCTTCAGGAGCAGTAATCTTTAACTTTCTGACGTTGTCTTTGTTGGTTACAGAGATTTTTGCTTTTGTCTTGCTGCTGGTCTCCCAGTATTCCATGCGGTCTTTTCCTTCCTGGAAACTTCCGTTATAGACATAATTTCCGTCAGCAAGAACTGTTTTACTGTTGTCGATTTTAAATGTACCTGTCTTTTCCAGCTTTACGTTACTGATATAAATGGTTGCCGCCGGGTCGACATTACCCATATTAAACTCAATGCGGGCGCTTGCATAATCCTCGTCGGTCATATCAAATGTGCTGGTAAAAGTCTGCTTTTCTGTAGTCAGGTTAATTTCGCTGTTTACATATTTCTTCCAGCTCCTGTCGTCGATTGCGCCGACGCCTGCAAACATGGTTCTGTCTTTTTCTGCATAGGCGTCAAAGGTAAGCTTGTATTTGCCGCCCTGCTGTAAAGGAATCTTATGCTGTACCAGCTGTACGCTGTAATCTACAGTACCTTTGTTAGTTGTAGCGATTTTTATTGCGGAACCGCCGATTTTACTGTCATCTACAATCTCTGCAGCAGCCTCGCCTTCAAGGGCGGTCATAAACTGCCAGTCGGTATCATCATTCAGGTTTTCTTTCTTTGCAAAGTTTCCGTTATTTGCATAATTTCCGTCCTTATCCGGGTCTCTTAAAACTACCGGAGGTTTTTCCGGTTTTTTCACGCCGGATTCATCATAGCTGTCTTTCTGGTATGCCTTAACCCAGTCGATGACAAATGCCTGGTTTTCAAAATCTGTGGTTTCATCCGGATAACCAACCCAGCTTCCGCCAACTGCAAGATTTAATATCATGTAAAACGGCTGGTCAAACGGCGCCGGGTATGTGACGGTTCCCTGTCCTGCAGTAGCGGAAAACCAGTCCTTTTCCTCATGGTACAGTTTACCGTCAACATACCATCTGATTCTTCCCGGCTCCCACTCACAGCCGAAGATGTGGTATTCGTCAGAGAAATTACCCTGGGTCAGTTTTTCGGTTCCCTGGCTTTCTGCATGAGGTTCGCCGTAATGGACGGTACCGTACAATTTGTCAGTTTCCTGTCCCATGACTTCCATGATGTCGATTTCACCGCATCTTGGCCACTGTCCGTACAGGTTCTCGTTGGTCGGCATCATCCAGAATGCAGGCAGATAGCCTTTTCCGGCCGGAACCTTTGCCCTCGCTTCAAAGAAACCGTATTTAAAATCATGCTTGCCCTGGGTATTCACACGGCCTGAGGTATAAACGTCTTTTCCGCCGACGGTTTTTTTGACCGGTTTTAATACAAGCTTTCCGTCCTTAACATAGATATTTTCATCGCTGTCAACGTATTCCTGCCATTCCGCATTAACCCAGCCCGGTTCATGGAGTTCCACATTCCAGTCTTTTCTGTTCAGGGAAGAGCCGTTAAACTGGTCCTCCCATTTAAGTAAATAACCTTTATGGGATGAATTGTCAATGGTCACGTCAATCTCCTTTGTCCATGTTTTCTGGTAACCTTTGATTCTGGCTTTAATGGTGGCATGTCCTTCGGCAACGCCTGTAACTTTGCCGGCTTTAACCTTGGCAATTTTACTGTCTGAGGAAGACCATTTCACCGTCAGGTTTTTATTGCCGTATTTTAGTACGGAGATGGTTTCACTCTGTTTGGCAGGAAGTTCAATTTTTGGCCTGCTTACAGCAGGAGCCTTTACCACCTTTACTTTGCAGGTGTATTTCTTACCGCCTTTTTTCCATGTTATGGTGGCATTTCCGGTTTTTCTGGCTGTTATCACGCCGGTTTTTGTGACAGATGCAACCGTTTTCTTTGAGGATGAGTATTTCCCGGTTTTTTCATCTGCGCCGTCCACATCCAGGTCAAGTTTATCGCCCTTTGAAATCACACATGTGGACAGTGATAGTTTTGCTGCTGCTTGTGCAGGCGCCACGGGTACGGCTGTTACAGCCAGCATGACCGCCATGGCGGATGCCATAGCTTTGCGTAAATGTCTTTTCATAGTATTACCCCCTTGTTAATTTGTATTTGTAAAGACAAAGATAATTATAAACGCTTTCTCCGCGCTGAAATACAAAAACAAGTGCAAAAATGTCAGATTCATGATTATTTTTTGCCTTAAATCATAAAACTATGTAAATAATACTAATCCTGGATTTTAAATGTTCCAATCTGTGTGGCAAGTTCATCTGCCGAGGTTGTCAGCTCTTCGGATTCTTTTGCCACAGTTCCGCTGCTTTCCATCAGGCTGTTCGCCTGCTGTACCAGAATATTGGATGAACCAAGGATATCCTGTGAGCTTGCCGCCTGTTCTTCTGAAATTGCAGCAACATTTCTTGCAACGTCTTCTACCTGGTCTACTTTCTGAATCATTTTTTCTATCAGGTTTCCTACTACTGCAATATTTTCAAAAATAGCATCAAACGTATCAACGGCATTAGATATCAGAATGCTGCTGCTGTTTATGTTACCCACGCTGTCATTCGCCTGGCGGATAACATCTTTTACGGATGTCTTTATTTCCAGAACAAGGCTGTCAATGTGTTTTACGGATTCCACGCTTGTCTGGGCAAGTTTACCGATTTCCAGCGCTACAACGGCAAATCCTTTTCCGGAATCACCTGCACGGGCGGCTTCAATTGATGCGTTCAGGGATAAAAGATTGGTTTCGTCTGCAATTTCCCCGATTACTTTTGTGATATTGGTAATTTCTTCTGATGCTTTTCCTACTTCATCAATGGCAAGCTGGAGCTTTTGTACGGAGCTGTTAATATTTTCCATGGCAGCGCTTACGTCCTGCATGGCTTCCCTGCCCTTATGGGAGACGTCCACAGTTTCTTCCATTTTGATGCTTACGCCGTCACCGTCCTCCTTTGTTTCTTCCACAAGCATTGCAAGAGTGGTTGCGCTCTTTGCGATTTCGCCTACGGAAAGGGAGAGCTGTTCTACCGTGCCGTTCAGTTCCATCATTGACATATTCTGTTCCCTGGAAGCGCAGAGCATCTGGTTTGATATATCTTTGCTGTTATCCGCCTGATGGTGCAATGTATTTGAGACGCCGTCAATGGAAGCAATCATGGACGTCATGGAAGCGATAAATTTTTCCACGCACCGTCCCATAACGCCGATTTCATCGTTACTCTTTGTATGGCTGTTTACAGTAAAGTCCCCGTCGGTCATGACTTTGATGACATTTGTCAGTTTTTTGACCGGGCTGACCACGATATGGATGATTCTTTCAAACAGTACAACTAATATTATGATGGAAACAACACCAACAATTATCATGATGTTCCGGATGGAATTCAGGTCATGGTAAACTGTTTTTGAAGGCACGTATGATACAAGAACCCATTCTGTTCCGCCTATCTTTTCAAAAACTGTCATATTGCCGTCGATCTCAGCCAGGTCAGTTTTATTCTGTGAAATCATTCCGCCAACTTTTTGCATAAAGTCATCATTCAGTTCATCCAGCGTTTTTGAGATATATTCCGTATTACGGGAAGCAAGGATGGTATTGTCTTTTGTATTAACCAGAAATGATTCCGCATGATCCATCTTTGCAAAACTGCTGACATATACGCTGACCTTATCAAGGGATAAATCTGCTGAAATCACATATAAATTATCATCATGGGATCGCAGCATCCCGCATGCGCTGATTACCTGGTTTCCGTTTTCATCGGTATAGGCATTGGTAAAACCCATATTTACCCGGCTGAGGGCATCCTGAAACCACTCGCTTTTCATCACATCGGCAGAGCCGGATTCGGTGGCTCCGGCGGATGCGGAACCGCTTTCACTGGTCATGGTAAGCGATACATTGCTGATTCTGACGCCCGCAGTTGAGTCCATTGCCCCCAGATTGAATTCCAGACGTCCGTTTGCATCGTCCCTTTCCTGCATGGTGAATGTATAGGTAAAGGTCTGTTTTTCCTTTGTCAGATTCACGGTTGTATCTTCCAGGTAACGGCGGTAGTCACGGTCAGGCGCTGATATTCCGACTTTCATGATTCGGTCCGCGTCCGCACAGGCGTCAAAGCGGACCTGGTATGTGGCGCCTTCTGTAATCGGAAGATTTGGCTGTACGAACTGGACGCTGTAATCGGCAGTTCCTTCATTTGATACAGCGATGGAAATTTCCCCGTTTCTGATTTCGGCGTCAGCTTCCCCTTCAAGGGCTGTAAAAAAAGACCAGCCGCTGTCATCGGATAAATCTTCAGCCGCTGTAAAATTACCATTAACAATATAATTACCGTTACTGTCCGGTTCCCGGAGAACAACGTCCACATCTGTCCTTGACGCTTCACGGCCTTTATAAAGCCTGCCGTCCATATCTGCAATATATAACCCGCCAGGATAGTTTTCATTAAAATTATAATATGCATCCAGAAAAGCCTGCATCTGTTTTCCGTCAAAGTTTACCCATTCAAATGCCTGTTTTGCCACACTGAAAGAAACCAGATTTTTATCCAGCCATTCTTCTACTTTATCAGCCTGGCTTTCCGCGGATGTTGTTAAAAGCGCCTGGGCGTTTGATTTAACAACTTTTTTAGATACATGATAGGACAGGCTGATAAGAACTATGATAATCAGAATTACCACAGGCAGTATGATGCCAAGCAGCTTGGTTTTTATGGAAATAAAATTTGTATGTCCGGTCTTTTGTTCCGTTCCCTTCTTCATTTAAATTCCTCCTGCGCTTTTCTGGTAAATCTACTGGTAATCCTTTACATTGTCGGCAGTGACTTTTTCAAAAGGCAGCAGAATGTATTTTCCGTCTTCTGAAGCTCCGTCCATTTCTTTTATGCCTTTTCCTTCTGCCAGATTCCGGGCGGCTTCAACTGCCGCAGTAATTTGTGCGGACATCGGCTGGTATACTGTAAAATCCATCCGGCCTTCAGCAATTGCACTGCATCCCCCTGCCGAGGCGTCCACGCCAAGAAACAGTGTGGACCCTGTGTCAGCGCCCGCCTCTTCAAAAGCTGTAACAGCGCCGATTGCCATATCGTCATTATTGGCTGCCACGCAGTCAACCGGTCTTTTGGTACGCAGAAACATACCTGTCAGCTCCTTTGCGATATCCCCGCTCCAGTTCGCGTAATCTTCAAACACATAATTGATTTTTTTGCCGCTTGCTTTCAGCGTCTGTTTTAAACCGTTCGTTCTGCCAATGGCACCCGATGCAGTCTTTGGTCCTTTCAGAATCATAACGTTAATTTCATCTTTATCTGCAAATTTTTCCAGAATAAATTCCGCCTGGTACTGTCCGGCCATATATTCATCAGATGCCACATAAATATATCGGTCTGCTTCCAGTTCGCTGTCAGGGGGTGCATTATTAATAAATACAATCGGACAGTCTTTTGCAGCAGCCTTAATTTCCGCCGTAATATCAGGAGATACCAGTCCGCATAAAAATACATTACTTCCTTCCGTCAGGGCGTCTTTTACCAGGGCAACCTCTGTCTCAACAGAATTTTCCGCATAGCCTGCCTCAAATTCAGCGCCGTTTTTTTCGGTCTGTTCCCTGAGCTGGTCCGCCCATCCTTCATAATAGTCGCCGCTTTCAATTGCGGCATAATAAATTTTTGCGCTGCCGCCGGTTTTGTCTTCTTTCTGGCATCCGCCTGCCAGTAAGACTGCTGTTGCGGCTGTTAGCATTAATGCAGTAGTTTTTTTATTCATGTAATCCACCTGTCCATTCTTTGTAACCAGACTACTTTATTTATGAAATCGTGTATATTAGAATAATGGAAAAAATGTCAGATGCATGCTGTAAACCGGATTTATCTTAAAATTTTCAATGAAGCCCGAAAAATATTCTATGTTTTCTCCCCCTCTGATTCGATATACTGTCACTATCAACAGAACACACCTGAGTGTGTCAGAGGAAAGGAGAAATGGGGTATGAAAAGAAAAATTTTATCAGTGACAATGGCAGCGTTGCTTTGTCTTTCGCTGGCTGCATGCGGGGAGGAAGCTGACAAACCTGCAAAGGATAATCAGGATACATCAGCACCGGAAGTAAAAGACGACACAAACACAGGGGATGTGGCAAACAAGGATAAACCTCTGGTTTGGTTTAACCGCCAGCCGTCCAACAGCTCCACAGGAGAGCTTGACATGGCAGCATTAAGCTATAATAAAGATACTTATTATGTAGGCTTTGATGCAAACCAGGGAGCTGAACTTCAGGGAACCATGGTAAAGGATTACATTGAGGCTAACATTGACAAGATTGACCGCAACGGCGACGGTGTTATCGGCTATGTTCTTGCCATTGGTGATATCGGTCACAATGATTCCATTGCACGTACAAGAGGTGTCCGCAAGGCTCTTGGTACAGGAGTCGACAAAGACGGCGCGATTAACAGTGATCCGGTTGGAACAAACACCGACGGTTCCGCATCAGCAGTACAGGATGGCACGCTTGACATCGGAGGAAAAACATATACAGTCCGTGAGCTTGCATCACAGGAAATGAAAAACTCCGCAGGCGCTACATGGGATGCTGCAACAGCAGGTAATGCCATTGGTACATGGACCTCTTCATTTGGCGACCAGATTGATATTGTTGTATCCAATAACGACGGTATGGGAATGTCAATGTTCAACGCATGGTCCAAGGACAATAAGGTTCCTACATTCGGATATGATGCTAACAGCGATGCAGTAGCAGCAATTGCAGAAGGTTACGGCGGAACCATCAGCCAGCATGCAGACGTTCAGGCATACCTGACACTTCGTGTTCTCCGCAATGCCCTTGACGGCGTTGATGTTGACACTGGTATCGGTACAGCAGATGACGCAGGAAACGTTCTTTCAGATGATGTTTACAGATATAGTGAAGAGCAGCGTTCTTACTACGCACTGAATGTTGCAGTTACAGCTGACAACTACAATGATTTCACAGATTCCACAAAAGTATTCGAGCCTGTATCAAAACAGCTTGATGAAAGCGCACATGCAACAAAGAAAGTATGGCTGGATATTTACAATGCTTCCGATAACTTCTTAAGCTCAACCTACCAGCCGCTTCTGCAGAACTATGACGACCTGCTTAATCTGGATGTTGACTACATCGGCGGTGACGGACAGACAGAATCAAATATCACAAACCGTCTTGGAAATCCGGGCCAGTATGATGCATTTGCCATTAACATGGTTAAAACAGACAATGCAGCTTCTTATACAGCTTTACTGAACCAGTAAACTGTCTGGGCGGTCAGGAAAAACGGGTGATTAGGGAGAAGAAATTCTCCCTAATACCTTTAGGAGGAGAAAAAAGTATATACATACGGGAGTGAGGACTATGGCAGATAAGAATAATGATATTATCTTATCGATACGGGGAATGAGTAAGTCCTTTGGCCGGAACAGGGTGCTGGACCACATCAACCTGGATGTGAAGCGCGGAACTGTAATGGGGCTTATGGGGGAGAACGGCGCTGGTAAATCAACTATGATGAAGTGTCTGTTCGGAACGTATCAGAAAGATGAAGGGAATATTTTCCTTGATGGTAAGGAAGTAAGTTTTTCCGGGCCCAAAGATGCTCTTGAAAATGGTATTGCAATGGTCCATCAGGAACTCAACCAGTGTCTGGAAAGAAATGTAATAGACAATTTATTCCTTGGACGTTATCCGGTAAATTCCATAGGAATCGTTGACGAGGACAGAATGAAAAAGGAAGCTTCCGAGCTTTTCCGGAAACTTGGCATGACCGTGAACCTCACACAGCCTATGCGGAATATGTCTGTATCGCAGAGACAGATGTGTGAGATTGCCAAGGCAATTTCCTATAATTCCAAGGTGATTGTACTTGATGAGCCGACTTCCTCTTTGACAGTCCAGGAAGTGGAAAAACTCTTTGAGATGATGAGGATGCTGAAAAAACAGGGAATTGCCCTCGTATATATTTCCCACAAGATGGATGAGATTTTTGAGATATGCGATGAAATCTCCGTACTCCGGGATGGGAATCTGGTTATGACAAAAGACAGTAAGGAAACGGATATGAATGAGCTGATTTCCGCCATGGTTGGACGTTCACTTGAAAACCGGTTTCCGCCGGTTGACAATAAACCGAAGGGCACAATCCTTTCCGTGCAGCATCTTTCCACAAAGTACGAACCGCATCTGCAGGATATTTCCTTTGATGTGTGTGAGGGTGAAATATTTGGTCTGTACGGTCTGGTCGGAGCCGGACGAACGGAGCTTCTGGAAACCATTTTCGGTATCCGTACAAGGGCGGCAGGACGTGTTTATTTTAACAACCGCCTGATGAATTTTTCCAGTGCGAAGGAAGCCATGGAGCACGGATTTGCAATGATTACCGAGGAACGGAAGGCAAACGGGCTTTTTCTGAAAGGTGACCTGACGTTTAATACCACGATTGCGAATCTGGACCAGTATAAGTCAGGAATTGCACTTTCGGATTCCAAGATGGTAAAGGCGACTGCCAAAGAAATTAAAATCATGCATACGAAGTGCATGGGACCGGATGATATGATTTCAAGTCTTTCCGGCGGTAACCAGCAGAAAGTTATTTTTGGAAAATGGCTGGAGCGCGGTCCGCAGGTATTTATGATGGATGAACCGACAAGAGGAATTGATGTCGGCGCCAAATACGAAATCTATGAGCTGATTATCAGCATGGCAAAACAGGGGAAGACGATTATTGTTGTTTCCTCCGAGATGCCTGAGATTCTGGGAATTACAAACCGTATTGGTGTGATGTCAAACGGGCATCTTTCTGGAATTGTTAATACAAAGGAAACAAATCAGGAGGAGCTTTTAAGACTCAGTGCAAAATACCTATAGTGAGGGAGATGAATAGTTATGGCAAATGAAAACAGTACAATTCTTACGGCTGAACAGGAAATGAAGCTCCGTAAACCGATTGAGGAGCAGACTGGTGTCATCCAGGCGCAGATTGACAGTCTCAGGGCCGAAGGAACGGACCGGGTTCTCTTCCTTCAGGGGAAGATTGACACGGCAAAAAGAGACCGCGCACTGACAAAGGCTGAGCGGGAGTCCAGTATTGCAAAATACAGGAGTGAACTGGAAAAAGCAAAAGCTGTGGAAGCAAAGAACAAAGATGAGATTTCCAAACTGATTTCACAGGCAGAGGAATATCTTAAAGAACACTTTGACAAGGATTATTACCAGAAGGTTAAGGTAAGCTGCGAAGCAGAAAAAGCAGTTGCGAAAGAAAAATACAGTAAAAAGAAAGCCGACCTGAAAAAGGAACACCAGACCGCGCTTTCAAAGCTTTCTGACCACCAGGAAATAAAGGATGAAAAGTACGTTTATAAGAACCGGCTGTTTGATGCCAAAATGGAACTGGAAAAAGACCTCCAGCAGATTAAGGACAGAAAACATTCCGCCTACACTTATAAATACCATCTGCTTGATATGCTGCGCATGTCTAAATTTACTGTCGTGGAAAATGCTGCGCAGAAATGGGAAAATTACAAATACACGTTCAACCGCAGGACATTTCTTCTGCAGAACGGTCTGTATATTGCAATTATCCTGATTTTTATCGCGTTGTGTATCATTACGCCGATTGTAAAGAAGTCACCGCTGCTGACATATAATAACGTGCTGAATATTCTGCAGCAGGCTTCCCCGCGTATGTTCCTTGCGCTGGGGGTTGCAGGGCTGATTCTTCTGACAGGTACCGACCTTTCCATCGGGCGAATGGTTGGTATGGGAATGACGACTGCCACAATAATCATGCACCAGGGAATCAATACGGGTTCTGTTTTCGGGCATGTATTTGATTTTACAGGCATGCCGATTCCGCTGAGGGTAGTTCTTGCGCTGGTAGTATGTGTGCTTTTGTGTACATTTTTTACTACGATTGCAGGTTTCTTTACTGCAAAATTCAAGATGCACCCGTTTATTTCAACCATGGCAAACATGCTGGTAATTTTCGGTCTGGTTACATATGCGACCAAGGGTGTGTCATTTGGCGCCATTGAACCGGCAATTCCAAATATGATTATACCAAAGATTAACGGTTTTCCGACAATTATCCTCTGGGCAGCAGCAGCCATAGCAATCGTATGGTTTATCTGGAACAAAACGACATTTGGCAAGAACCTGTATGCTGTCGGCGGAAACCCGGAAGCAGCATCCGTTTCCGGTATCTCTGTATTCCGCGTGACGGTCGGCGCATTTGTAATGGCAGGTATTCTTTACGGATTTGGCTCCTGGCTGGAATGTGCAAGAATGGTTGGTTCCGGTTCAGCTGCTTACGGGCAGGGCTGGGAAATGGATGCGATTGCAGCCTGCGTAGTTGGCGGCGTATCCTTTACCGGTGGTATCGGAAAGATTTCCGGAGTGGTAGTTGGTGTATTTATATTTACGGCACTTACTTATTCACTTACGATTCTCGGAATTGACACAAACCTCCAGTTTGTATTCTCAGGAATTATCATTCTGGTGGCAGTAACGCTTGACTGTTTGAAATATGTACAGAAGAAATGATGTAACGGCCCCAAAAGAGCCGGCTGCGGTGAACTGACCCCCAAAAGTTAGATTAAAATCTAACGGCTGGAGGTCAGTTTTTTATGGTTAAAAATGATTTTTAATTAACGTTTGCGCAAATTTCACCTACGTTTGCGCAAATGGTATTTACACCTTTATCATATTGTGATATTGTCGGTTTGCGCATAAATAATATTTATTTGCAATATTGCTTAGTAATTTGGATACAGGTATATATTACGGGTATCTGAAACCATAAACATTTTAAAAAGTCCGCGGAAAAAGATAATTGCTTTTTGAGGTGTTTATTTACAGAAGAAGGAGATTAAAATGATAAAAGTACAGTTAGCTGATACAGCAGGCATTACATATCAGGGAGTGAAAGAAACAGAAACCGCAGCCGTTTCCATAGCGAAAGAAAATAGGGCGGAACGGGATGATACAGCGGTTATCTACGAAAGAAGCAATACGGAAGCAGCAGTTTTCAGCAGTGCAAAAGCGGCTGCTGGCGCATCGATGAGTAACCAGCAGGTACAGTCCAGTTTATCGGCGCTGGGATTTTACAACGGACCAGTCAATGGAGATCTTTCAACGTCTTTAAGTAAAAAGGCAGTAGAGAATTTTCAGAAGGTCTACGGGTTATCTGTGAATGGTTCCATGAATTCATCCACCCTTAACAGGCTGAAAGAAATAAATACCATGTATAATAAGGTGGCAACCAGTAAGGAATTAACAGCCCTGGCTTCCAGGTCAAAACTGAATTTGGATTCCAGTGAGAAAAAGAATCTTGCAAGGGTCTGGACGTTTCTCAGGGCTGGAATGGGTTTTACAAAAAACCAGTGTGCGGGAATTTGTGGAAACCTGTATGAGGAATCCCATTTTGCAACAGATAATGCACAAGAAATTAAAAAGGATGGAAAAAATAAATATGCAAAGAATCATGACAGTGATTATTCATTTAGCGTTAATGACGGTATTGGATATGGACTGGAACAGTGGACGCATTTTACTGTTAAAAAACCACTGAAAGAAACTGCAGATGAAATGGGACTGGCAGTATCTGATATTAATGCACAGTTGGGTACAATTCGAAAAGAGGTGGAATCCACGCGAATAAATGCTTGGAAAAAAGTGCTTGCAAAGTCCTCATACAATGAAGTATCTGATACTTTTCACGATGAAATAGAAAGACCGAGAATAAAGGAATATGCAGAGAGAAGGAAAAGTTCAAAAAAAATTTATGATGCCTTAAAGAATTACTAAAAAGCTTGTTTTACTGACAGCATAAAGATGGAAAAGGTTTTTATTTTTTTATGCTGTCGGTTTAATAAAGGAGACTAAAATGAAAAGGAAACTGTTAATATTAATAGGAATAGGTACATGCGCGTTCATTTCCGGCTGCGGCGCAAAGCCGTCTGCATCCACGGAATTTGGCAGTGCTGTAACGGAACAGGAAACCGGGATTCTGTCTGCGGATGCAACAGAGAGCATGGAGACCGTGGAGGCCACGGAAGCAGAGGGAACAACAGAAGAACCGGATCCGGAAGGGACAGTGCGGACAACAGCGGAGGATTTAAAGAAGCTTCCGGTAGAAATTCAGGAGGTTTTTTTCGAGGACGGAAAGTTTTATGACACAGGGGAAAAGAAAGAGTTTACATGGAAATCCTTTCAGGTGACAGATTCTTATGATGGCATATCAGATTCTGTACGCGGGGGAGAATTTCTGGTGTCAGATATTGATATGGACGGGGAACAGGAACTGTTAGTTTATCTTATGCCGCGTGACCCTGAACGGGGAAGCATAGATGGTGAAGTCCGGGTTTTTGACCTGTCCAAAGGCATTGTTTATGCGCATCCTCATCCTTTTCGGGGTGTGGCACATGTGTATGAAAATGGAATTCTGATAGGAAGCAGCGGAGCTTCTGATAATGACTGGTATCGGATTTCCTATGACGGTGAAAAGGAAACCGAAACAGTGCTGGCATATACAAGGATGACAAACAAGGATCCGGGTATTGTTTGTTATATCGGCAATGAAGAAACAACGGAAGAGGAATATGATGATTATATCAGGCAGTTATTTGATGAACAGGATGGCGCTTCTCCAATCTTATGGAGCAGGGAATATCTTTCCGATATCATAGAATAGGGCAGAAGCCGCAGCATGTACGGATGTCACTGTGTTTATAATGAAGACAGGGATAACTGTCTTAAGGCATTTATGCCTGATACCCCGTGAAGCGGCCGCCAGACAGTGTTGCGTGAGGAGGTTAAAATGAAGAGGAAACTGTTAATATTAATAGGAATAGCTACATGCGCGCTTCTTTCCGGCTGCGGCGCATTGCCGCCCGCATCCACGGAATTTTCGGGTTTTGTGACCGAGCAGGAAACCGGGGTTCTGCCAGAGGATACAACAGAGACCGTGGAAGCCACGGAAACAGTGGAAACGACAGAAGAACCGGATCCGGAAGGAACGGTGCGTACAACGGCAGAGGATTTAAAGAAGCTTCCGGCAGAAATTCAGGAGGTTTTTTTCGGAGACGGGAAGTTTTATGATACAGGGGAAAAGAAAGAGTTTACATGGAAATCCTTTCAGGTGACAGATTCTTATGATGGCATATCAGATTCTGTACGCGGGGGAGAATTTCTGGTGTCAGATATTGATATGGACGGGGAACAGGAACTGTTAGTTTATCTTATGCCGCGTGACCCCGAACGGGGAAGCATAGATGGTGAAGTCCGGGTTTTTGACCTGTCCAAAGGCACTGTTTATACACATCCTCATCCTTTTCGGGGGGTGAAAGATGTGTATGAAAACGGGATTGTGGGAGGAAGCAGTGGGGCTAATTATATTCACTGGTTCCGGATTTCCTATGACAGTGAAAAGGAAACTGAAACAATGCTGGCATATACGGAAATGAATAATAATGCTCCAAATCACACTGCCTATTATATAGGAGATAAAGAAACATCGGAAGAAGAATACTACGATTATAGCAGACAGATATTTGATGAACAGGACGGGCATGACGGTGCTTCCCAAATTTTATGGAGCAGGGAACACCTTTCGGACATTATAGATCAGGGCAGAAGCTGATGGAAACCAGCTTAATCCCGGATAAAAGAAAGGGGGTGCGGCAGAATGATTGAGAACCTGTATGAATGGTGGAAAAGGCACTGGTAAGCAATTGCCATTTTGCAAATAATAAGATATAATTATATTATATTATTTGCGTGTGAAATGGAGTGGATAAAACATTGCTTGAATATATTAATAATATACTTTATTCGCTGGGATTTCTGGTTGGCGCTTCTTTGTTTTTCACATTGCCGTCCAGATTTTCTGCAAAAAAGTTTGCAGTACTGGGTGTACTGCTGATGGTCTGGACCTATGGAATTCGTCTGGAAAACGGCAGTACAGCAAAACTGCTTCTGGACTTATTGTATATTGTATTTGCGCTTTTCCTTCTGTATGATGAAAAGATAAGTTTTCTGGTTCCGTATACGCTTGGGATGGCGAGTGCCCAGATGATGCTTTTGCTGTTGTCCCGTGCACTTGTATCCGGTTTTACATATATCGCTGGAATAGAAACCGTCGGCAGGGATTTCAGGGACATGTGTTCCATGCTTTTTTCCCTCTTGTTTTTATTTGTTCTGGGAATCATTATCCGCAAAAAATTTCGGAGGGGACTGCATACGCTGGCAAAAGGATATCTTATTTTATTTCTGGTGCTGCTTGTTGCAAACAGTGCAGTTGCTGTAAATCTGGAAGCCGTTTTGGAGTATGTTCCTGTAAAAACCGGTTTATACCATGGTATGTATATCATAGTAATACTGGGGATGTTTATACAGATTGGCGTCATCATACTGCTTGCATTTTCCCGCACGTCATTCCATGAACAAATGTTAATAACAAAAAGATATCTGGATGAACAGGCAGACCACTATCTTTATCTGGAAAACAGGGAACGGGAAACAAGGAAATTCCGTCATGACATGGAAAACCATATGTATATGCTTACTGCCCTGGCAGGGCAGGGAAAGATTAAGGAACTGGAAGAATATATCAGGCAGATTAACGGAACTATTGCAGGACTGGAAAAAAGAATCAATACCGGAAACGGGGTTGCAGACGCCATATTTAATAAATTTGACCATGAGGCGCAGATGAAGAACATTTCTCTTTCCGTCACGGGACATTTTCCGGCAGAGTGTTATATCAGTGCTTATGATTTGTGCATTATTTTGTCAAATCTGCTGGGGAATGCACTCTGCGCAGAGGAGGAATACGGCGGGGCATGTGTGCAGGCTGATATTCGGTATACAGATACCGAAGTTATCATCTGTGTGGAAAATGACAGCAAAGCAGTTTTACCGGATAAAAAACATAAACTGCAGACAAGTAAGGCTGATAAAATAAACCATGGGTTTGGCCTGGAAAATGTGAAGGAATGCGTGGAACGAAACCATGGATATATGGATATCCAGATAATGGAAAACAGATTTAAGGCGATTCTGAGTCTGAATAATGGAGAGCGTGAGTATGAAAATAGCAGTTGTTGATGATGAAAAGCAATGGCATGAAATAACGGTACAAAATATATTTTCCTTTTATATAAATCAGCAGGTTCATGTAGAAACGTTTGAAAGCGGAGAACTTCTGCTGCAGTGTCAGAAAGAATATGACCTTGTTCTGCTGGATGTGGAATTAAAGGGTATGGATGGTTTTGAAACAGCGAAAATTTATCAGAAACGGTATCCTGACTGTACCATAATAATGCTGTCCATGCATACAGAGTTAAGCCGGAGAGGATATGTGGTAAATGCGTTCCGTTATATTGATAAAGCCTGTATGGCGGATGAAATGGCGGAAGCCCTGTCTGCTTTTGAAAAGCTGCGGGAGCGTGAACGCATGATACAGGTGCATCAGGTAGGAATCGGGGAAATCCCATTGCGGCTGAAGGATATTATATACATTGAAACGGAAAAACGGAATGTGAAAATTCATACCCGGACACAGGAGTGTCTCTGCAGTGAAAATATGAACTATATGGAAGAGATGCTGGCAGACAGCGGATTTTACCGCTGCCATAGATCATATATCATTAATCTGGACCGGGTACGGTCGTTTGACCATGCAAATATATATTTGGAGACCGGGGACTGTGTGCCGGTCAGTATCCGGAAATACACAGAGCTGAAACACAGATATCTGGAACACAGGTTTGAAGGTGCGAGTGGTTAGTTCCCCATTTTCGCAGGAAATACATTTAACACAGTATACGCCTGATACAGTATTCTTTCATAAAACCGATAATTTTTGCATCATCTGCTGTTTCATAAAATTCAATCAGCATTTCTTTAAACTTTTCCAGTTTTTCAATTGGTATCTGAAATATCCCTATATTATTTTCAATCAGCACCTTATTCGCCATCAGCTGTGCGACTCTTTTATTTCCGTCAATAAACATCTGGATCCGTGCAATATAACAGAAGTATTTGAGTGCTCGTAATTCAGAGTCTTCAATCTGTTCGATTTCGTTCATTGAATCCATAATGATTCCTGTATGGGGAATTTCAGGTTCCCATGATGTACCGCCAACCTGCACTGGAATTGTTCTTATTTCACCGGCATAATGAAATAATAATTCACCGACAATTTTATCATATTCCCTTAATAACATAATGGAATTGCTGTATTCAAGATTATCCAGAAGAAACTGCCATGCGCGTTTCATATTAATAACAAATAACACTTCTTCTGTTCTGGTAGCAGTAGGGGCGTTTGCGAGAATTGCTTCTGTTTTTGGAAATGTGGTTCCCAGTCCTTCAAGATTAGCGCTTTTCCATATGCTGTCTACTATCATTCGCTTTGCCATTTCTATAGCCGTATCTTTCACCATCATACCTCCGGATTCCTTATGCCGCTTACGCTGCTTTGCTGTTTATTATAACAGTTATCATCTTCTTTCCGCAACAGTTAAATTTACTGCCGGGTGTGCTGACTGCGCTTCTTTACAATTGTTTTTGCGTTTGATATAATTTAAGAAAAATTATGTGGATTTGACTGCACATAACATGAGGGAAAAATATGGATAAATATACCGTCCTTCTGGCGGATGATGAAGAAGAAGTAATACAGATCATCATGAAAAAAATCGACTGGGATGCGCTTGGATTTTCAGTAATCGGATATGCCAATAATGGCGTCAGGGCACTGGAAATGGTAGAGGAATTTCAGCCGGATGTTGTTATGACAGATATTAAAATGCCGTATATGGACGGCATGGAACTGGCGAACCATATAAAGGCAGAATTTCCGGCAACTAAAATTCTGCTTTTTACCGGGTTTGACAAGTTTGAATATGCAAAAGAGGCAGTTCACCTGGAAGTGGAGGAGTATATTTTAAAGCCGGTAAATTCTGTAGAGCTGACGGATGTATTTACACATCTGAAAACAAAACTGGACAAAGAAATAAGTGATAAAAGAAATACAGAGATTCTGCAGAAATATTATATGGAATCCCTGCCGCTTTTGCAGGCGAATTTTTATGCTTCACTGATTGCGGGCAGGATTCGCGAGGATGAAACAGATAAATTTCTTTCTGATTACCAGATATCGTTTACAGGTCCTTTTTTCTGCTGTCTTGTCATTCACACATCCTCCAGTCAG
>CANOLA010000051.1 GCA_947566705.1 uncultured Lachnospiraceae bacterium | reverse complement strand
GAAAATGCAGAAAATCAACAGATAAATTTACTTCAATCCTCCCGTTTCGGTGAAGGACTCCGTATGGTGCAGGATGAACTGGACAGCAAAAACTTCTATGCATTTAATCCGGATTTTGACTGTTTTAAAAATTCAAGATAAGTATTTATAAAATGAAAAAACTGCGGACTGTTATTTACGGTCCGCAGTTTTAGTATTCTATAATGTAGACTGAAAATCTGTTGATAAGACAGTGCTGATATCGTATAATGAACTTAGAAAAAGGAAGTGGTAAACGCTGAAAATATGTAACAAAGGAAGTCTAAAATGAAAAATAATAATTTTTTGGAAAGTATTAAATGCGCCATTGCCGGTTTGCATAATGGTTTTGTTTCTGAAAAGAATTTCAGGATATATACAGTGATAGGAATCATCTTTTTTATCTTTCATCTGTTTCTTAAAGCAGATTCTTATGATTATGTCATATTTATTATACTGTCCGCATTTGTCTTTTCCGCAGAATACATGAATACGGCATTGGAACGGGCAATTGACAGACTAGGAGAGGGTGTTCATGAAGATTTCCGTTTTGCCAAAGATGTGGCGGCGGCTGCCGTTCTGGTAAGCGGAATTGCTTTTTTCCTGGGGGAAGGGATAATTCTTATATCAAAGTTTATAGGATAAGATAATGATTATAAAAATGTATATCACACTTATGCCGGTAATACTGGCAGGCATACTTAATATGTTATTCGTAAAGACAGCTGTTTACCAGAGGCTTAAAAGCCCCATAGATGCTTCGAAGGTATTAAAAGACGGCAGGCGTCTGTTTGGGGACAATAAAACATGGGCAGGCTTCGCTGGAATGATAGCTGCTAACATGCTTTCTCAGGTTTTCTGGGGACTGGTCTGCAGAATGCTGCCCGAAGGCATGAATTATATCTACCAGTACCATCAAAACTCCATAAGCTTTAACCTGCTGGCAGGTGCAGGCTTTGGTCTGGCATATGTGTTATGTGAGCTGCCGAACAGCTTTATAAAAAGGCGGATGGGCATACCGGACGGAAAGACGGTTTCCGGCAGAAAAGGCACCGTGTTTTTTATTGCGGATCAGACGGATTCCCTGTTCGGTGTTGTGCTGCTTTTAGCTTTCCTTTATCCGATGCCGGTATGGCAGTATATACTCTACATTTTTCTGGGAGCGGGAACGCATATTTTCGTTAATTTTATTCTGTATAGACTAAAAATAAGAAAAAATTTATAGACACGGAAAGGATAGTAAAAATGCTTAAACGGCTGCGTATTTATTTTAAGGAAATGTATCCGCTTATACCGAGGCTGGCGCTTGGCTTCATTATATTTGGAGAGATTTATTTTATTGTACTGTTAAATTATGGTGTAAAGGATTTTTACATAGGCATTCAGGAGGCGGTTGGGGGATTTACAGTCTTCAGTTTTTTGTTATGGCTGAGAATTGCGGATGATTTTAAAGATTACGAACTGGACTGCCGCCTGTTCCCGCAGCGTCCCCTTCCCTCCGGACGTGTGAAAAAGAAAGACCTGGCGGTATTTGTTGTGATTTTGATTTCTGCAACAGTTGTACTGAATATCATATTTATGAATAATTTCTGGTTCTTTTTATTTCTTTATGTGTACGGAACGCTGATGTCTTTATGGTTTTTCCAGCGAAAAAAAATTCAGAAAAGCCTTCCGTTGGCACTGATAACCCATAATCCGGTACAGATGATAATGAATATCTATATTATTTCCTTTACCTGTATCAAATATCATCTAAAGGGAGTTACATGGATTACCTTTCTTGCGGCATGGACGCTGTATTTCCCGGCGCTGATCTGGGAAATATCCAGAAAAATACGGGCACCGCAGGAGGAAACAGAATATGTTACTTATTCCAGTCTGTTCGGCTATAAAAAAGCCACCTGGTTTGTTTTAATTTTGACACTTATGGATATTCTGACGAATGTGCTGCTGGTATGGAATCTGAATAAAATATCTGTTGCGGCGCTTCTTATAAATGTAGCATGGATGACGGTTAAATTTATTCAGTATATAAAAGATCCGCTTAAATTTAAAATAGTGGATAAAGTGGAACGTTATACATATATTCAGGAGAGTATGATGCTGATAACGGTATTCATAACGCTGACATAAAATCAGACAGGAACTAAAATGATTATAACACAGGAAAATTACCAGAATTTTACACTGGGTGCAAAAGCAGAAAATTTATTTTATTTATCGAAACATGGGTATCCGGTTCCGGATTTTTTTGCTGTATCCGAAGAAACCACAGAAGAAGAACTGAATGATTATCTGAATAAAAATTTTTCCAAAACAGAAAAGTTTTCCGTTCGTTCGTCTGCTTCTGTGGAAGACGGAGGAGAAGCATCTTTTGCCGGACAGTTTAGGACTATTCTGGATGTCGGGCGTCATCAGGTGATGAATGCTGTCAGAAAAGTTATGGATATTCCGGCCGACAGGAATTTGTCCGTCTACTGCAGTAAACGCCGGATTTCACCGGAACGGATTCATATGACGGTTATTATCCAGGAAATGGTACAGGCGGATATATCCGGGATTCTGTTTACGGCAAACCCGCAGGGACTATTGAATGAAATGGTAATTGTGGCAGGCTGTGGAAGCGGAGAAAATGTTGTTACAGACCGGATTGATACAACTACTTATTATTATAACCGTTCAGACGCTCTTTATTATTACGAGCAGCAGGGAAATTCCCCCCTGCTTAAGGAGGACTGGCTTGAAGAATTAATACGGATGGCAGAAAAAACGGAAAAGCTTCTGGGGGCTTATTGTGATATTGAATTTGCCATTTCCAGAGGGAAAATTTTTTTGCTTCAGGCGCGTCCCATTACGTCATTTGATGCACAAAAAGAAATCATTGTACTTGACAACAGTAATATTGTGGAAAGCTATCCGGGAATCACACTGCCGCTGACGCAGAGTTTCGTGCGGGAAGTGTATTACAGGGTATTCAAGAGCTGTCTGCTTCGTCTGACACATGATAAAAAGAAGACGGGGCAGGTAGATGAAATATTACGGAATATGGTGGATGTGGTAAACGGCAGGATATACTACAGAATTAGTAACTGGTATGATGTGATACTGTTTCTTCCATTCAGCAGAAAGATTATTCCTGTCTGGCAGGAGATGCTTGGTGTTGAGCATAAAACAGTCAGCACGAATCTGAAAGATAAAATCGGTTTTCGTGTTCGCTTTAAAACAACTATATCTTTTTTCAGCCTTCTATTTACAAATCTGAAAAAGATGAAAGAACTGGACATGTATTTTGAAGAGGTGCTGGACGACTATCATAATATGGATTTTTCTGCGGCGGATAACGGAAAACTGACGGAATATTACCAGACGCTTAAAGGTAAAGTTACGGACAAGTGGGATATTACGCTTGTTAATGATATGTATTCCTTCATTTTTACAGGTCTTTTGAAAGCATGGTTAAAGTTTAGAAAAGTGAAAGAATATGAGACAGCGACAAACCGGTATATATCAGACATTGCGGATATCGAGAGCCTGAAACCGGTACGGCGGCTGGCTGACATTTCCCGGCAGGCAGTAAGTGAAAACCGGCTGGAAGAGTTAAATGCCATTGCGACAAATGAGGACTTTTATGCCTATGCTATGAAAAAACCTGACGATTTTAAAAGAGAACTTACGGCTTATATTGAGCAGTACGGGGACCGTAATCTGGAAGAACTGAAACTGGAAAGCAAAACATTCCGGACCGATCCGGTACTTCTTGTTCAGAGAATCAGACAGTATGCAAAGGACGGCCTGGAAGTGAATCCGCAGGAGGAGAAGCCATTGCCGCATTGCATAGCCGGATTTCTGGCAAAAAAGGCGGCAGCTGGAATAAAAAACCGTGAAAAATCCAGACTGAACAGGAGCCGCTTATATGGTATTATGCGCTTCTTAATGCTGAAAACCGGGGAAAACTTTTATCATGCGGGGCGAATGGAAAAGAAAGAAGATATTTTCTGGCTTTATTATGATGAGGTTGAACAGGCGATAGGAAACGGACAGATGGAGCTGGCCGGTCTGATACAGAAACGGAAAGAAGAATACAGACAGTACCAGTATCTTCCGGATTATACCAGGCTGGTATTTTCCGGTAACGTCTGGAATAAGAATGCAAACGGAATAAAAGAAATGGAATATAAAAACCAGAGTGGAATTTATTGCGGTGTCCCATGTTCCCATGGAGTTGCAGAGGGAGAGGTGCTGCTTGTGGATTCTCCTGCACAGGTCATGGATACAAAAGATAAAATACTGGTAACAAAAATGACGGATCCCGGCTGGGTATTTCTGATTGCAGGCGCAAAAGCAATAGTGGCGGAAAAAGGTTCCCTGCTTTCCCATACTGCGATTATTTCGCGCGAACTTGAAAAACCTGCGGTGGTGGCAGTGAGCCAAATAACAAAGATATTAAAAAACGGCGATTATGTACAGGTGGACGGGAATAAAGGAGAAGTTGTGCTTCTGTCCGTCCCCACTAAAATAAAGGAGAAAAAATGAAGAGTATTTGCGAATATT
The DNA here is from genome assembly GCA_947566705.1 of uncultured Lachnospiraceae bacterium. Lineage (GTDB taxonomy): Bacteria > Bacillota > Clostridia > Lachnospirales > Lachnospiraceae > Roseburia. The sequence goes on along the minus strand of CANOLA010000051.1, from coordinate 19,748 downwards.
TAGAGGAAGATGAAAGAAAATGGAAAGACCGTCCTTATATACATGTATGGAGAGAAGGAAAATTTCAGGCGGTAAGTTTTGGGAAAACGATAAGTGATATAAAAAACCTGGGAAAGGCACTGAACGACAGGGGACTTCACGGAAAAAACATCATGATATATTCAGAAAATTCTTATGAATGGATGGTACTGTACCTGAGTATTATGGGATATGTCGGTAAGTGTGTTCCTGTTGATAAGGAATGGACAGAATTTGATATCAGAAACACCTTATCCGTTCTTGATATTGATGCAGTTTTTTACTCTCAGAAGAAAAAAGAATGTATAAAAAAGCTGCAGGAAGTGTATCCTGGTATTCTGTGTGTCTGTATTGAAGAAGAGTTTCTGCGTTATATTGCTGCCGGAGCCAAAAGCAGCAGCCCATTGGAAGGAGAGCGAAATCTTCAGAAAACGGTGATGATTTTATTTACCAGCGGTACCACAAATGTACCAAAGGCAATTCCGCTTACGCAGGCAAATCTTTTTAATAACTGGGAAACCCTTTATCAGAGGACGCCCATGCGGGAAGATGATATTTCATATGTATTTCTTCCACTGAACCATGTGTATTCCGGTGTGGCGAATTTTCTCTATTCCATTATTTCAGGTATGCAGCTTTATCTTTGTTCGGACATTACAAAAATTATAGAAGAAATGCTGCTTGTCCGTCCGACGGTGGTCTGTATGGTGCCGCTGATTTTAAGCCGTGTATATGAAACCGTGACAAATGAAACAGCGCAGACAGAAAGAATAATGGAAATGCTTCGTGGAATCCGCTTTTTATACTGCGGGGGGAGTTTTACAGATTTGACAATCAAAAAATTTTTTATTTCCCAGGGAGTTCATCTGCTCGAAGCATATGGCACTACAGAAACCTCTTCCGTAATTGCACTGGATATTATTGGGGATTTAAATATTGATTCCAATGGCGTAATATTTGAAAATCTGGATGTGAAAATTTCGGAACCGGATGAAAACGGCGTTGGTGAGATTCTGGTAAAGGGAGGAAGTGTATCCAGCGGATATCTCAGCAGAAATGACCATTATTCCGAATTTGATTCCGAAGGGTATTACCATACGGGAGATCTGGGCAGAATTGATGAAACCCGTCATTTGTACATAAAGGGCAGAAAAAAGAGGATGATCATAACAGAAAATGCAAAAAATGTATATGTGGACGAAATGGAGGAGCTGCTTTTGCAGAACCCGAATCTGCAGAAGGCGGTTATCTTTGAGGAAGACCATCACATTGCTGTATCTGTAATCGGTAATCTGTCCAGAGAAGAAGTAACAGAATATGTGGAAGAGATAAACCGGAAGCTTCCAAAATATAAACGAATAAAAAACATATATGTCAGAATGGATGTTCCGGGAGGAAGAATCAAATGAGTTATACGGTTATAGAATTTGTAGATGAAGAAAAATATATCATGGAATTTTTAAATCTGCCAGGCAGGCTGTATAAAAAGAATGAGCTGATGCAGAACTGTAAGGAAGAACTGGAGGTTCTTACCGGAAGCCATACATTAAGCCATTATTTTCATATTCACAGACTGCTGGCGGTGGATGAAAATGAACGGGCTGTTGGGCGGGCAGTACTTACCATCTATGAAAATGACAGTACTGCTTATCTGGGATTTTATGAAAGTGAAGACAATCAGAAGGTATGTAATCTGCTGTTAAAAAAAGCGGAGGAGCTTGCCGCAGGAGAAAACTGCCGTACCGTTACCGGTCCTGTGGATGCTTCATTCTGGATTCGTTACCGTTTTAAAACAAACCATTTTGGACAGCCTTATACCGGAGAACCATATAATAAGGATTATTATGTGAAACTTTGGCAGGCGGCAGGATACCAGTGCACGGAGAGCTACTATTCAAACAGCTACCGCATTGTGGAAAAAGGACACTGCTCGGAGAAATTTTCAAAGCGGCTGAAAGAGAAAGAAGCAAAAGGGTATGTGATAAAAAGTCCGGGACATAAAAACTTTTCATCTGCACTGGGGGAAGTGTATGATTTACTCATTGAGCTCTACCGGAGTTTTCCGGTTTATAAATATATTTCAAAGGAAGAATTTTTCAGCCAGTATGGATATCTGAAAAAACTGCTCCGGTACCGCTTGGTAAAAATGGCCTACTATAAAAAACAGCCGGTGGGATTTTTTATCAGCATTCCTGATTATGGCAATACAGTTTATGGAAAACTTTCTGCATTGGATATATTAAAATATATTATTACGCGGGTAAAGCCAAAGAAATATGTTATGCTTTATATGGGAGTGGACAGCAGCCACAGAGGGCTGGGAAAGGCACTGGCTGAATCCATAAAGGAGGAGCTGGAGGAACAGCATACGCCGTCTATCGGTGCCCTTATCCGTAAAGGAAATATTAACAGGGATTATTTTAAAGAGCTGATTGACCAGGAGTATGAGTATGTACTGCTGAAAAAGGATCTGGCTTAGTGTGCTGTATAATGTCAGCGGATAAATGAATTGTATGAAATATTCAGAAAAGTTTCGAACAAATCATACAATAATTGAAAACTGACAAAAAAAGAAAAAATAATTAAAAAAGTTATTGACAATAATGGAATTGCGTGGTATATTTAATACATCAAAACAAGAGAGGAAAAAATCTTAGCTAACAATAAAAAAGGAGGTACGGTCCAATGGGAACATAAGTCAAACAAACAAGAGAGTATAAATAATAAAGTAAATCACAGTAACAGAAGATGTTACAGTATAAAATAAAATGATTTACATAGATAGTATCCAGTGGATATTACAGTAAAGAGGGAATAAGTTAAAATACATTCAGTTCAGGAAACCGGTGGCGCAAAGATGAGAAGAGAGAAAGGACGGAGCTTTGGATTACAACGTTGATTATACAAAGCCAGTTCAGTAGGTCACAGTCGGAAAACAGAAGGATATGGATGAAAAATAAAAAAGTGAGGTAAAGTCCCATGGACATATCAGAGATTTAGCACCATCTGAAGAAATTCGGATGGTGCTTTTTAATATCCTCCGGGATATACTGCTGGACGCATGGAGCTTTTTGATGTAATGTATTAATGATTTCATGACAAAAACCGATATATTCTTCAGACAGGGAAAGATTTTGTGGAAAGGGGAGCTGTTTCGTGAATATATCAGTAAAAAATAATCCGGTTTTAGCCCGGTCATTTACGGGAAACCAGATGAAAAGTACACAGGAAAAGATGCAGCGCAGGCAGACCATGGAAAACAGGGTTGCCGCACTGGAACAGCAGAAAGCGAACCTGAAAAACAAGCAGTGTGACACACTGGAGGAAATCGCAGAGAAGCTGGAAATGTTTCATAGTTATGAAGATGAAATCGCCGCGGTGAAAAAATCTTTTAATAATGCAGAAATGTTCCATACAATGGACGAAGCAAGGGAACGCGGTGAAAAGATTGCAGAGGCAGCAGAGAAATCAAAGCCAAAGACGGAAGAAGAGAGAAAGAAAGAAGCAATCAAGGAAGCAACCGGAACAGAAGACAACAGCGGAGTACTGAGCGGGCTGCTTGAAGAGATGGATGAATCCATGGAAGAGATGACAGAGGAAATGACGGAAGACGTCACGGAAAGTCTGACAAAAGATTTGACGGAAGAGCTGATGGAAGAAGCCGCAAAAGAGATGACAGAGGATTTGACGGAGCCTCTCCCAAAAGAACAGCTTCTGGAAGAAGATGCGTTACAAAAAAGAACGGCATATATTCCAATAGATTTTCGCGTATAGGATATGTTACAATGAATCTGTCGAAGGTAAGGGATTCATGGAGGAACAGTCTTGTTAGAAAAATTCGTAAAGGAGTGTGCAGTACTGGCGGCTTTTCTGTTTATGACTTTTATATTTGAAAATTATGATTATTTTTTTCATTATCTGGCACACCGGGAAGATTATACGGTAGTAGAAGCACAGAAAGCATATATACAGTCAAACAAAGGATTTAAAAGCCGTAAAGTACATGTTTACTATAATGGAGTTATTGACGACTGGGTACCAAGGGATGCAGGAGACAGGAACAGGGAGACTATCAGAGTGGCTTATTCCCTGCCTTCATACATGCCGGGAAAGCCGGAAGTAATCCGTGCAGAATACGTCGTTCAGACGGAGCTGTACGTCATTGGCATACTGGTGTTAATACTTCAGATACGTCGGTATTTTGTATTAAGAAGATACTGTGAGGAACTAACTGAATTTCCGAAACAGAAATCGGAATAGATATTGACAACACAGAGAACGAGGAGGAACAGCATGAGAGTTACAGACCAGGTTACAAATCAGGTGGCGATGGATACCGGAATTGCAGTAAATGCAAATTCACTTGCAAACACAGGAGCAAATTCGACAGGGAATGCGCTTCTGGATGAGCTGAATAAAAGCGATGCCAATAAAGCAAGTGCCGTTACAAAGAATAAATATGAGGAAATTAAAAAAAGCGCAGATACACTGCTGGAATCTGCACAGATTTTTCTTGAGGAAGGAAACGGTTCCCTTTTATCTGCACTGGATACAGAAGAAGGGCGTAAACAGCTGAAAGAACAGATTGCCCAGCTTGTAAGCGGATACAACAACGTAGGTAATAAACTGAAAACATCCTCCAATTCACTGGATGCCTACTACTTACAGATGTTAAAAGAGGTTGCAGGCGATTATGCTCCGGAGCTTGCAAAACTTGGAATTACGGTATCAGCCCAGGGAAAGTTACAGTATGACAGCAGTAAAACAGCGGCTGATGCTGACACGGTAAGGAATACGCTTGGAGCACAGAGTGAGTTTATGCAGAAGCTGGCATTTATATCCGAACATATTTCGGACAACGCCGGAGCAGGCATTAAAAATCTTGGAAATACATACAATTCCTATGGTGCCGCAAGTGCGTCATCGGTGCTGGCAGGAAGTTTTGATTTTCGCAGTTAAACTTATAGAAAATATTCTGACATTAATCAGACCTCATTGTCCTTTCTGGGCAGTCGGGTCTGATTTTTAGTTTAACTGCCCGTTTATGTGGGCTTATGGAAAATTAAGAAGCAAATGAAAGGAAAACAGTAAAAATAAATTTATAAAATGTCTTGTAAAAACCAAAATTTGTGGTATAATAAGAACATATATTCGAGAACGTGTGTTTGGAGTGGGAAATGAAAATAATAGAGAATCTGTCACTGGAAGAAAAGCTTACAATTTTATCAGATGCCGCCAAGTATGATGTTTCATGCACTTCCAGCGGTGTGGAGCGGAAAGGAAAGGGTGAGGGCATGGGAAATACATCTGCTGCCGGTATCTGTCACAGCTTTTCCGCGGACGGCAGATGTATTTCGCTGCTTAAAATACTTTATACGAACGAGTGCATTTATGACTGTAAATACTGCATTAACCGTAAGTCAAATGATACGCTGAGGACTTCCTTCACGCCGGAGGAAGTGTGTGAGCTTACCATGCAGTTTTACCGGCGGAATTATATTGAGGGTCTTTTTTTAAGTTCCGGCATCTGTAAAAATCCCACACAGACCATGGAGCAGATATACCGGACACTTTATCTGCTGCGCAGGAAACACCATTTTAACGGCTATATTCATGTAAAAGCCATTCCGGGAGCTGCACCTGAAGTAATAGAAATGACAGGATATCTGGCGGACCGGATGAGCGCCAATCTGGAACTGCCCACAGCAGCCGGTCTGGAGGAAGTTGCACCAAACAAAACACGGAAGATGATTCTGGCGCCGATGCGGCAGATACAGCTTGGAATTGGCAGGAAAAACAAAAGCGGGATTCACAGAATCGGACAAGGCTGGAAAGAGCAGGGATTACCGGAAGTAAAGGAGCAGGCACAGCTGGAATATAAGCCGTCAGAGAACAACAGTCTTATTCCTGCTGCAGAAAGCCAGACCGGACTGGAAATAAAATCCCGTCAGTCCGGTAAAAAAAATTTTGTTCCGGCGGGACAGAGTACACAGATGATTGTCGGTGCGACCAAAGAAAATGATTACCAGATTTTATCAGTGGCACAGGAATTATACCGCAGGTTTGATATGAAGCGGGTGTTTTATTCTGCTTATGTGGCATTAAATGAAGACAGCAGTCTTCCGGCACTTGGAACAAAACCTCCGCTTTTGCGGGAGCACCGACTGTACCAGGCGGACTGGCTGATGCGTTTTTATGGTTTTGAAGCCGGGGAATTACTGTCAGAGGAACGGCCGAATTTTAATCTTTACCTGGACCCCAAATGTGAATGGGCGCTCCGTCACCTTCAGTATTTTCCGGTGGAAATAAACCAGGCATCTTATGGTATGCTGCTGCGGGTTCCTGGGATTGGTGTGAAGTCAGCTCAGCGGATTATTATGGCGAGAAAAAGCAGCAGACTTACTTTTGAAAACTTAAAACGCATCGGAGTAGTCTTAAAGCGTGCGCATTATTTTATTACCTGCGGCGGAAAAATGATGTATGGAACAAAAATAGACGAAGATTATATTACCAGAAGAATTTTAGAGCTGGACCAGAAGAAAAACTGGGAAATGGATTATCATATTACGTTCCGTCAGTTATCCTTGTTTGATGACAGTCTGGCTGTGGGTATTCAGAAGGAGAAAGATTGAAAAATAATATGAAACAGATTTTTTTGTGTGAAGATACGCCGGAAGGAATTTTTACGGCAGTATATGATACATGGAACAGTCATCTTTCCAGGGAGCAGTTCTGTATCCGTGTGGAAGACGGGCATGAACTGGAGCTGTTTGCGGAATATAACAGAATACAGACCAGCCGGGAAAAAGCTTTAAAGGTAGTGCGTACCGTAAAAAAACAACTGGGGAAAAAAGCATATGACATGGTTTTTGCAGCTCTTTTGTCCCATGAAGAGGACAAGGCGGATGCCATATATTATTTTCTGAAGCTGGGGTTTCGGACGGGGCCGGAAGTGGTTTCGATGCACGGACAGGAATGTGTCTGCCGTGTGTTTGAAATTAAAAGAAATGTGTGGAATGAAGCGCATTTTACTAAGGAGTTTCTGCGTTTTTGTGAAACAGAGGAGAAAATCCTGCTTGCACGCATCAGTCCCAAAAACCAGGTTCTCCCACTGGTGGCGGAGCACTTTGCCGACCGTTTTCCGGAAGAAAATTTTGTGGTACTCGATGAGGTTCATAATATGGGACTTTTCCATGAAAAGGGAAAGCAGTGGTATTTATCCGGACTTCATCCGGAAGCATTAAATGAAATCTGGGCGCACAGGGAATCCTCCGAATATGAAAAGCTCTGGAAAACATTCTTTCATACCATATCCATCAGGGAAAGGGAAAACTACAGATGCCAGCGTACAAACTGTGCCATCCGTTACAGGGAGTATATGACGGAGTTTGGATAAACGTTTGACAATCCGCGTGATGATGTATAGAATAAAATGGAGTAAATAAAAAATGAAAGCAAAGGGCATTACATATCACAGGAGAATGATAAAATGAAAACATTAATCGACATAATTACAGACGAGGTAACAAAGACATTTATGGCACATGGATATGATGAAAAGTACGGAAAGGTTTCGCTGTCCAACCGTCCGGATCTGTGTGAGTACCAGTGTAACGGGGCAATGGCGGCTGCAAAAGAATATAAATGCGCCCCGTTCATGATTTCCGATAAAATTGCGGAATCACTAAAAGAAAATGCAATGTTTGAAAGTGTGGAATCCGTAAAACCGGGATTTATAAATATAAAACTGAGTGCAGATTTTACAGCAGATTATATTGGAAAAATGGCAGAAGACAACGGGCGTTTCGGCTGCGAACAGACAAAAAATCCAAAAACAATTATCGTGGATTACGGCGGACCGAATGTGGCAAAGCCGCTTCATGTCGGCCATCTGCGTTCAGCAATTATCGGTGAGAGCATCAAGCGGATTGGAAAATTCATGGGACATAATATGATTGGCGACGTGCATCTGGGGGACTGGGGACTTCAGATGGGATTAATTATCATGGAGCTCAGAGAACGCAGGCCGGAACTTGTGTATTTTGATGAAAACTATGACGGGGAATATCCGAAAGAGCCGCCGTTTACCCTTTCGGAGCTTGAGGATATTTATCCTGCTGCAAGCGCAAAGTCAAAGGAAGATGAAAAATTTAAAGAAGCTGCGCTGCTTGCAACCCATGAACTGCAGCAGGGAAGAAAAGGCTACCAGGCGCTGCTTGCCCATATTTTAAATGTATCCGTGCCGGATTTGGAAAAAAATTATAAGAATCTAAACGTATCCTTTGAGCTGTGGAAAGGGGAATCTGATGCACAGCCGTATGTGCCTGAAATGGTGCAGATGATGAAGGACAGAGGATTTGCCCATATGAGCGAGGGCGCGCTTGTTGTGGATGTCAGTGAAGAAACCGATACAAAGGAAATTCCGCCGTGTATTATTTTAAAATCAGACGGCTCATCCCTTTACAGTACCACAGATCTTGCTACCATAGTGATGAGAATTCAGGACTGTCATCCGGACAGTATCATTTATCTTGCGGATGCCAGACAGAGTATGCATTTTACCCAGGTATTCCGGTGCGCCAGAAAGACCGGACTGGTGGACAACCATGTGGAATTAAAGCATATCGGCTTCGGCACCATGAACGGAAAAGACGGAAAACCGTTTAAGACCAGATCCGGCGGAGTCATGCGCCTGGAATACCTTCTGGATGAAATCAATGAGGAAATGTTAAAGAAAATCACGGAAAACCAGAAGGAAAAAGAAAATCTGGATATTTCTGATGAAGAAGCTGTGCAAATAGCAAAAACAGTTGCGCTTGCCGCTGTAAAATACGGGGATTTATCCAACCAGGCAGGCAAGGATTATATTTTTGACATTGAACGCTTTACCTCCTTTGAAGGAAATACCGGGCCGTATATTCTTTATACCATCGTCCGCATTAAGTCCATTTTAAACAAATATGAGGCAGGCGGCAGAAGTCTTCCAAAGGCTGCATTTAAAAAGCCGCAGTCTGCAAGTGAAAAAAATCTGATGCTTGTACTTGCCCGCTTTAATGCCATGATGGCAAATGCCTTTGAGGAAACTGCGCCTCATAAGGTCTGCGCCTACATCTATGAGCTTGCAAATGCATTTAACGGTTTCTACCATGAAACAAAGATTCTGACGGAGGAAGACGAACAGCAGCAGATATCCTATATCAGTCTTTTAATGCTTACAAAGGATATTCTGGAAACCTGCATTGATGTGCTGGGATTTTCTGCACCGGAGAGAATGTAATTAATCTGTATTTTCTGTTCTAATTTAAAAATGCGGACATATATATGAGTCATAGGGACAAACGTCCCTGTGGCTTTTTTTATTCGGGAGGAAACTATGGACATACAAAATTATCTGCCAATTGCATTCCGCCAGCAGATTGGAAAAACAGTTCTGCAGGGGGCGGAGGAAATCCGTCTGCGTGTTGGACAACCGCTGGAAATCCTGTATGCAGATGAAAAGAACCGGACATTTGGCAGGCTGGAATCTGGACAGCTGAAAGAAATGTTAAATTATTTAAGCGGTTATTCCGTCTATGCGATTGAAGAAGAGCTGCGGCAGGGTTTTTTTACCGTGGAGGGCGGACACCGCATCGGGGTTGTGGGCCGTACCAGTTACCAGAAAAAAGGGCACTGGAATGAAATGAACATGCTGTCAGAAATCAGCGGGTTAAACATCCGGCTGGCACATGAAAAAAAAGACTGTGCGACGGAAATTATACCATTTATCTGGCGGGATGATGGGATTTTCCATACATTTATCTTTGCTGCACCGGGGGTTGGAAAGACTACATATTTAAGGGACTGCATAAGACTTTTGTCAACCGGCAGCCGGGGAAGACGGGGGTTAAAAATCGGCGTTGTGGACGAGCGGTCCGAAATTGCCGCCTGTCACAGGGGAGTGGCGCAGAATGACCTTGGTCCGCGCGTGGATATTCTGGACAACTGTCCCAAAGTCCTGGGAATGCGGATGCTGCTTCGTTCCATGTCACCTGAAGTAATTGCCGTGGATGAGCTGGGACTTGCCGAGGATTTTGAAGCGGTAGAGGAAAGTGCCAGAAGCGGTGTTTCAGTGCTTGGAACAATTCATGCGGGGAGCGTGGAGGAAGCCAAAGAGCGTATGTCCTGTTTTCGCAGCAGGGAAAAACAGCTCCGGTTTGTCGGGCTGGTGCGTATGGAAAGCGGTGAACGGAAAACTGTAATTTATGATGGCGGGGGAAACAGGCTGTGGGAAAGCTGTTAGGGACAATTTTAATTCTCTGCGGAAGCGCCGGATGTCTGTACAGCTGGCGGGAAAATGAGAAAAAAAAGCAGGCGTTTATGGAAGAATGTATCCGTCTTTTTTCTTTCTGGAATTATGCACTAAAACAGGAACACATGCGTCTGTATGACTTTCTGGAAAGCTATGAAACAGAGTGGAAAGAGATGCAGACGCTGCTTTTGAACTTAAAGGGCATACTGGAAAAAAACAGCTATGCCAGCGGACGGGCGGCATGGCAGGAAGTTCTTCTGCTGAATAAAAAAAAGCTGCCGCTTCGCGGGGAAGCATACAGTATCCTTGAAAAAGCAGCGGATTCTTTTTTTGGAAACAGCAGTATGGAAAGCCTGCGCTGTATCGGAATCTGCAGAGAACGGATGGAGGAGGAACTTATCCGGCACCGCAGGGAATATGCAGCAAAGCAGAAAGTGTACATGCCTCTTGGGATGCTTGGAGGACTGATGCTGGTGATTTTTTTAATATAGGAAGGGTGTTATGAGTGTAACAATCATTTTTAAGATTGCCGCGGTAGGAATTGTAATTTCCGTACTGAGTCAGATATTAAAACACAGTGGAAGGGAGGAACAGGCGTTTCTGTTAAGCCTTGCAGGATTAATTATCGTGCTGTTCTGGATTGTTCCGGGAATCAGTGAACTTTTCCAGACAATGGAAACGCTTTTCACCATGGAATGAACATGATGTTAAAGATTGGACTGATTGCAGTTGCCGCGGTATTTATTGCACTGCCGCTTCGCAAAGATAAAGGGGAATTTACACTCCTCATCGGACTTGTGGCGTCTATAATGATTTTTTTATATGCGCTTGACAAGCTTCAGATAATTGCAGATTTTCTTTCCGGTCTGATGGACAGACTTCCAATTGAAAATTCCTATCTGGCAGCTCTTTTTAAAATGCTTGGAATTATCTATATTGCCGATTTTACATCCAATATCTGCCGTGAGGCGGGCTTTGGGTCCATCGGAAACCAGATAGAAATATTTGCAAAGCTCTCGATCGTTGCCCTGAGTATCCCGGTGCTTGTTTATCTTGTGGATGTTGTGGAAGGATTTCTGTAGGAGGAGAAAATGAAACAAAAAACGATATTTTTACTGGTTTTTTTTTCGGTCCTGTTTTTCTTTCCCCAGAGTGTCTGCGCACAGGAATATATGGATGAAATTATGGATGAGCTTGACCTGGACATCGTTGATGAGGAAATCGGGAATCTGCCGGAAAAACTGACATTTACTGATCTGGTGAAGGCATTTGTTGAGAAGGGGACAGACGGAGTGGATTTTCGGATGATCTGTGACTACATTGCTGACCTGTTGTTTTATGAACTTTCCGCCGTGCGTCCGATCTTCATAGAAATCATTTGTATTTCCCTTTTATTTGCACTCTATGGAAAAGTTCTTGTAACCGGACAAAAATACGTGTCCCAGCTTGGTTTTTTTGTGGTCTATACAGGAATACTGATGCTTTTACTGGAAAGCTTTTCACTGATTGGAGAGGTCGTGGAAAGCGGTGTGGGAAAACTTGTTTCATTTATGACTGCATTTATTCCAACCTATGCGGCAACCCTCCTTCTTTCCGGAAACGCCACAAGCGCAAGCGCATTTTACGGAATGGCATTTGGTATTATTTATCTTCTGGAAATCGGAATGAAATTTATATTTCTTCCAGCGATACATATTTATGTGCTGTTACTGATGATGGATAATCTGTTTGAGGAGACCAGGCTGTCCAAACTGGCACAGCTTCTGGAGGATGGAATCCGGTGGGTGTTAAAAATCGGACTGGCAGCCGTTGTCGGTCTGGGAGTGGTGCAGTCCTTAATTGCACCGGCGAAGGACCGGCTGTCCACAAGCGGACTGTACCATGGTCTTTCAGCAATTCCGGGGGTGGGAAACACATTTGGAGCAACCGGGGAAATTCTGGTAGGCTGCGGAATCATGATAAAAAACAGTCTGGGCGTGGCGGCGCTGGTCATAATATTTGTCATCTGCCTTGCGCCTGTTCTTAAGGTATTCTGTTTTCATATCATGTACCGTTTTGTGGCGGCGGTCCTTATGCCGTTTTGTGATAAAAGGATTGCGCAGTGTGTTCATGACGTGGGAAAAGGCTGCGGGATATATCTGAAGCTTCTGACAGATGCCGTGCTGCTATTTTTCCTCACAATTTCCATGATTACAGCATCCAGCAGTTTTATTTATTAAGGAGTAAGAGATGTCTGAAGTACTTGAATTTGTAAAAAATTATTTTATATTCATGCTTGTGCTTTTTTTGTTTTCTTATCTGGTGCCAAAGGAAAGCTACCGGAAATATTTCAACTTTTTTATCGGTGTGCTGATGGCAGCGGTGCTTGTGCGGCCGTTTCTGGTATTTGTAAGCAGTGATTCAAAAAGAGAGATGAAAAAGGCACTTTCGGAAATTGAAGAAAAGCTTGCGGATCTGGAATATCAGGAGAAAGGGGAGAATATTTTTGAACAGTTTCTTGGAGAAGCTACGGAAACGGAATAAAACAGATTATATCATATTAATTCTGCTTGGAGTACTGGTTATGATCATTGCCATTCCAACAAAGGAAAATAAAGAAGAAGGGACGAAAAAACAGACAGGAACCGAGACGGATAAAACGACAGAACAGGATTATAAGTCGCAGCTGGAAAAGCAGCTGGAAAAGCTGATAGAACAGATGCACGGCGCGGGAAAAACAAAAGTGATGCTGACATTTTCGGATGAAGGATATACGTATCTGGACAAGAATCTGGTGGCAGATGAAAAAAAGAGGGAGGAATCCACAGTGGTCTACGAAACGGGAGACGGGGAAGAGCCATACGTTATCCAGAAAAAACGTCCGCAGGTGGAAGGGGTTGTTGTAGTTGCGGAAGGTGGAGATGATCCGGCGGTGGTTACAGAAATTTCCAATGCCGTAATGTCATTATTTCATCTGGAAGTGCATAAAGTGATAGTAGTTAAAATGTCAGTGCAGGAGGAATAGCAGTGAAAAAAGTAGTCCATAAAAATCAAATCGTAATCACAACACTTGCAGTGCTGATCGCCATTGCAGGATATGTGACCTATGACTGGAAAAACGGCGATGAAAGCGGACAGACAAAGTCCGTGGCAAAAACCGACAGCGTGGTACAGGATTCGCTGGAAAATGATTACGACATACAGACGGATATCAGCGACGGGGAAGACCTGGCGGCCGGCTCTACAGAAAATGACGGGGAAAATCCGGGGGAGACGGTTCTGACAAGTGCCCTGACAGCTGATTCGGATTATGCAGCACAGGTGAAATTAAACCGTGAACAGGTACGCTCCAAAAACAAGGAAACCCTGCAGGCAATCATTGATAATGCAAATATCAGTGAACAGCAGAAGCAGGAGGCAATTGATGAAATGGTGGCGCTTACAGACATGGCAGAAAAAGAGTCCAGTGCGGAAATGATGCTGGAGGCCAAAGGGTTCCAGAATGTTGTTGTCAGCATGAATGACGACGGCTGTGACGTCGTACTGGATATGGGGGATGTGACAGATGCCAAGCGTGCGCAGATTGAAGACATTGTAAAGAGAAAAACCGGAGTGCCTGCTGAAAATATTGTGATTACACCGATTCAGTAACTGAAATGCTTGAAAATACATAGCACTTACGGTAGAATGAAAACTGTTTGGAGGAAAAAATTGTGAGCGACTTAAGAAAAGAAATAGAAAAAAGACGGACCTTTGCGATTATTTCCCATCCGGATGCAGGAAAAACAACACTGACAGAAAAATTCCTGCTTTACGGGGGAGCCATTAACCAGGCAGGTTCCGTAAAAGGAAAAGCGACAGCAAGGCATGCAGTATCAGACTGGATGGAAATAGAAAAACAAAGGGGAATTTCGGTTACCTCTTCAGTATTACAGTTTAATTATGACGGATACTGTATTAATATTCTGGATACACCGGGACACCAGGATTTCTCTGAGGATACCTACCGGACGCTGATGGCAGCGGATTCTGCCGTGATGGTCATTGATGCCGGAAAGGGAGTGGAGGCGCAGACGCGGAAGCTGTTTAAGGTCTGCGTTATGCGCCATATTCCGATTTTTACTTTTATCAACAAAATGGACCGGGATGCAGGTGATATGTTTGAGCTTCTGGATGAAATCGAAAATGAACTCGGAATTGCCACCTGCCCCGTCAACTGGCCGATTGGTTCCGGAAAAGAATTTAAGGGTGTGTATGACAGGCATACCAGAAAAGTGATGACTTTTTCGGATACAAGGAAAGGCACGCAGACCGGAAATGAGAAAGAACTGGACATAGATGATCCGGTCCTTACGGATGAAATCGGTGAAGAGAAAAAAGCGCTCCTTGCAGAAGAAATTGAGCTTCTGGACGGAGCCAGTGCCGAATTTGATATTGATCTTGTCACAAAAGGAGAACTTTCCCCGGTGTTTTTTGGTTCTGCGCTTACGAATTTTGGAGTGGAAACCTTTTTGCAGCACTTTTTGCAGATGACCTATGCACCGATGGCGCGTCAGGCGGATACCGGTATGATAGACCCGTTTTCCGGGGATTTTTCCGCATTCGTATTTAAAATCCAGGCAAACATGAACAAGAACCACAGGGACCGCATTGCATTTATGCGGATCTGTTCCGGAAAGTTTGATGCAGGGATGGAAGTCTGGCATGTACAGGGAAACAGACAGATGAAGCTTACGCAGCCGCAGCAGATGATGGCGGACGAGCGTAAAATTGTCGATCATGCATATGCCGGGGATATTATCGGTATATTTGATCCGGGTATTTTTTCCATCGGGGATACATTAACCACCTCAAAAGAAAAATACTGTTTTGAGGGTATTCCGACATTTGCCCCGGAGCATTTTGCAAGGGTGCGGCTTTTGGATTCCATGAAACGGAAACAGTTTGTTAAAGGCGTCACACAGATTGCACAGGAAGGTGCAATTCAGATTTTTCAGGAATATAAAGGCGGCATGGAGGAAATCATAGTAGGAGTTGTCGGAGTACTGCAGTTTGACGTCCTGAAATTCCGCCTGGAGAGTGAGTATAATGTGGAAATTCGTCTGGAAAGCCTGCCATACGGGCATATCCGGTGGATTGAAAATAAAGAGGAGGTGGATGTGGATAATCTTACCGGAACCTCCGACATGAAAAAAGTCATCGATATGAAAGGAAATCCGCTGCTTCTTTTTGTGAATGAGTGGAGCGTCGGCATGACACTGGAAAGAAACGAGGGACTGGTATTATCAGAATTTGGCAGAAGCTAGGAGGAAAAACAATGAGTGTAACAGAACTGACAAAAGAAAATTTTGAAGAGGAAGTACTGGCAGCAAAGGTGCCGGTGTTAATTGATTTCTGGGCATCATGGTGCGGACCGTGCAAGATGCAGTCACCGATTATTGACGAAGTGGCAGAGGAAATGGAAGGTAAGGTAAAGGTCTGCAAGGCAAATGTGGACGAGCAGCCATCCCTTGCGATGAATTACCAGATTGCGAGTATTCCGACACTGGTATTTATGAAATACGGGGCTTTCCAGAACCGGATGGTAGGAATGCAGGATAAAGGGACAATTGTGAAATATCTGCAGACACTGCTTGACGGGGAATAAATTTACCAGTATAATGGGAACAGCTGATTCATAAACAGCTGTTCTTTTTTTATTCCCCTGTTTTTAATTTTTTTGTTGACAATATGGCAAAAGTATACTACTATTAGAACATAGCATCGAACATAAGTTCGTATCATTAAAATTTATTTATAAAAAGGAGACTGTTAATTATGGCAAAGGATGATAAATTAAAGGCATTGGATGCGGCAATCGCACAGATTGAGAGACAGTATGGCAAAGGCTCTGTGATGAAGCTTGGGGATAATACTGCAAACATGAACGTGGAAACAATACCGACCGGTTCCCTGAGCCTTGACATTGCACTGGGGCTTGGAGGGCTTCCGAAAGGACGTATTATTGAGGTTTACGGTCCGGAGTCCAGCGGTAAGACGACAGTTGCGCTCCACTGTGTGGCTGAAGTGCAGCGTCAGGGAGGAATTGCAGGATTTATTGATGCAGAGCATGCCCTTGACCCGGTTTATGCAAGAAATATCGGTGTGGATATTGACAATCTTTACATTTCCCAGCCGGACTGCGGGGAGCAGGCATTGGAGATTACAGAGACGATGGTGCGTTCCGGGGCTGTTGATATCGTAATCGTGGATTCCGTTGCAGCGCTTGTTCCAAAGGCGGAAATTGACGGTGACATGGGGGATTCCCATGTGGGACTGCAGGCGCGTCTGATGAGCCAGGCGCTCCGTAAACTGACAGGTGTTATCAGCAAATCAAACTGTATCGTGATTTTTATTAACCAGCTTCGTGAAAAAGTCGGTGTGATGTTTGGAAATCCGGAGACGACGACCGGAGGACGTGCACTTAAATTTTATTCCTCCGTGCGGCTGGATGTCCGCAGGGTGGAGGCGTTAAAACAGGCGGGGGAAGTGATTGGAAACCATACCCGTGTAAAGGTTGTAAAGAATAAAGTTGCGCCGCCGTTTAAAGAAGCAGAGTTTGATATTATGTTTGGAAAAGGAATCTCAAAGGAAGGGGATATTCTGGACCTTGCGGCAAATGTCGGGATTATCTCGAAATCCGGCGCATGGTATGCCTATGAGGGTGACAAAATCGGGCAGGGGCGTGAAAATGCCAAGACTTATCTCAGGGAGCATCCGGATTTTTCCGCCATGATAGAAACCATGGTGCGTGAACATTATTTTAATGCAGCAGAGGAAGCCGAATCAGAGGAAAAAGATAAAGCGGATGATACCGTTTCTGCCGGCACTACCGGAAAGAAAGCGGAAAAAGCGGCAGAAAAAACAGCGGAACAGCCAGAAGATACACCGTCTGACAAAGAGGAATAATGCATATGATTTATGTTACTGCATATAAACCGGAAGCAAAAGGAAAAGTAAAAATCCAGCTTGATAACGGGATGAGCCTGACGGCATACCGCTCAGAGCTGCGGCAGTTTCATATGGAAGAGGGGGCCGGGATTACAGAGGAGGATTACCATAAGCTGGTATATGAGGTTATTGCAAAGCGTGCAAAGAAGCGTGCCATGCATCTGCTCGAACAGATGGACCGGACAGAATACCAGCTGCGTACGAAATTAAAATCGGGCGGCTATCCGGAGGTATGCATAGATGCTGCTATCGAATATGTAACATCGTTCCATTATCTGGACGACTGCCGTTATGCGGCATCCTATGTCCGTTACCGGCAGGAACGTATGAGCCGCAGGCAGCTTTTACAGAAACTGGCTGCAAAAGGAATAACAAAGGAAGTGGCTGAGCAGGCGCTTGAAGCAGAATATGATGCAAGTGAGCGCCAGCAGATTGCAAAACTTTTACAGAAACGGCAGTTTGTGAGGGATAAGGCAGATGAAACGGAATTCAGGCGCACGTACCAGTATCTGCTGCGCAGGGGATTTTTAAGCAGTGAAATCCTCAGTGTTATGAAGTCTGCGGCATACCAGCAGCCGGACTATTAATTAAGTTGGAGTTGATACTGCTTGACATACGGGGGCAAAAAGGATAAAATTGAACTGTTGTAAATTATGACATAAAAAGGGTTTCTTTTTGTTATAGGTACAATGAAAATTTCATAAAGGAGGTGCTCCTGTGCTGCCGTATATAATTACAGCGGTTATCTCAGTGCTTGTTGCTGCAGTTGCCATGTGGTTCATCGCAGATGCCTACCATAAGAAAGTTACCGATTCCAAGATTGGTAATGCGGAGGAGAGGGCAAGAGGAATTATTGATGAAGCAGTAAAAACAGCGGAAACGAAGAAGCGTGAGTCTATGCTTGAGATCAAGGAAGAGACAATTAAGTCCAGGAATGAACTTGATAAGGAAATCAAAGAGCGTAGAAATGAAATCTCACGAAATGAGCGTAGGATTGTTCAGAAAGAAGAAAATCTGGATAAGAAGCTGGAGGCAATGGAAAAGCGTGAGGCAGGCTTTCATGTGAAGGAAGAAGAATTCAAGAAGCAGAAAGCTGAGATAGCAAAGCTTAATGAACAGCGCATACAGGAACTGGAGAGAATCTCTGGATTAACCTCTGAACAGGCAAAAGAATACCTCTTAAAAACCATTGAAGAAGATGTAAAACTTGACACAGCAAAAATGATTAAGGAAATGGAAGCGCAGGCGAAGGAAGAAGTCAGCAAAAAGGCAAAGGATTATGTCGTAACTGCTATTCAGAAATGTGCTGCGGACCACGTTGCTGAGACGACAATTTCTGTTGTACAGCTTCCAAATGATGAGATGAAAGGCAGGATTATCGGGCGTGAGGGACGTAATATCCGTACCCTTGAGACGATGACGGGTGTAGATCTGATTATTGATGATACACCGGAGGCGGTTATCTTATCAAGCTTTGATCCAATTCGCAGGGAAGTGGCACGAATTGCCCTTGAGAAGCTGGTTGTTGACGGAAGAATCCATCCGGCACGAATTGAAGAGATGGTTGAAAAGGCGCAGAAGGAAGTAGAGAATATGATCCGTGAGGAAGGGGAGGCCGCCGTACTTGAGGTAGGCATCCATGGAATTCATCCGGAGCTGGTTCGTTTACTGGGTAAGATGAAATTCCGTACCAGTTATGGACAGAATGCCCTGAAGCATTCCATCGAAGTAGCGCAGCTGACCGGACTTCTGGCAGCTGAGACCGGAGAAGACATCCGGATGGCAAAACGCGCCGGATTATTACATGATATCGGTAAAGCAGTAGACCATGACATGGAAGGTTCCCATATTCAGCTTGGCGTTGAGCTCTGCAGAAAGTACAAGGAGTCTGCACTGGTGATCAATGCAGTGGAATCACATCATGGGGATGTGGAGCCGGAAAGTCTGATTGCATGTCTGGTACAGGCTGCTGATACCATCAGTGCTGCAAGACCGGGTGCGAGAAGAGAAACACTGGAGACATATTCGAACCGCTTACAGCAGCTCGAAGACATTACAAATGGTTATAAGGGAGTAGAGAAATCTTTTGCAATTCAGGCAGGTAGGGAAATTAGAATTCTTGTTGTTCCTGAGCAGATTAACGATTCCGACATGGTTCTGCTGGCAAGGGATATATCAAAGCAGATTGAATCTGAATTAGAGTATCCTGGACAGATTAAGGTCAATGTGATTCGTGAATCGAGAGTTGTTGATTACGCAAAATAATTTCAATGAAACTGGGGGGACTGTCATCTGAACGGTTAAAAACTGTTCGGATGGCAGTCTTTTTTGCTATTCAGAAAACACAGACGCATGTTTTTTGTGTGCAGAAAATACTGGTTGTGGTATAATAAAATATAATATAAAAAGTCAGGAGGTTTAGTGTGAAAGAAAGTAGAGGAAAACCATAAATTGGCGCGCTTGAATAAGCTGT
>CANOLA010000050.1 GCA_947566705.1 uncultured Lachnospiraceae bacterium | reverse complement strand
GACTTTCTCCCGTTTCCATCGTCTACATCATTTGCCATCGTCATGTTATTATTTGAATTTGATGTAATAGAATTAGCAAAGGTAGTCCCTGTATAAGACAAATAATTCGGATCATATCCCACCCTTGCTGCAAAAGTAGAGATTGTCGGGTTATTTGATACAACCAGCCGCACAGATACGGTATCGCCTGCCCTTGCATTATCTGTCGTTCCAAATGTAAGATTCATTGTGCTCCCGGCATGCGCCGTCTCCGGTACTGCACACAAAAGCAGTGCCATCAGCATACAGATTCCTATGATTTGTTTTTTTAATTTCTTCATCCTTCGACCTATATCCTTTTTGCTATAACAACAAGTCTCCCATTGTCCACTGTGTATTCACAAGTAGACAACATAATTGTAGTGTCTCCATACCGCAGATGTTCCCCGGTATCATAAAGACTGTTTTCCCTGATAAAATCAAGAAGATCCTGAAATTCCCCACGGTTCTTGTAATTATGGAACCAGTAATAGCGGAATCCGTATTCATCCTCCTGCTTCACACGCGTCCGAACTACAGCCACAATCTGATATAACCCGGTCTCATGAAGCGTATCAAACTCAATCGTCTGGTGCTTCTGGTAAAAATCCTGATCCTGATACTTGTCAAGATCCCCGAACTGGGTTCTGTCATTCATATTATGTCCGAAAATCACAAGATTCTTGTCCAGCGGTGATATACTGGAATCCGCTGCAATAAACAGCGCACCCCTGTTATCCGTCTTGCCCTCAAAGCTGTGCTTCAGATAATATTCCTCGCCTGTCCTATCCTGCATCACAGGATAATCAATGGTAGTCCCATCCACTTTCAGCCATCCGACAACATCCGGATACATACTATATAATATAACATACTGGTCTAAAATTGCAACCTTATCCGTGTTTTTTTTCTCATTTTCGTCAGATTTTTTTAGATGTTCCCGTTCCTGCCGAATATATTCAAGTACCGCATCTTCTTTTGCCTCCTTAATCTGCAGATAAAGAAGTGCAGCCAACAACACAACCGCCATAGCAAGAAAAGAAACTGCAACTCTTTTGCATACCTTCTCTATCGTTCGTCTATGGCGGTTTTTGCTTGTGCGTCCGGAAAGTGCTGACAGAAAAGAATCTCCCACCCATGTGGAAAACACTTTTCCATTTTTCAGCTTCTGGTAAAGCGACTGGTTTGCCTCTTCATCTTCCAGATTATTTTCGGCACAAATATTCTCAATTTCTTTTATGTCCCGCAGGTACAAATCGTCTGTATCAGAAAGGACAGCTGGTTCCGCAGAAGGTCTGCTTCCTCCTGCGGACTGGCTTTTGTACAAATGGGGATATTTTTTTTTGTTATTTTCGCTCATCTGCCTCTAAATTTATTTCACAGAATGCGGCAATGACGGTACTGTAGGATCACCATTATAATATTTGATGATAAGAACCGCATCCACAAGGTTCACCTGCCCGGACTGGTCAACATCTGCCCTTTTCAGCTGGTCATCCGTCAGTCCGGAGTTTGGCTCCTGGTTATAATAGCGCAGTATCATGGTGGCATCAATCAGGTTCACTTGTCCATCTCCGCTCACATCGCCAAACGGAACCAGATGCTCAACAAACTTTACTGCAATTTCCTTATTATTTCCAGATCCTCCGGCAATACTTGTGTTCATTTCGATTCTTCCCGGATCACTGCTGTCATTCTTGTCTTTGTATTTCGCATTTGCAGGATCTGACTGGGTTACCACGTCCACCAGCTCCGTGTAAATTGTCGTTGAACTGCTTGTATTAATTCGGTTTTTATTCGCATCATTTACCTTAAATGTCAGAAGCATCAAATCTCCGGAAAGCTTGATATTTGTATTGGAAATTACAGATACCGTAACCTTCCTCCATGCCTTCTCCCCGTCATGTCCGGCTGGCGGTGTTGCATTCACAGGTCCGGTAATTTCCCGGATACTTATATATGCTGATGCCTGGTTTGTCAGAACACTGGACAAATCCGGTGTCAGGTAATCTGAATCATAAACATAACTGAGAGTAAATCCATTATATCCGTCATCCTTTTTCACGCTGACCGGAATCTCCGCCTTCATGGTTTCATTTTCATCAAGTGAAACCTTAAGCACATCACTGCCATTCTCTGTTGCGTTTCCACTTACAGAAAGTTCAAAACTTCTCTTACCGTACATGTTGTTTGCCAGCGTACATGCTGCCGGGTCTGTCTGTACTTTTAAATCATTCTTTCCGGAACCTTCTACTGTAATACCATGTGTTCCATCTTCCACAGGATCCCCCGTAGCATCGTCAATTCCATTGCTTGCGGCCTTATACTGTACAATAATCTTATTGTTTACCGCTTCCTTTACACGCAGGGAAATAATAAATATATTCGTTCCAGCTTTAATATCTTCCCCTTCCGTCTGAGGATAACGGTTTACGGTCAGACGGTTGGTTGTCTGTGACCATCCCATTGTCCATTCATCCACTACCTGTGTCGGATCATTCGGGTCTCCGCCTATATCTCTTTTTAAAGGCCTTGAACTGTTCTTTGTATTTGATTTCAGCAGGTCGGATTTAACATCACTCTGATTAATTACCTGAAAAAAATCTGTATTATACTGAAATTCGCCCTCTATTTTAAGTACTTTATCAAGATCTTTTTTTGCCCTTACTGCAACCTTTAACCGGTCGCCAACCTCCAGTCTTGCCGGCCAGCTGTCACCGTTTTTTGAAGGTGATGCAATCTGCTTGCCGTTGGAATCGGTTGCTTCCAGAACAACTGTTTCCAGCATATCGTTATCCACTTCTGCGTCTTTAATATTAGTGTCACCAGGTGAAGGATCAACTGGTATTACAGCTGCTGCCCATGCCACACTTGGACCCGCTCCTGTAATTGGCACCGCAATAACAAGAGCCAGTGCAAATGCCCCTATCCGCTTCCATACATTTTTCATCTTACTTATCCTCATTTTTCACAATCTCCTTCCATGGTACATAAATCATCCCTGAAATACAGTTCTAGTGTATAATATCGGCAGACATTGTCCTCTTCTTAACCAAATTCCCCAAATTTATTCCGGAAAAATCTGGCGAGGGCTGCCCCGCCTTTTTCATGTCCAGCAAACTAATATTATCACAGTTTTCCAGTTTTTACAAGCCGTTCCACTCCCTCTGGTTCAAGACCAGAGTATTCTGCAATTTTTTCAACAGGCAGTACTCCGTATTCAGACTTCCTGAGAAACTGACGTACATAATCGACAAAAGTCATATACTCCCTTAAAAAGGAACAGTTTTCAAGAAGCTCCCTGTTTTTTCCATAATTGATGTTATACACCCGGCAGGTCAGTTCCAGTTCGGGGTTTTCCACCGGGCGTTCAAATGCGTCCGAAAGTTTCAGGTCATACTGCTCCGGCTGTTCCTCGTCTCCGTTATAAAACACAGCAAACCGGGGCGTCGGGATTTTTACAAGTTTACGCCCGTATATGTTGCTGTCCTTAATCCTGTGCCCCAGAATACTGGAAAAATAAACCAGACTGCGTACCGGCATATTGGGGCATACGCTTGACTGATGCTCATAAATGCTCCGATTCATATCCAGCACAAAGGAAGCATCATTGCGCACTGTCAGGGAAACTCCCTTGTCCAGCGTGCAGATTTCCACCTGCTTTGGGTCTGCATAATCCGAATGGTTCACTGCATTGTACAGCTCCAGCGGATTCTCCCGTCAGTTTCCTGCTTAAATTTGTAAATAGGTGATATTTAAAAGCATGAATTTTCGGGATTTGTTTATAAATCAGTCCATTGAATTGGAAATCCAGATATGCAGCATCTGCCTGCAATTCGAGTAATTTAATCAGTCCGCCGGCTACAACAGACCATAATTTTTTCTGTCAATATTCAGAACCGGCATAATATCCTCGTCATCAAATAACTCAAGCAGTTCGTGCAGGGAATGCTGCAGTTTATATTCCAGCTCCTCCTGGTAAATCGGAAACATCTGGTAGAAGTTGATTTTTTTCCCGGTACTTAACCGCAAATCCATATTTTCGTATAACAGATTACAGGCATTTAACAGCAGCACCGTGTTAAACTTTGTGTTTTCGGCAAACGGCTCATGTTTTTCATCCCCGTGAACAGTATGCCCGAACCCAAGCCATGTGTCGCATTCAAGCGGCAGTCTGCCTAATATTTTAAGATAACGGACCGGCCAGTAATCTTTTTCTTTATTTGATTTTAAATCCCAGTCCGGCGGCAGATACAAAACCAGTTCTGCATGTTCCAGCTCCTGGTCTTTCAGATTCTCCGGAACATTCATGGCATATGCGCCCATTCCCATTGTAACCAGCTTGTAGTAATTATCCTCCGGTGTCGGCGGCACCATGATAATATCCAGATGAATATCCGGTGAAACAATTTCATGAAGCACCTGGTCATACTCTCCGTAGTTTGTCTGGATAAAGCTTTCGTACTCGTCCAGCTCCTGTTCCGTATACAGATACATGTCATTCGGGGATGATTTGTCTTTTTTCGCTTTCATTCTGCTGAGTAACCCCATTTATCCTCCTCTGTCAGTTCAGTATTTTATTTGTCTCCAGAATCATTTCCTGAACATCCCTGGCAATCTGCTCAAGCTCGTCCATTGATCTGCGGATACTCTGGCTGTTCTGTGAAGTTGCCTGCACTCCGGTGATGGCTTCTCCTGTTGCAGTAATAAGTTCCTGTACAGTCTCGTCAAAGTTCGTAAGCACGTTATTTACATTTGCTATCGCACCCTGGATTCCTTCATCGTTTTGTTTTGCATTTCCTACAGACGCTTTGGAACTATCGGAAAGTTCCCTGATGCTGGATGCCACAACCGCAAAACCGCGTCCTGCCTCGCCTGCACGCGCCGCCTCAATCGCCGCATTCAGGGACAGCAGGTTAATCTGTCCGGCAATCTGCTCAACATTCTGTGTCATTTCATTGTATCTGCCAATGCTCTGGTTAATTTCCTGCATTGCCTGCTCAATATTATGGTTCATCTGGTTCAGGCGTTCCATATGGCCGGAAACATTCTGCATTTCCTGTGAGCTCTTGGCACCTTCCTGCTCAATCTGCTCCACCTCTGTTTTTACTGCGGCAATATCCTCCAGCAGTCTGTTAAACATGTCCATCAGTTCATTGTTCATGCCGATTACTTTGGTATTGACTTCCTCCACCTTTCTGCGTTCATCACGGATGGATTTCATCATATATTCATGGCAGTTTTCTTTTACATTCAGTCCAAGTGCAATCGCTGTAGCCATATCACGGCAGGAAGGATAACCGCAGGCATGACAGTCAAAGTGCTTCTCTGTCTCTGTATATTTACCCATGCTGGAAAATACTTTCTCAAGCTCTTTCGTGGAAACGTCCGTTTTTGCAACCTGGTGCTGTTCGTATTTACGGATAAAGTCATTCAGATTGAGGGTTTTGTCAAACTCCGCAAACTGTTTGTCAACTCCTTTTTTATCTGTACCATTCCTGCGGACTTTTCTGGCGTAAAGTTCAACATCATGCATGATATTGTTCATCGTAAACCGCTCATAATTTACCCCGGTTGCCGGTCCGCCGTTACAGCCGTCTGCACAGTTCAGCACATCAAATACATCCGGTTTTTCCTTGTCGGAAATTGTTTCGTAAGTGTCCATGTCGTGATAGAGCCGGTCGGTCCCTTCCGAAGTAATAATATTGAGTTCAGGGGCATGAATCAGAAGGTTTTTCATCAGACCGCCTGGTTTTGAATAAATCGCCCCTTCCAGCCCCTGGCATTCGTCAAACTCAAACTCACTGTATACCTTAACCTCCGGAAGTTTAACCCCCCGGTCTACAAATATCTGTCTCAGATGCTCCATTGTGACATTATAGTCCACCAGTTTTGTTTCCTGAAACTCCTCAATTTTGGCAATACACGGGGAAAGTGCCGCAATTTTTCCACGGTATCCCAGCACTTTACGCATATAAACCGCCATACAGAGCATTGGACTGTGTATCGGCGACAGATTTTTAAAGAGTCCGGGTCTGTGTTTTTTCACATAATTAACAACAGCGGCACAAGGCTGTGAAATCAGTTTCTTTCCCGGATTCTTTTCCATATAACGCAGATGCGCCCATGTACAGATATCCGCACCAAAGCTGACATCATAAATCTTTTTAATGCCCTGGTTGCGAAGCCACTGAAGCGCATGCCTCCAGTTCCCATCAAATGCAATCTTAATGGAAGGCGCAGCAATCATTGCAATTTCCTGCCCCTTTTTCAGGTCCTCCAGAAAACGCTCCGTGTCATCCTGGTATCCCCTTGCATGATGTGAACAAACCCTGATACACGCCCCGCATTTGATACATTTTTCATCATCAATAGAAATCTTCAGGCCGGTTTCCCCGTCCATGCGGGCAATATTGGCATCTTTTACAGGACAGGCACGCACACAGGCATTGCACCCCACGCATTTGTCAGTATCTACAGTTATTACGCTCATGTTTTTCATCCCTTTTTCATGTATGTGAGAATTTACATTTTTTTTATTATACCAATTCTGTTTGCATCCTTCAATATTTTCGTTATTTTTCGTCGCAAAAGATTCTAACAAAAAAAGGGATGGAAACGCATTTTCCATCCCTTTTCATGTTTTTTTACTCTGCAATCCTCATTCTCTCAACGACACTGGCTTTTTGCATTTTCTGACAGCTTATATATGGTATGATTACAGAAACCACAAGAAGCACAGGCAAACAAATCAGTAACGGAACAATGGTCCCCCTGTAACTGAAAAACCAGATTTCCCCGGCAAGCGTTCTGATTAACGGTTCTGCCGCCAGAAAATTTAAAACCAGCACAAATACCATGGTGAAAATAACATAACAGCTGCCTTCACAGACCATCATTGCCGAAAGCTGCTTTTCTGTCATTCCCACAGCCTCCATCATGGCAAATTCCCGTCTCCTTGCAAGCATTCCTGTCACAACTGCATTGATAAAGTTCAGGATTCCGATAATTGCCAGAACGCCTGCAAGTGAACCCCCGACAAGGTAAATCATCCGAACATACTGGTCAAATTCTTTCAGATAAAGGGATTTTGTAACGCAGGATAAACTAACGGACTTTTCCGTATAATCCAGAAGAATATCTTCCACCTGCTCCCTTTTGTCCTCTTCCACCTCAAGCACGCTGTAAAGTGCACCCTTATCCTCATTATGTGCAAGCATATCAGCCGATGGAATACAGATTGTCTCACTCACTGTGCTGAATCTCTGCGTTGTCAGCGGATATGGAAGCTCTGCAACCGCCATGACTTCATAGGTCTTCTTTGTTCCGTCAGTAAATGTAACCTCCACGGACTCTCCCGGCAAATGGGTATCCAGACGTCCGTCTTCTTCCGAATCCATGATAATCGTGCTTCCGTACACAACCGCATAATCCCCGCCGGCAAATTTCCCTTTGTCTATCTCCCCGTCATAAACTGTCATTGCATCCAGTGCAAAATCATCCACCCCGTAAACATCACCATTCATTGTCCCGGAATCAAAATACCAGGAAAGCTCTTCCTCATATATGGAAGGAACTTTTCCGTCCTTTTGAAGCTGCTTTAGCTTCTGCTGCACGGAATCCGGCATCTTAAGGTCTCCTGTTCCCATCCAGTACAGACTGTGCTGCGTCACTCCGTCCAGACTGTCAAAATATGCACGGTCCTCCTCGCTGACTCCTGCATAATTGCTGTTCAAAACTGCAAAATTACGGACACTGGCATCCTGGATACTAAAGTCCCCGACAATGCTTTGGGAAACATATTTATCGGCATCAAAGCTGTGGACAGTAGCATAAATTCCGTTTACCAGAAGCAGGGATAATGACAGTGAAAACACAACGATAAACACCTTTTTCTTACTTCTGCCAAGTCCGGTCCACGCCATATTCCAGACAGAAAAACGGCGGACCTTCCTGCGGCCTGCCCGCTTTCCGGTTTCCTGCTGCCCGTTATAGGAAACAGCCTCCACTGCTGAAACCTTCGCTGCCACACGGCAGGGTTTACTGCAGCTGATAAATACAGTAAGCAGTGTAAAGAACGCCGCCAGCAGATAAATCACCGGGGATACGGAAAACGTATAACTGTTTTTTTCCATGGTTGTCGGGTCCGCCACCACCGGAAACAGAAGTTTCCCCGTAACCGTTCCAAACACCAGCCCGAGCGGAATTCCTGCAAGGCTGAAAAATGCTGCCTGGTAACGGACCAGCTTTTTAAGCTGACGGCCTGTGGTTCCAATTGTTTTTAACAGGCCATAGCTGTGGATATCAGCCACTATATTAATATAGAATACATTATAAATAAGCAGTCCGCCCGCAAGCAGAATCAGAACCACAATCCCGACTCCTATTGCAACTGTCATCTGGTCCACGGAATCAAATGTATATGCCCAGTTAATTCCTGTCATGGTTTCCTGGGGATCATATCCGTTCCGCTCCAGCAGCGCCATGGTTTTTCCTTCGATATCAAAGCTGTTTTTAAAGTTGAAATCTATCATCCAGTATCCTGTACTGTCGTAAGTTTCCACTCCTGCCGGCGTTTTGGGTGTCGGCGCCACCTCGTCGCAAAATTCCCTTGATACAAATGACTGCTGTGCCATTGCGACCGGGTCTCCTTCCCAGAATCCGCAAAGGGTAAACTCATATGCGGCGGTCTTTTCCCCGGTCTGGAGGTCGATTTTTACTTTTTCCCCCAGTTTGCGCGGGACTCCAAGCTTATCCAGTGACCGGGTGCTCATAGCGATATCCATTTTCTCCTTCGGCATGGTTCCTGCCGTTGGCAGGCAGAACATGTTATCCGCATTTTCCTCTGTCGCATAGTTTACTTCCGTCGGTACTGCCACAAGCTCCGGATTCATTGCACTGCCGACGCTAATCCGGTAGGATACATCCACGGTTTCCGGATCATTTTTTATTTTTTCGTAATCCTCCGGCAGTGCCTGCTTCATTCCTGACATTGCCTTTCCGCCGACCTGACGCATGGTTGCTGTCTCTGAAGACTTCATCATACTTACCACCACAGAAAACAGGGTGGTAAACATAAGGGACGTCAGCAGGACAGCCAGAAGAATTACTGCATTCTTTTTTCTGTTTTCACGCAGCGTGGCCCATGCCGTCTTCCGCAGTACGGCTTTATTTTTCACTTTACGCATAGAGCTCACCGCCTTTTACAATCCGCCCGTCCTCGATACGGATAATCCGGTCCGCCATCTGCGCAATTTCCTCGTTATGGGTAATCATAACGATGGTCTGGGAAAAACGCTGTCCCGTGACTTTTAATAGTCCCAGCACATCCTGACTGGTTTTGGAATCCAGGTTTCCAGTCGGCTCGTCTGCCAGCAGAATCGACGGCTTGGTAGCAAGTGCGCGTGCAATCGCCACTCTCTGCTGCTGTCCGCCGGAAAGCTGGCCTGGCATACTCGTCAGTTTACTTTCCAGTCCGAGAGCCTCGATAATTTTTTTCACGTACGGACCGTCCACGGTGTTTCCGTCCAGTCCGACCGGCAGGACGATGTTTTCGTACACGTTTAATACCGGCAGCAGGTTAAACGCCTGGAATACGAAACCGATTTTTCTCCTGCGGAAAATGGTAAGCGCTTCGTCATTTAAAGAAAATATATCCTTGTCGTCAACGATGACTTTTCCCTGGGTCGGACGGTCCAGACCTCCAAGCATATGTAAGAGTGTGGACTTTCCGCTGCCGCTGGTTCCGACAACCGCCATAAATTCCCCCTGTTCTACAGCGAGGTCCACGCCGTCCAGCGCTTTCACCTGCCCTTCTCCCGAACCGTAATACTTTTTCAGGTTTACTGTTTTTAATACTTCCATTTTATACTGCACCTCCTTACGAATACAATATATCATGGACATCTTTCCCTGTTCTTTCGAGAATATAACAGTTTTGTAAGAATTCACAGGTATTTCCAGTATACAAAAAAGGACAGAAACCTGCCCTTTCTAAAAACAAATTCTAATTCTGGCAATCTGCTGAATACTGGTATCCGCGTCCTGCCTCAAATGCCAGAATGATCATTTCAATACTTTTTGCGGAATAATCACGGTATTTAAAATAATACAGCAGCGTCGTGG
Organism: uncultured Lachnospiraceae bacterium; assembly: GCA_947566705.1. GTDB lineage: Bacteria > Bacillota > Clostridia > Lachnospirales > Lachnospiraceae > Roseburia. Next base: position 14,376 of record CANOLA010000050.1, on the reverse strand, counting down.
TAAAATTATCAACTGCTTCTTTTTTCAGATTTGAAACTGCAACATTTTCCGGCTGGCGGAAAAGATATCCTTTCAGCATTTCCGATACAAACTGCTCATTGATAAAAACCGTTTTTTCTGCATTCTCTTCTTTGATCTGTATCGGCTTATGTCTTAAAATCCAGAAAATCGTATATGCATAAATCTTTGAATCATTCACCTTTTCAATTTCCTGAAACTCTTTCAGACGGTAGATATCTACAAAATAATCAATAATTACATGATTCAGCAGGTCTTCCGAAACATATATCTCATCCTGCAGCTCTTCCATTTCGATATAGTCCTGCATCATATCATACAGCCAGACAAAACGGTTTTCGATTCGTTTCTGTGTAAAATGTTTAATGATAAAATCATAGCTGTCAGCAGTCTGTACATGATTAGCCATGGTATTTCTGCTCCTTCATACGTTTATTTCCCAGATACCTGCTGCTTGAACCGAGGTAATTATGAAACCTCTCTTTATGAAGTTTTTCATATGCACCGGAAAAATCCACACCATGATTCGGGCGTCTGTCAACCAGAATATCCCCCTTCTGGATTGCTGTAATCAATCTTTTCCCTATTTCTGCTCCTGATTTTCTCTTCATAATGATTACCTCTCACTGTATGCGTTTTTGAAACTGCTCAAGAAGATTATGTATTTCATCTATTTTATCAGAAATTGTTTCTATTGGCAAGTCGAAGCCCTGCATTTTCTGGTATTTTCCATCGTCCCTTACGTAAACTGCCTCTGTCTCATATATTTCCTGAATCATCTCGCCCCAGTCATTTGCAGCATTGGTCAACAGGCAGAGAATATCTGACATTTCCTTCAGGGCGGCATGGCTCCGGTGCGCGTCATGTTTGTATACAAAATTGTGGTCACAGTCACTCCACGCCTCATCATAGATGGTTCTGGTCTGTATTTCAATATATGTTTTCATAAAACTCACAACATAATGGATACTCCTGTAACCATTTTCTTTCAGATGAGATTCCAGTCCAGCCTTCTCATACTCGGATATGTCATCGCCAAAAGCATGATATACTTTCGGTATTTCAGCAATGGCTGCATTCCCTGCCATGGAATGCGGAATTAATTTATATTTATGGTACATTTGCATGTCAGGCACGTACGGAAACGCTTCCAGTATCCTCTCATGCAAATCAATCCATCTTCCCCGGTAACTGATAATCAGCCTGATGCCAACTAAATCTGTTAAAATATCCTTGTAATTTTCTCCAGTGATTTTTGAATACCGGCTGGATTTATCCCGCAGGTGGGCATGCCTTTTTTCTATCACTTTTTTCAGCAGACTGTCCAGTGTTTTTACTCTGCTGGTCTGTAAATGGACGCCTGGAAATTCCTCTATCTTCTTCAACAGCTCCAGCCTGGTTCTGTCCAGTTCACTTTTATATGAATCATATCCATTATATATTTTATGACAGATTTCCTCAATCTGATACCTGCCATTTATATCCATATCAATTTCGTCCATCTCGTGAATTTTATCACTCAATTTATTGTTTGTGATAAAACCAGACCAGTATGCACTCCAGTTCATAGTATTCCTCGCATATATGCAAATTCCGATAATCCAAAAATTATAGCACTGTTTCTGTTTTTTTACAACATAAAACCTGCAAAATTGTCACCGCGGCAGAAATACCTGGAAGCGGCTGCCCCCAGCATTGGAAAGCACCTTGATATATCCGCCCTGCCCTTCCACAATCTGCCTTGCGAGGAAAAGTCCGACACCCACACCGTCTTCCCCGGCCACATTTTTCCCACGGTAAAAACGGGCAAAAATATGCGGAATCTCTTCCTCCGGTATGCCTGCACCGTGGTCACGGATTTCAATGCCCGCAAACATTTCATAGGAAAATACGCGAATAGTCACGGAGGTGTTTTCCGGTGAATATTTAATGGCATTGTCCAGAATATTACCAACCGCTTCCTGCGTCCATTTGCTGTCAAACAACGCCGCAGCCCCATCCCCGTCCATCTCAAGATCCAGCCTGATGTTACGTGCTTTTGCCTGTTCTTCTTTTGCCGCAGCCACCAGCTTTGCCAGATGGCAGACAGAATTTTTTTTCGGTGCAAACTGAAATGTCCCGGCTTCCAGACGCGAGGTTTTTACCAGGGACTGAATCAGAAAGTCCAGCTTGCCGGAATAATACAGGATCTGATTTAAAAGCTCCCGGCTTTCCTTATCTAGATTCTTTTCCGACAGCAGCTGCCCGTATAAAAGAATATTGGAAAGCGGTGTTTTTGTCTGGTGGGAAATATCCGTTACCAGTTCCTGGATATTCTGCCGCTCCTCTTCCTGCTTTTTTACGGACAGTCCGGAACTGGCAAGGTAACGTTTCCATTTTACTTCAAGCTTTGACAGTTCGCTCTCGTTATAATCCGACTCCTCAAAAACCCCGGCGACAGCCTCATCCAGCATCCGGTTGATTCGTTCATATTCCTTCCTGCGTACCCTTTTATTCATGCGATTTGCTCCAACATTGTAATCCTCCTATCCTTCCAGGAGGATTGCCTGCGCAAATTGCTTCGCGTCAGCGAACTATTCATGCAATTTGCTCCATACATATCCAATTCCATACACCGTCCGGATATATTTTTCCCCCTTTGTTTCCAGCTTGTCCCGAAGCCGTTTTATGGTTACGGACAGTGCATTTTCATCAACAAAGTCCGTCTGCTGCCACACATAGTCCAAAAGCCGTTCCCGTGTAACGGCATGTCCTTCGTTTTCCACAAGGATATACAAAAGCCGCTGTTCCGTCCGGCTCAGCTCTATTTTCTCCCCTGCCTGCCAGAATTCCATACGGGTAAAATCAAACTGCAAATCTCCGCAGGAATACGGAGACTGGGTGGATTTTTCTTTTAATATCTTTTCCACCCGCACACGGAGCACTGCCAGTGAAAACGGCTTTGTCATATAATCCTGCGCACCAAGCTCCAGTCCTGCCACTTCATCCATCTCGCTGTCGTTTGCCGTCAGTACCAGTACAGGAACCCGTGAATGCTGCCGCAGTTTTTTCAGGTAATCCAGTCCGTTTCCGTCCGGTAAATTAATATCCAGAATAACTAAATCCATCTGCGATACGTCCTTGGCATCCGCCAGCGTATAATAGGAATAAAATTCATAATCCTCTCGCTTAAGTGCAAGCGCGATTCCGTTGTTTAATCCCCTGTCATCCTCAATAATTGCAATTTTCTCCATAGCTTTATTTTCCTGCCGCCTTTTCCTCTTTTATCACTTTCTGGAAACGGTTTATTTCCTCTGCAATCACACCGCTTAACGCCAGCATACAGATTAAGTTCGGGACTGCCATCAGCGCATTTGCAATATCCGAGAAATTCCACGCAATTTTCAGCGTTGTGGTTGCACCTATGTAAACAATCAGTGAAAATACAATTCTGTATACTATATTAAAACGGTGCGTATGGAACAGGTATTCAAACGCTTTCTCCCCGTGGTATTCCCAGCCCAGAATCGTGGAAAACGCAAACAGTGCAATTGCGATACATACCAGCCATCCGCCCGGCTCACCAAGAATCGTTTTAAATGCGGAAATCGTCAGCGCAGAACCGATAACCAGTTCCCGGTATTCCAGAGCCCCGTTCCGGGAAAAAATATATTCATTTCCGGACCCATCCTTCCACGTTCCCTGAAAGAATGCCGTATCCGTCAGCCGGCGTTCACAGGTATCCTCCATGACAAGCGTCATGTCCTGCGCCCCTTTTTCCAGCGTCATATAATGTTTACTGCTGTCTGCATGATATCCTAAATCCGTAATACGGTAATCTTCCATGGTGGTTTTCCCATCTGCTTCCAGCGAAAACTTCAGCGAACCGCCCTCATCTGCTTTCTGTGAAGCTTCATAATAATAATTACCAGATGCTGCAGTACATGTACTTCCCAGCACTCCGGAACTGGCAATGCATAATCCCGTGATTGTACATACTACAATGGTATCCCAGAAGGTTCCGGTCATGTTTATGTATCCCTGGCGGACCGGGTCACTGGTAGTCGCTGCGGCAGCAGTAATCGCTGCAGAACCCATACCCGCTTCATTTGAAAATACCCCCCGTGCAACACCAAAACGGAGCGCCTGTGTCATGGAAGCGACAATGCTTCCGCAGAGTCCGCCGCCAACTGCCTTAACGGAAAACGCCATTTTAAAGATCATCGCAAGGCCTGCCGGAACATTGGAAATGTTTCCGATAATAATGATTAGTCCTGCAATGATATAAAAGACTGCCATCACCGGCACAACGACCTGTGAAACTTTGGAAATGGATTTAATTCCGCCCAAGATAATGAGCATGGCAAGCACGGTAATGATAATACCAGTTGTCCATGCCGGAATATGAAATGTCGCGTTCAAAGCAGATGCAATGGAATTTCCCTGCGTCAGGTTTCCAATACCGAAAGAAGCAATAACCGCAAACAGTGCAAACAGCCAGCCGAGCACTGCTCCCAGTTTTTTATTTTTGAACGCCTTCTTCATGGTGTACATCGGACCGCCGGACATCTCGCCCTTTTCATTGACCTCACGGTATTTGATGGCAAGCATGCATTCGCTGAACTTGGAAGTCATCCCAAATGCTGCGGAAATCCACATCCAGACAAGCGCGCCCGGTCCGCCGGATACCATGGCAGTTGCAACACCTACAATGTTTCCGGTTCCAATTGTCGCTGCAAGAGCGGTCGTCAGTGCGGAGAACGGAGATACATCTCCCTCCCCCTTTTTCTGCCGTGCTTCTTTACTCAAAACGCTTTTTAAAGCATACGGAAGATTTCTCCAGCACAGTGCGCGTGTACGGATGGTAAGAAAAATACCGGTGCCAACCAATAAAACCAGCATGACCGGTCCCCAGACAAAATCATCAATTTTTACAAGAACATCTGATAACATTTTCATTTCCATCGACTCCTTTCGTAACACCAGTCCGGATAATGATACCATTTTTCTTCTGTTCTTATTCTGATTCCTTACCGCCTATCCAGAAAGAAAATTCAATATCCTGATCCGCCGGAATATGGTACTGCGGCTCCACATCCGCTCCCCAGCTGTCAATTCCGCCCACTCCGCGCACTGCCCCGAAAATGGACAGGACGGTTCTTCGCACAGGAGGCAGCTCCTCCTGGTGCGTCGCATTTTCCAGTTCAAGCGGCGTGTACGGCAGGGCGGAAAATGCAAATCCTTCCTCCCCGCTCCAGAAACGCAGGCAGGTCTCCTTCTGCGGCTGCCTTGTATTATCAAGCACGAGCTTTCTGTATACTTTAACCCACTTTGTCTGCATATGCACGCCGCAGTCCTGCGGAACCAGATACGGCGTTACCGGAAGTCCCTTTATCTCATAAACTCCCGGTTCCCCGCCTGCCATCCGGTCCGGATAGGTTTCCCCTGACAGTCCTTCATAACAGAAACGTTCTGCCGGAGTCGGCATAAGGAAACGCATACCAAACACCGGAAGTTCCGGTAAATCTCTTTTTCCGCTGTAACGCACCTGCACATGGATATCACCGTTTTCCACAACCTCGTAGCAGATTTCTGCCTCCGCTTTCGGCACGGTCGGTGCCTCGTAGGTGAATTTCGCCTGAAATATATCACAGTATTCACGTCCGCTGTAACTGTTATTCCCAGGGGAAAGAGGAACCGCAATCCGGTTTTTATCCATCCATGCTTCTGTTTTCACGCACCGTACATATGCATCCGCGCCCATCCACATGGCACTTTTATATGCAAATCCGTTTCCCTTGTCATTATCCGTTGCCGCCCGCCAGAATGCAGGCTTTGGCGTGCGGTACAGCCATTCCTTTCCCTCCCGGTAAAGGGACTCCATTCCCCCGGTCTGTGTGGAAAAGATATAGGAAAAATCTTTTCCCTGTACGCCAATGGTGACATCACCCACAATAATCTTTAGTGCCATAGTAATACCTCACTTCCTGCATTGCCGGTTTTTCGGTCCTGTCTGCAAATAAAATCCCGTTGCCGGAAAATTCATAATCAGACGGCCGGTCGTCAAAGTCACCGCCATAACGCAGTACCTTTTTCCCGGTAACCTCATCCTCCACAAAGAGTGCCTGGTCAATATAATCCCAGATGAATCCGCCCTGGTACATCGGGTAGCGGTCCAGAAAATCCATGTAGGTTTTCATGCCGCCCAGTGAATTTCCCATGTCATGCATGTATTCACACAGCAGGTACGGTTTCTTCGGGTTATTCTCTAAATATTCTATGACATCCTCCGGGTATGCATACATACGGCTTTCCACATCTGAAATTCTGTCCTCGTATTTTCTGTTATTTGCAACCCCCTCATAATGCACGAGCCTGAGGTCGTCCGTCTCCTTGAAAAACCGGTTCATTTCCGCAAGCACGTCGCCTGCATAGGATTCATTTCCCAGTGACCAGAACAGGACGGACGGATGGTTTTTGAAGCATTCAAAATTTGTCCGCGCCCTGTCCAAAACGGCTTCCTTCCATTCGTTTACGCTTCCCGGCACATTCCAGGACGGCTCTATAGAGCCCGCCTTCTGCCAGGAGCCGTGGCTTTCCAGATTGGTTTCCGACATGACATAAATACCGGCTTTGTCACACAGCTCATACCACAGTTTCTGGTCCGGGTAATGGCAGGTACGCACTGCATTGATATGGTTTTTCTTCATGCAGGCAATATCCCATTCCATTTCTTTTTCCGTAATGCAGCGCCCGCTTTCGGCACTCCATTCATGGCGGTTGACACCGTTAATTATGAGACGCTTTCCGTTCAGAAACATGATACTGTCTTTTATTTCGATCCGGCGGAATCCGATTTCACACGGCACAACCTCAGCCGTGCCGTTTTCGTCTGAAAGCACGATTTGCAGACGGTATAGATACGGACTGTGGTGTTCCCACGGTATGATGTTTTCCAGCCCCGGTTTTTTAAAGCAGATATCGTTCTCCTCCGTGTTCTGCAGAGACACACTCCGCTCCCCGACGGTCTGTCCCTGCTGGTCGGTAAGCGTCATGTGCAGGCTTGATGCCTGGAGGTTTCTGTTTGAAATTTTAATCCTGATGTCAAGGCTTCCGCTTTTGTTGTCCTCATGAAGGTAAGGCATGACCCAGAGGTCTTCCACATGAAGCTCTGGTTTTGCATAAAGGCTGACGCTTCTGAATATTCCAAAGAACCGGAAAAAATCCTGGTCTTCCAGAAATGCAGCCGTACTTCTTTTAAATACCTCCACGGCAAGCACGTTGTCCGTATCCTTAATATACGGAGTCAGGTCAAATTCGGACGGGGTAAAACTGTCCTCCATGTAGCCGACAAACTGTCCGTTCAGCCAGACATATGCCGCCTGCTCCACACCTTCAAAACAGATACAGACCCGTTTGCCGCGCAGACCCTCTGCAAGGTCAAACCGTCTGACATAGGAGCCTGCTGCATTGTCTGCTGCCTCACTGAAACATCCGGCTTCTATTTTATCTGAAGCCAGCGTGTATGCCGGACGCCTGTACACTGTCCCCTCCCACGGATACATGGTGTTAATATAATGCAGCCTGCCGTACCCGGCCATTTCAATATGGCAGGGTACGGTAATTTCATCAAATTCTGACGTGTCGAAATCCTCTTTGTAAAAATCCTTCGGACGTTTTTTGATATCTCCTGAATAACAAAACTTCCATGTGCCGTCCAAAGACTGTACCAGCGAGCTTTTTCCCTCATCAGCCTCCTGTTCGGATGCATAGATTTTATGGTCACTGTGCGCCGGCAGCTGCATCACCCGGAATACCTCCGGGTCGTCCAGCCACCGGATATCTGGTTTTAATTCGTTTTTCAATGTAGCGCCCTCCATGATACCTCCTGTATTTTGTCTGACGGTTTTATTTTACTCTTTCACCGCACCAGCCGCAACACCTGCCGGAAGATATTTACCATAAAACCGGTATATTCATGTGATTTTATATGGAATAAAAACAAGACAGCCAGTAACTCAGTTCTGGCAGCAGATTTCCCCTCTTCTTATCACCGGATAACGGACAATGCGTACGCCGTCCAGATTCTCATGGTGCATATAAACAGCTGTAATCTGGGAGTTATCATAGGTTGTGTAATAATAAATCCCTTTGTCCGTATTGCAGCATGACGTATAGATGGTAATCTCATACTTTCCTTCACCCAGGCAGCAGCAGCCGCGCTGCTGGTCCACAGACCCCAGAATATGAAAAAACTGGCTGATGCTTTCATTTTCGGTTTCTCCCGAAACTGAATTCATTTTTACAAAAGCAGCCCTCACAAAGCGGGACTGTGAAGAAAGGTCTCCCGGAAGTCCAATTGCCCCCATGCCACGGCTGTAGCACTGCAAATCCAGCTTATCAGAAAAATGGTTTTTGGGAGATTCTGTTGAAAGGTTCATATAATTATTTAACTGAAACATCTGCTCAGGAAACTGCGGATTATTTGTCAGAACCCCCACCGGATTGTCATAAACCTTAATTCCCCCTTCCACTGCCTCCACGGTAACCGCATCATATTTATCGGCAATGAGCCAGTGGAGCCGCGCCGGGGGAAGCTCATCCGTAAAGGACGTGCCGACAATATTCAGCCGCTCTAAAAGAATCCTGGCCTCCTTTACTGAGGCACACTGCCCTAAAATCCAGGGAATAAACTCAAAGGATGCCACATTGTCTTTTCCCTGTCTTACACTGGAATACACTGCATTTCCTACAAAGTTCAGCCCTGCCATTCCAAGTCCTTTTTCATTGACCGCATCATAATACAGCGGATAATTTCCCAGTACATATGCAGCCCCGATCATTGCATAATGCTTTGCCATACGCCCCATATAACGGAACTGGAACACATACCCCCTTGGCGTCACCGCCACCTCATCCTCATAGGAATGCTCATAATCAAGCGTCCGCCCAAAATAAAAATCTTTTGTACGATAAGTTGCTGCTGTACACATATCATACCTCCTGAATTTTGTGTCCTATCAGACATTACATTATATGATATGCATTTTTTCTGTTATCATCTGTTTTTCAGGTAATTTATTTTATATCCCCATATATTCCTCAAGGGTAATCCCTTTCTCCATAATCTCTTCTGCTGCAGATCCCACATAACGGAAATGCCATGGTTCATAAGAAATCCCGGTAATATCCTCCTTTCCCTTTGGATAACGGAGAATAAAGCCATAACGCGCACAGTGTTCCACAAGCCAGCGGTTCCCCGGCTCATAAGACTGTGATATATCCATATCCGTATTACCGGAACATAAAATATCCAGGGACAGTCCTGTTTCGTGTTCACTGTGTCCGGCAGGCAGTGTTTCTTCCATTGTTTTTTCCAGTGCCGATTCATAGCTCATTCCCTGTAACATAAATTCCCGGATGTCCTCATCAATCAGCTCCTGCTGGTACTGCCTGTCCCTGTATCCGCTGGCAATCCAGTAATCATACCCCGCATCTTTCGCCGCACGCAGCATTGCCACCAGATCATCATACATCACAGCCGAAGCCTGGATCCTTCCATTGCATATATAACGCAGTCCGGGATCATAATCCTCAGGAAGTGCGTGGTCCTTATTTGCCACTATGAGAAGACCGGCATTTTTCCTCTTTTTTCCTCTATATTTTTTCGTATCCCCCTCGTTGCTTTCTCCCACAGCCTGTCCTCTCTTCTGCTCCGTTTCGTCCCCGGCATTCTGGTAAATCCCCTGCCCGTATGCAGCACCCGGTCTGGTATAAAACATCCACTGTGCAGCCGCAAAAATCCCGATACAGCCCGTACATACGGCTGCAATCATAAATCTTGTCCCCCGCCTTCTTCTGTTACTCCGCCCGTTCATCCGTTTTTTTGCATCACGTACCTGTTTTTTCAGCTTCTGTGAGCCCATATGATGCACCTCCTTTGTGATTCTGCAAATATTATCACAAATGGCTGCATCACATTTTCTGCACAATTGTATCTTTTTTGTAACGTGCAGTAATTTTTACATAGCGTTCAGCTGCAATCCCCCGTGCAGCGTCCACCCGGCATCTGAAAAAAACACCACTTCAAAATGCATGCGGGCAGCATTTCCAGCCGGCATATCCAGCACAAAGTCCAGCGGAAGCACATATTCGCTGTAGCCCCATTCCCCTGTTTTTTTATTTGCCATACTGCTGTCGGAATAGTCCATATAGTATGAGGCATCCTTTAATTCCCAGTAATCCATCCATGCGTCAGGAATCATTTTATTCATTCCCTTAGTCAGAAATTTAAGCCAGTCCCCGCTTGCACTGAGTGTACCTTTTTCCTTCGTCGAAAGCGTAAACGAATAAATTCTGTGATACTCACTGTCCATCTGCAGGGTCAGTGTCCCCCCCTCCACATCACAGCCTATGTTCCAGACATAAATATTCCGTCTGCTTTCCCCGGAATTGTTTTCCATAACAAGACAGTATTCCAGATAGCTTCTCCAGATGACGGACTCTGCCTGAAGCTGCTCCGGCAGTACCCCTGCCTGGTACAGATCCTTCAGCTGGGCGTTTACCAGTTCCTGCAGCTTTTTATCCGTTATAATGTCAGCGTGTTCCCCCAGCTCCAGAGCATAAATCCGGCCCTCTCCTGCCTGGCAGGCTGCAACTGCTTCAACCTTTTCATCAAAGGAATCAAAATATGAAATCTGGTACGGCTGATACTCCATATCAGCATACTCCACTGCCCCAAGCGTCTGTGCGTCATACCATGCAGCAGTTTTTTCCGGCACAACCACAGCGGTTGCTGCACAGCCTGCAATCAGGAGAAATGCCAGAAACGCCCGGAAGTAACGCTTTCTTTTATTCATGCGCAGCCTCCTTTTGGGTATTCACTGCCGGAAAATAGATGTTTACCCTGGAGCCTTCATTTGGCCTGCTGGTAATTTCCCAGCGGGCATTATGCGCTTCAATAATGCGGCTGCAGATTGCCATGCCAAGACCGGCGCCGCCCTCTTTTCTTGCCCTGGACTTGTCAATCATGTAAAAGGCCTCCGTAATCCTGTCCACTTCATTTTCGGGCATTCCCCTGCCGTTATCCTCTACCTGGATCATGTATTCTCTCTTTTTCCCGGTATTTTCCCATCTGCCGGTCACGCATATGGTTCCACAGAGTTCGCAGGCTTTACTGCTGTTGTCCACAAGGTTTCCCACAAGTGACAAAAGCAGGTCTGCATCACCTGAAATTACTCCCGGCTCCAAACCGCAGATAAAATGAAGGTTCTTCTCCGCAACCTTTGCAGCAACAAGGTGCGTTAGGTTTTCTTCAATTGTTTTCATCTGCAGCGGCTGCATGTCAATGCCAAGCTTTCCAATACGGATTAACTCCATCATCTTATGGGAAAGTCTCTCCAGCCGCTTTCCCTCCCTGTAAATATAACCTGCCGACTGCCTCCGGTCCTCCTCACCCATTTCCATTGTCATCAGCATTTCCGCATATCCGATTATGGAAGTCAGGGGGGTTTTTAGTTCATGGGCAAATGCCCCTGTAAATTCTTCCTGCTGTCTTGCATTTTCCTTTAACTCATGAATATTGTTTTCCAGCTTTTCCGCCATCCCGTTAAAGTCCTGCATGAGAACAGTAATCTCGTCATTTCCTGCCGGTTTTACACGCTGACTGTATTCTCCCCTGGAAAATGTCCTTGCCGCCAGTGAAAGCCTGCGAATCGGCGCCGTATATCCCACAGCAAAAACAGCAGAAAACAACGCTGCCAGTGCCGTAAGTACAAAAAGTATACTCCGGTAATTCCGGTAACCGCTTTCCCTGCTGTCATAAATATACTGTATGCTGCGGCGCACCTGCAGATAATAGATTTCACCCTCGCAGTCCATCCGCGCAACAGCCTCCATCAGATGACTGTTATTCTGTTCCAGCAGCCGCCATGCACAGTTAGAACCGGATGTACTGTTTTTTTCCAGAAGACTGCAAAGTTCCCCTGCCGTGCGCCCGCACGGGTAAATTCCCTGTCCATTTTTGTCATATACGCAGACCTCGCTCTGGCTGCCGCCCGCATTTACCGCCACTGATTCTGCAAGCCGGGTAATATTTCTCTCGTCCAGCGCATAGTTTTCCTCCATTCCCTCCACCGCTGTCAGAAAAGCATACTGGAGCATCCGGACTTCCTCCAGTCCGCTCTCCTTCTCCTTTTCCAGCAGCGACTGGAATGAAGTCTGCAGAAGTACTGTTCCAAAAACGGTAAATGAAAGTATGATTACCGTAAGCATTCCCGCAAGCTGTTTCCAGAATAAAGACAATTTTATTTCCTCCTGAACCGGTACCCTACTTTGTACACAGCCTCAATTTCCTGTTCCAGCCCCGCCTTTTTCCGCAGTCTCTGCACATGTAAATCCACAGTCCGGCTGTCTCCCATATAAGGACTGTCCCACACTCTCTCATAAATCATTTCCCGGTAAAGCGCCACGTTGGGGTTACGCACAAACAGCAGGAGCAGGTCAAACTCCTTATAAGTGAGTTCAATTTCCTGCTCTCCCCTTGTCACCCTGCGAGACGGAATGTCAATATGCAGTCCGCAGACATCCAGCTCCTGCTCTGTCTTTCTGTAACGGCGCAGCACTGTATCCACCCGTGCCATGAGTTCCAGTATGTCAAACGGTTTGGTGATATAATCCTCCGCGCCAAGCCGCAGCCCCCGCACTTTGTCAGGCGTCTCTCCTTTTGCCGTCAGGAAAATCACCGGAATATCCATTCCCTTTGCATATTCCAGCAGTTCATAGCCGTCTATTTCCGGAAGCATAATATCAAAAATACACAGATCATACTGGCACTCGGCAAGCCTGTCTGCACCTGCCGTGCCGCTTGCCGCAACATGGCATTCATATCCTGCCTTCACCAGGTTCATGCGTACCAGATTTGCAATTGCTTCCTCATCCTCCACAATTAAAATTCGTATCATTGCATCGTCACCTACTGATGTTTTTGCATGTTATTTCAATGATACTGTACATGAGGAATGTATCATTTTTGTTTCATGCTCTTTATGCTTTTGATGCGCCGTCCACAGATAAAATTTCCCCTGTCACATAGCTTGCAAGATCGCTTGCCAGATACAGGAATGCATCTGCCACTTCCTCCGGCTCTCCTGCCCGCCCCAGTGGAATTTTGGAAGAAATTGCCTGAACGGTTGCCTCCGGCAGCGCTGCCACCATGTCAGTTTTTGTCACACCGGGCGCTACTGCATTTACCCTGATGTTGTCTTTTCCAAGTTCCCTTGCAAGAGAAATGGTCAGGCCGTTTACTGCAAATTTACTTGCCGGATATCCGACACCTGCCGGCTGGCCGGATATGCTCACCATGGAACTGGTATTGATAATGCAGCCGCCGCCCTGTTCTTTCATAATCTTTGCTGCCGGTAATATGGCATAGAAGACCGCCTTTACGTTAAGGTCTATGACTTTGTCAAATTCCTCCGCAGTATAATTATAAAGCGGAGTGCTCTGTGAAATACCGGCGTTGTTTACCAGTATATCAATCCTTCCGAATTTTTCTTTTACTTCCATTACTGCACGCTCCACTTCTGCGGCGTCTGTCAGCTTTGGAAACTTCCCTTCCACTTCCCAGCTGCTGTTTTCCGCTTTCAGTTTTTCCAGCGCCTTTTCAACTGTTTCCTGTCTGGAACCAAAAAGCACTACTTTCGCGCCGTTGGCAAGGTACTTCCTTACAATTTCAAAACCAATCCCCCTTGTGCCGCCTGTAACGACTGCTACTTTTCCGTTTAACATAGTTTTACCTTCCTTTCACTGCTGCATTTCCTGCAGCATCTGTTATTATTATACTTCCCTTTCTGTTATATTACAATGTAATCTCTGTCTTTGCCATACATTCTTTCCGGTAAAAACAGATACCATAAGTAGTAATATCCGTATAACCGGCTTTCTCAAATTCGGCGCGGTAATTCTTTTCTGCCGCCTGAGCCAGGGCCGCGTCACAGCCCTCCGCCATACGGCCGTATTCTGCCGCCACTTTCAGTTCTATTATAAATGCCTTGCCGCGGACGGAAGGGGAATACATCAGGATATCCGGTCTGCCGTTTCCGCTTTCCCTGTTGAAACGCACCATGTATTTTCCTGCTGCCTTTAAAAGACCTGTTAAAAATCCATGGTAATAATTTTCTGCATAATCAAAACAGCTAATGGTATCTAAAAGCTCGTCTGAAAGGATATTTCCCATGGCTTCACAGTCTTTCTTCTCCATTGCCGTTATCAGGGCGGAAAAATCCCGGTTTCTTATTTTTTTGTCAAACCATGACATGATTGTATTATTACTTTGGCAGTTAAATAACGCAACTTATGCTATGAATTTGTGTTTATTTC